>JAEEHC010000076.1 GCA_016280635.1 Erysipelotrichaceae bacterium
ATAGGAGGAAAAATTAATGTCAGTTGTAAAAGTTGCTATTAACGGTTTCGGACGTATCGGTCGTCTGGCATTCAGACAGATGTTCGGTGCTGAAGGCTACGAAGTCGTTGCCATCAATGACTTAACCAGCCCCAAGATGCTCGCCAACTTATTAAAGTATGACTCAGCTCAGGGCGGCTACTGCGGTGTCTTCGGTGAAGAAGCCAAGCACACTGTTACTTCCAAGGAACCGGTCGTAGACGAGGAAACCAAGGAAGTCAAGGAACCGGGTTCAATCACTGTTGACGGTAAGGAAATCACCATCTATGCTGAACCGAAGGCTCAGAATCTGAAGTGGGGAGAACTTGGTGTTGATGTCGTTCTGGAATGCACCGGTTTCTATACTTCAAAGGCCAAGGCTCAGGCTCACATTGATGCCGGCGCCAAGAAGGTCGTTATCTCCGCTCCTGCCGGAAACGATCTGCCGACCATTGTTTACAATGTCAACCACAAGACCTTAACTCCGGAAGACAAGATCATCTCTGCTGCTTCCTGCACCACCAACTGCCTGGCCCCGATGACCAAGGCTCTGAATGACTATGCTCCGATCCAGTCCGGTATCATGACCACTGTTCATGCTTACACCGGCGACCAGATGATTCTGGACGGACCGCACAGAAAGGGTGACCTGCAGAGAGCCCGCGCTGGCGCCTGCAATATCGTTCCCAACTCAACCGGTGCTGCCAAGGCTATCGGCCTGGTTATCCCCGAACTGAATGGCAAGCTGATCGGCGCTGCTCAGAGAGTTCCGACCGCTACCGGTTCAACCACCATCCTGCACGCTGTTGTCAAGGGTGAAAACATCACTGTTGAAGGCATCAATGCTGCCATGAAGGCTCAGGCTAATGAATCATTCGGCTACACTACCGAGAAGTTAGTCTCCTCCGACATCATCGGCATGAAGTATGGCTCACTGTTCGATGCCAACCAGACCATGGTATCCGATATGGGCAATGGCACTTATCTGGTACAGGTAGTTTCCTGGTACGACAACGAGAACAGCTACACTTCACAGATGGTCAGAACTATCAAATACCTGGCAAACATCTAATTAGTTTACACTGACGTAGCGATAGTCCAAAGACAAATGAAAACAGCCCTCAGTTATCTGAAGGCTGTTTTTTTGAGTCCTGATTTATTAGATGTGTCTTCTCAGGGTATCTTCAACGATATTCCAGAAGGGCTCCAGCTGGCAGGTCAGGCCTACCGTGACGTTGGCTGGCTTGTGATAACGGTTGTTGATGTCGCAGACGGTCTGGCCATAACTGGGACCGTGATTGAGCTCAATTTCCACAAACATGTCCTTGGTTTCATAGATCTCCGGAGCCACCAGATAAGTTACGGCGGTAACATCGTGAACCGGTCCGGATGAAAGGCCGTTGACAGCCTGAGAGCGGAAGGTGAAGCGCATGATGTCACCGAACAGCTTGCCTGCCTTGTTGCCGATGGCTTCCATTCTCTCTATGATGTCCATGTCAGCGCGGACATTGTTGGTGAGATTGAGCCCCATCATCACTAAGGGAACCCCGGAAGTGAAGACCACATGAGCGGCTTCCGGATCAACAAAGGTGTTGAATTCGGCAGTTGGAGTGACGTTTCCTAAACCCACAGCTCCGCCCATGATGACGATTTTCTTTATTTTCTGACAGATCCGCGGTTCCAGACGCATGGCCATAGCGATGTTGCTCAGCGGTCCGACCGGTACCAGGGTAATGTCGCCATCGGAGGCCATCAGAGTATCGATCAGATAATTAACGGCGTGCTTTTGTTCAGCCCTTTTGACTAACGGCTCGAAGACCGGACCGTCCAGGCCGCTTTCGCCATGGACGTCGCCAGCCGTAACCTGGTCTCTGACCATCGGCCGGTCCATGCCGCCGTAAACCGGAACATCCAGTCCCAGATGCTGGCAGACATGCAGGGTGTTGGGCAGGGTCTTGTCCAGCGTCTGATTGCCGGCCACTACGGTTACGCCCAATAGTTCGATCTGGGGATGCCGGGCAGCTACCATCAGGGCAATGGCGTCATCGTGTCCGGTATCGCAGTCGAGAATCATCTTGATTTTTTCCATTGTTTTTCTCCTCTCTTTATTTATTCCATCATGAATGCAAGGTAATAGGGTATCGTGATTACATTATCCGCTATTCCAATATTGTTTTCACTCAATTTAATGCATTTCTCGGCATGATAAACATCTTTGTTCTTTAATACAGTTTTTGCAGATTTTGTATTTCCGGTAGTCGCTTTCACTTCTATTAGCGTAACTTCATCATTTTCTTTTGTTATAAAATCTATTTCTAACCCGCTGTCTTTATGGAAGTAGAAAAGCGGACGGTCCTGCTTGGAAAAACAATCTGCGACTATATTTTCATATATCGCTCCTTTATACATACCCATATCTCCACTTAGGATTTTACCGGCACTTCCCTTTTCTAACATCGCGACAAATAAGCCGCTGTCTTGCATATAAAGCTTAAAGATGTTATCAATCTTGTTGCCTTCCAGAGGTTCGTCAATGGCGTTCAGGTTGTAACAAATATTAATTAGCCCGGCATCATAAAGCCATTGGATTGCCGCTTGATAGTTTTCCGAGCGGCCCTTTTTTTCCAATTTCGAATAAACGAATTTTTTGTTTTCTTTTGCGAGTTGCGCTGGAATAGAATCAAAAACACGATTGATTCTTGCCAGTAGTGCAAGGTCGACTTCTTCCTCCTCGTTTTCGTTTAGGTGTTTGCCAAAGTCGTCCTTATACTCTTCGATAATATCCCTTTGTTCCCGGTAAACAACATTCATATCATTTGTTGATACAAAGCGATCAACAATGTAAGGGAGCCCTCCTACGCAGATGTATTCCCTAAAGTATCTGAGCATTGCTGTGTGAACAGCATCACTTACAGGGGTGCGCGTTCTGTAATGTTCTTTTATATTTTCGATCACGTCTTCAGATATGCCTTTAGCCCAAAGGAATTCTTCAAAATCCATCGGTTTCATGTAAACCGTTCGTTCAAAACCTACCGGTATGCCCTTGCCAGATTTTTTATTATAGCCTTTTATTCCCAGTAACGAACCGGTGCAAATAACATCATATCTTCCATCTTCCATGAAAGGTTTGATAGATGCTCTTGCTCCGGAGCATTCTTGTATCTCATCAAAAATAATGCATGTCTTACCAGGTACAAAGTGCACATTTGGCATCAAAGCAGACAAATCTACAGTGATTCTATCCACTACCAGGTCACTAGCGAATACCTGTTTGGCTGATGTATTTGTTTTGAAATCAATATATACAACATTTTCGTAGTTTTCTTCCGCAAAAGCTTTAACTGAGCGAGTTTTTCCGATTTGTCTAAGCCCTTTTATAACAAGAGCTTTTTTCTTGCCGGTATCACTCTTCCAAGCTTCGAGTTCATGAACAATTTTCCTTCTGAACATTACATGCAACCCTCCTTAATCGCATAATACACTTTTTCAAACGAGTTATCAAGCAATAACTGCACTTTTTCAAACGAGTTTTTGTGATAATATTGCACTTTTTCAAGTGAGTTTTCATGCGTTTATTACTCTTTCTTCTGATTACCATTTAAAGAGGCCGCATCATTGCGACCTCTTGACTAACAAGTATAGATTTGATTACTAATCTAAGCTCTATTTTATTTCTTATTCCTCGTCCAGAACCTTGCCGCAGGCCGGGCAGTACTTCTGGCTTTTCTTTATTTCCGCCCCACAGTTGGGACAAAGCAGTTTCTCTCTGGCCTGTTTGGCCTTCCTTTCTTCTTCCTTACGTACCTCAGGAGAAAGTTGAGTATAGGCATAAGGCCGTCTCTTCAGGGCGGTGGGGACTCCGTCAGTCACTTCCCGGCCATAGCGGGGATTGTAGCGGATGTTTCTTCTCTTTCTTGGTAACATTGTTTCCCTCCTAGCGGTAGAAGGTCTTCAGCTTCTCGATGTAGGGAAGCTTTTCTTCTTCCTTCATGAATGATGACTTAAATGAATTGATGTTGCAGGTGATCAGGTCGTTCCAGGTAAAACCGCACTCATTGAGAGCGTGATCATATTCATCCTCAATGGTAATGTCGGACAGGATCATGTTGTCAGTGTTCAGGGTGACCATGGCGCCCATGTCCAGCAGGTTCTTGGCCGGATGCTTTGCGTAGGAGGGCTCGGTCTTGCAGTGGATGTTGCTGGTGAGGCAGATCTCCAGAGCGGTCTTTGTGTTGACAACCTGACGGGCGATCTCAGCGTCGTAGTAGCAATGATGGCCATGGCCAATCCGCTTGGCACCGTAACCGATGACGGTGGCGCAGTTCTGTGGGATGCCGTTGTCGCCGGCGTGGATGGTCAGGTTCATACCCTTTTCTCTGGGGGATACAAATAATTCAGCGTATTCCTTCATCGGGACGCTGTCCTCAAAGCCGGCCAGATCCAAGGCGACAACGCCGTCTTCGGAGTAATATTCTTCAAACAGCCGGACCGTTTCCAGGTTCATGTCGCGGTTGGCGTTATTGAGAGCGATCATGCAGCAGAGAATGATATTGGTTTTGATCTGCGGGAAATCAACGGCAGCCTGCCGGCGGCCTTCCAGTACGGCATCGATGGCCTGACGCTGGGTCAGCTGCTTCTGGGTATGCAGCTGGGGCGCAAAGCGGATCTCCACATAATCGAGCGTGTCAGCGACATTCTGAATGGTCGTATAGGTGATCTCCCTTAAGGCTTCATAGTCCTGCAGGATGGCGGTATTGAGGTCAAAGCGGGAGAGGTATTCGCCGACGTCACCGCAATTGGCTGTTCTGACCAGATAGGCCTTGAATTCTTCCAGTGAATTAGCGGGCATTTCAATGTTGCGCTCTTTGGCCAGCTTCCAGGTGATTTCCGGAACCATTGAACCGTCCAGATGGAAATGCAGGTCAGCTTTCGGGAAAGGGTATTTCATGATTCATCCTCCTAATGTCGGATATATTATATCATGGCCGTTAAGGTAGTATAATGGAGATGGAGGAAAATCAAAATGATCATACAGAGCACAAACGTCTATTATCAGGAAAAACTGCTGCCTCTGCAGGTAGAGATAACCGGCAACAAGATCACCGCCATCATGCCTTACGGGGTCGAGAAAGTCGATGTCGATTACGGTGACAACTGGATCCTGCCGGGACTGATCGACATTCATAATCACGGCTATAAGGGTCTGGACGCTAACCACGCCACAAAAGAATGGGTAAAGGAGTGGATGGCCTATCTGCCTACCGAAGGCGTTACTTCCACTTTGCCGGCAACCAGCAGCGCGCCGCACCAGTGCGTTCTCTCCGGCATGCGGGCCATTGCCGAGGCCTTTGAGGAAGAGTATAAGGGAGCCAATATTCTCGGCATCTACTCGGAAGGACCGTTCATGTCAGAGAAATACCGCGGTGCTCAGGATCTGGCCAACAAGATCGTTCCCACCAGAGCGATCATCGATGAATATCTGGAAGCTTCCAAGGGCTTGCTGGAATATGTCATGGTGGCCCCAGAGGAACTGCCGGATATGGATGTCATCAAGTATTGCGTTTCCAAGGGTTTGAAGGTAGCCATCGGCCACAGCGGCGCTGACTTTGCCAAGTGCACGGAAGCCCGCAATGCCGGAGCCCGGGCCTTCACCCATACCTATAATGGCATGAGAGGTCTGCATCACCGCGAGCCCGGTACGTTAGGCGCAGCGATGTACTATGACGACATGTACGCGGAGCTGATCGGCGATGGCGTTCATGTCAGCTTCCCCTCCGCCAGCATCCTGGCCCGCATCAAGGGCAAAGACAAGCTGATCTCCATTACCGACTCGGTAGCCATTAAGGGCCTGCCGGTCGGGGACATCATGCTGAGGGATTCCGGGGTTAAGGTAAGGATCTGCGAAGACGGTGTCGGCCGGCTGGAAAACGGCACGATCGCCGGCAGCTGCAACCGCCTCAACACCATCCTGAAGCGGGAGATCGAAAACGCCGGCATTGACGTGGTTACCGCAATCAACTCCTGCACCGCCAACCCGGCCTGCCTATTGGGCTATGACTACTGCAAGGGTTACATCAAGGAAAACTACGATGCTGACATCGTGGTGCTGGACAGGCAGTTTGAACCCGTTCAGACCTACGTCATGGGTGAGGGAATGTTATAAGCCTTGAAGAATTAGACAAAAGAATGTCCGTTTTCGCTGACGGACATTCTTTTCTATTGCAGAAGTTTCAACCGGCCGTCCTCAAGCAGTGCGACCTTGTCGGCCACTTCATTGATGAACTTGCGGTCGTGGCTGACGGCGATGATGCAGCCCTGATAGCTTACCAGCATCTGCCTCACCTGAGGGGAAGAGAGCGGAGAGAGATTGCGGGTCGGCTCATCCAATAACAGCACTTCGCATTTCTCGACGATCAGTTTCAGCAGCAATAATTTGCATTTCTGTCCCTCGGAAAGGCCGCTGATCGGCCGGCTCATCTCTTCAGTAGTAAACTTCAGAGCGCCGAGATAGCTGTTGACCAGCGAGGTGGTATCCTTCAGCCCTTCAGGGTTGAGAAACCGGGTGGGTGTAAGGTCATAATCCATGACCTCTTCATATTTCTGGGGCATGTAGCCGACCTTGATCTCCTTCTTTTCCATCAGAGCCTCTCTGATGCTTTTCATCAGGGTCGTCTTGCCGGTGCCGTTGGAGCCGATGATGCACAGCTTGTCCGCCCCCTTGACAAATAGGGAGACATCCTCAGCCAGCAGCTTATCACCGGCCCTGAGCTGGGGCAGTTGGAGATCCAATATGATCTTGGAGGGGTTCAGACTGATTGGAGAGAAGAAGATTTCAATGGCTTCTTCCGGTTCGTACTTCTTAGTCAGGTTATCCTGCTTTTCTTCCATCTTGCGGCCCAACGACTTTACGGCGTGCATCTTCTTCTTTAAAAGCCTTCCGCCATGGGGATCCTGGCGGGAAATGCTGGCCTGGTCATGCTGGACTTTCTGATAGATGCGCCGGTATTTCTCCATCTGAGCCTTGAAGGCGGCGTTTTCCTTGCGGCTGATGGCGTTGATCCTTTCAATGTTGTGCAGCCGCTGGTCGGCGTACTGGCGGTAGGGCAGCCGGGCAACGGTAATGTGCGGTTCACTCTTGCGCTTGAGCTGCTCGATGTGGATGATGCCTTCGGCGCAGCTTTCCAATAGCGTCTCGTCGTGGCTGATGAACAGGATGGCCTTTTCGCAATTGGTGATGAAATCCTCCAACCAGATGATGGTCTGCAGGTCCAGATCGTTGGTCGGCTCGTCCAGTAACAGGATGCCGTAGCGGTGAAAGAGCAGTTCAGCCAGCGCCATCTTGACCTTTTCACCTCCTGAAAGCGTAGATATCTTTCTTTCCAGAATGTCCGGATCCAGAGAGACGGTGTTAAGGGCTTCGATCAGATCACTATAGTGTTCGTAAAGATCATAGCCTCCACTATCCGCGTGGCTGAGGTATTCCAGTACCGTTCTGTCATTGTATTCCGTACTGAGCTGCTGATGAAGATAGCCGACGGTCTCGTCAGCGCTGATCTGGCCGCTGCAGTTTACATAGTTTGAAACATCTTCGCCGGCGATGATCTTAAGCAGGGTACTCTTGCCGTTGCCTTCCTCGCCGATCAGGGCGATGTGTTCGCCGTCATTTAAAACAAAGCTGAAATCGCTGATCAGCTTTCTGCCCTTCAGGGTTGAAACGTTCAGATTGTTGATTTTGAGCATGATGAAAATAAACCTCCTTACCTTTAAAAATTCAAGACAATTCGGTTAATTTCTCATCTTCTCACCTCCGCCATCATTATAAGCGCAGAAAAAGGGAACCGCAAGTGCGGCTCCCCTGAGCTGGTTGGCTTACTGTTCCTGAACCTCTTTCAGGGTGGGAATCGAATCGGCCGCTCCCTTGCGGGTAACGGTAATCGAGGCGGCCTTGGCGGCCAGCTTCAGGCACTCGGCTTCATCGTAGCCCTGAGAAAGGCCGTAGCTGAAGTAGCCCATGAAAGTATCACCGGCACCGACGGTATCGATGGCGTTGACCTTGAAGGCCGGCTGGAACAGCTGCTTCTGGTTGTCCTGATAGTAGGCGCCTTCAGCTCCTACCGTCATGATAAGTCTGGCTTTGGGATACTTAACCAGGAATTCAGCCAGAATTTCTTTAAACTCCGTTTTACCGGTCAGGGCAGCGCCTTCGACCTCGTTGATGAAGAAATAGTCAACCTTATCCAGGGGATAGGTGAACAGCAGGTCGTTTACCGGTGAGGGATTGAGCATGACGGTCAGGCCCTTTTCATGGGCCTTTTCAATGACCTTGGCGTTATTGTTGATCTCATTCTGCAGGATGATCAGATCGCCCTTATGGAAGTGGGATAGCACTTCATCAATATATTCCTCACGGATGGACTGGTTGGAACCGCCGTAAATGAAGATCGCGTTCTCTCCTTTTTCATCGATCTGGATGACGGCATGACCGTTGGGCTCATCAACGTGATTCAGATAGGTCATGTCAACGCCGTTTTCCGCCAAAACCTTTTCCAGTAAGGCGGCGTCATTGCCGATGTTGCCGGCCAGATAGACGTGAACGCTGCTGCGGGCCAGAGCGATCGAGGCGTTGAGGCCCTTGCCACCGGCTACGACCGTATACTCATCGGCAAAGGTTGTTTCCTTGGGCATGCAGATGTGGTTCATATGATAATCATGGTCAATGTTAAGAGAACCGAATACTAGTATTTCCATTATCTTTGTATCTCCTGTCTTACTTATGAATTATACCATTTATCCGGGCGATAATGAAGAAGGCAGACAAATGTGTGATATAATGAACTTACCTGTTCAAGGAGGTTTTTTATCATGAAGCTTTACAACTCTTACAGCCTGCAGGTTGAGCAGTTCAAGCCCATCAAGGAAGGCGAAGTCAGCATGTATGTCTGCGGACCGACGGTCTACAACCATGCCCACATCGGCAACGCCCGTCCCATCGTCGTCTTTGACACTCTGAGAAGAGTGCTGGAAGCCTGCGGCTATAAGGTCACATATGTCTCCAACTTTACCGATGTTGATGACAAGATCATCAACAAGGCCATTGAGGAAGGCAGCGACGAGAATACCGTCGCCAACACCTACATCGATGCCTACAATGCCGTACGCAATCAGCTCAATGTCGTTCCTCTGGACGCTACCCCCAGAGTAACCAGGACCATGGATGAGATCATCGACTTCATCGCCAAGCTGGTCGAACAGGGCGCGGCTTACGAGGTAAATGGCGATGTCTATTTCTCCGTTGATGCCGACAGCAAGTACGGCGAACTGTCCCACCAGCGCGTTGATGAGCTGCAGGTCGGTGCCCGCATTGAGGAAAATACCCAGAAGAAGAACCCCCTGGACTTTGCCTTGTGGAAGAAGACCGACAAGGGCATTCAGTGGAATTCACCCTGGGGCCGGGGCCGGCCGGGCTGGCATACTGAGTGTGTCGTCATGATCGGCCAGCAGTTCGGTCAGGGCATGATCGACATTCACGGCGGCGGCAAGGACCTCAAGTTCCCCCATCACGAAAACGAAGTGGCCCAGTCGGAGATCGTCAACCATCACCATCTGGCCAATTACTGGATCCATAACGGCATGCTGGCCTTTGACGGCGAAAAGATGAGCAAGTCGCTGGGTAATGTACGCCTGGCCAAGGATGTCATCAGCCAGCTGGGCGCCAATCTTACCCGCTATTTCCTGCTTTCCGTGCGCTATCGTGACGTATTGAACTTCACTGATGAAGCCATCGCCGCGGCACGAAGCGAGCTGGACAAGATCATTCAGGTGCTCAAGCAGGTTGAAGTAAAGTCCCAGCTTGGTCAGCTGAGTCTGGGTGAAGGCTACAACGTTGACCGCTACAACGAGTTCATGGAAGCCATGGAAGATGACCTGAACACTCCCAATGCCTATACGGTGATGATCGATGTGGTCAAGCAGCTCAATCAGGCCCTGCGCAGCCGCACCATTGACAGCGACATCGTTTCCAAGGACTACAACGCCTTACGAATGATGCTGGAAGTGCTGGGCATCAAGGTCGAGAAGATGGAACTCAGCGAAGACGATAAGCAGTTATATCAGAAGTGGATGGACGCCAAGAGCGCCAAGGACTTCGCTACCGCTGACAGCCTGAGAGAAGAACTGCAGAAGCGCGCCATTCTGTAAGATGAACGAGATACTGAACCGCTATTCGCCTCTGGCTCTGGCCTTCATCGGTGATGCCCATTACAACCTGGTGGTCAAGAAAGCGGCGATTGAGAAGGAAGTCAAGGTCAACGGCATGCAGAATTATGCCGCTGACTACTGCAGCGCCCGCCGTCAGGCCCGCATCGCTCACTATCTTCTGGAGCAGGGCATCTACACTGAAGAAGAGGCGGAGATCTATAAGAAGGGCCGTAACGTCAAGAGTCATCAGGCTCCTAAGAACACCGACATTCTGACCTACAAAGCCTCAACCGGCTTTGAAGCCGTCTGGGGTTACTGGTATCTGACAGGTCAGCAGCAGAGGATGGAACAGATTTGGAACATCATTGAAACCATTGAGGAATAGAAGCATGGCACAATATGTATACGGGAAAAGCGTCGTATTAAGCGCTCTGAGGAGCGGAAAGAAAATCGAGAAGCTCTGGATCCAGAACGGCCGCAATGACGATGAAGTGGAAGTTCTGGCCCGCCGCAGTAAGGTTGCGGTGGAAAAGACGGAAAGAAAGCACCTTGACCATCTGGTCGGCGGCAACCATCAGGGCTATGTTGCCCTGGTGGAGGAGTATCCGACCTATGATCTAAAGCAGCTTCTGGCCACCGTTCAGCCGGGACATCAGCCCCTGCTGATCGCTCTGGACCAGCTTCAGGACCCCCATAACCTGGGTGCCATCATGAGAACGGCAGCCTGCGTGGGTGCCGACGGCATCATTATCGAGAAGAACCGTTCGGTCTCACTTAATGCCACCGTCGCCAAGGTATCAGCCGGAGCCATCGACATCATCAAGGTCGCTGAGGTCACCAACCTCTCTCAGGCCCTCAAGAGTCTCAAGAAGGAAGGCTATTGGGTCGTGGGGACTTCGCTGAAGACCGAAAAGGACTACCGCAGCGTCGATTATGACATGCCGTTAGTGCTGGTGGTCGGTTCAGAGGGCGAAGGCATGCGCCGGCTGGTCGAGGAAAACTGCGACATTCTGGTCAAGATGCCGCTGAAAAACGGCATGGACTCACTGAACGCTTCTGTGGCGGCCGGGATCATGCTCTATACGATCTACGACAGCCGCTTTCCCGTTAGACAGGGAAAGAGTGAATGATTGAAGAGAATGAATATGAACTTCTCTACATGTACCGCAAGGGAGATGAACAGGCCTTAAGGCTGCTGATGAAGATGGTCCATCCCTTCATCCTGAAGGTCTACGGCACCGTTGTTTCCAGCTGGCCGGCCTATGAACTTGATGAGGCCATGCAGGCCGGCCATGACGGTCTGCTCAACGCCATCTACTATTACCGGGAAGACCGCCGGATGAGCCTGCGCAGTTTCATGCTGATGTGCATCCAGCGTCAGATGTATTCGTCCCTGCGCCACTTGCGCCACATCAACCGCATCGACTATTTGTCCCGCTATTCCATGGACCGGATGATCAAGGGCAGCGATGAGTTGTTATTGGGTGATACCCTGTCGGGGGACTGTTACCGGGAACCCCAGCACATCAGCCGCTACCGGACGCTTCTGGAGCAGATCTACAGCCAGCTGGAAGACCATCCCCTGGACTGCCGGGTACTGGCGCTGCGCTATCAGGGCTATACCTATCAGCAGACCGCCCGCATTCTGGGCGTCAGCAGCAAGGATGTGGATAATTCCATCCAGCGCATCCGCCGCAAGATTGCATATTTGTTTGACTAAATCCTCTTTGTGTGGTAGAGTGTATTTACCTTCAGGAGGTTTTTTTATTATGAGCGATAAGGTAATACTGACCTGCAGCGAATGCCTATCCAGAAATTACACTACCACTCGCAACCGGAAGAACCGCACTGAACGGCTCGAGCTGGTAAAATACTGTAAGAAATGCGGCAAGCATACGTTGCATAAGGAAACGAAGTAGGAGGCTATTATGGCAAAGGAAAACAAGAAACAGACAACAAGCGGCACAGGTATCTGGGAAAAGATCACCGGTTTCTTCACCGGTGTCCGGACTGAGGCCAAGAGAGTTAGATGGCCGAAGTTCAGCGAACTGATGAGCAACAGCGGCAAGGTAATCGTCTTCTGCCTTCTGTTTGCGGCTTTCTTCGTACTCTGCGATCTGCTGATCTCAGAACTGCTGGTATTGATTGGAGTAGGTAAGTAATGGACGAGATCAATAACACCGTTGAGCAGAAGGAAGAAGACAAGAAGCACTGGTACGTCGTCAATACCTACGCCGGCCATGAGCGCAACGTCAAGGAAAATCTGGAGACCAGGATCGCCAATGAAGGCCTGCAGGATCTGATCTTCCGGGTCGTCATCGCGGAAGAGGAAGAAGTCGACATCAAGAACGGCAAGCAGATCAAGAAGATCAAGAATCTGTTCCCCGGCTATCTGTTCGTGGAAATGATCATGACTGACAAGATCTGGTATGTCGTCCGTAATACTCCGGGCGTTACCGGATTCATCGGTTCATCAGGCGGCGGCGCCAAGCCGTTCTCCGTACCCGATGAAGAGATCGATCCGATCTTACGCAAGCTGGGCCAGAACGATCACAAGATCGTGGTCAACTTCGCCGTCGGCGACCGCGTCAAGATCCTCTCCGGCGCCTTCGTGAATGTCGAAGGTACCGTACAGTCCATGGATGACAGC
The DNA here is from genome assembly GCA_016280635.1 of Erysipelotrichaceae bacterium. Lineage (GTDB taxonomy): Bacteria > Bacillota_I > Bacilli_A > Erysipelotrichales > Erysipelotrichaceae > UBA1783. The sequence goes on from JAEEHC010000076.1 coordinate 12,866, forward strand.
TCCGAGACCGCCAGAGTTCTCTCCATCGTCTTCGGACGGGAGACACCGGTCGAGGTCAGCTATGTCGATCTGGAAAAGGTAGACGATTAGGATAGAAGCCATTCTATCCTTTTTTCAATCAGAAAGGAAAGGGAAGGAAATGCTGAGATGTCCGAACTGCGGTGCGCAACTGCACCAGGAAGGCAGAAGTTACCGGTGCGCCAACGGGCACAGTTTTGACATTTCCGCTCAGGGTTATGTCAACCTTCTCATCAGGCATTCCGCCAATCCCGGCGATGACAGCGTCTCAATTGCCAGTCGTGATGCCTTCCTGCAGAAGGGCTACTATCAGCCGCTGGCTGAAGAAGTCAGAAGGCTGGTGCAGGAAAACCTGGCAGCCGGAGGAAACTTTCTGGATGCCGGCTGCGGCACCGGCTATTACCTGTCCTTTCTGCAGGAGTTGCCGCTGAACTTCTACGCCACCGACATTGCCAAGAAGGCGGTGGGCAAGTGTGCCAGAGTAAACCGCAAGGCCGTCTGCTTTGTCGGTAATGTCTTCCATCTGCCTTTTGATGACGGATCGCTGGATGGCTTGATGAGCATCTTTACCCCTTACAGCGCTGAGGAGTTCGCCCGCGTGGTCAAGCCGGGCGGCCGGCTGATTGCCGTGACCCCGGGCAGGGAGCATCTCTATCAGCTTAAACAGATTGCCTATGAGCAGCCTTACTATAACGAGGAACCGGGCTATCTGCTCCCCGATTTCCGGCTTTTAAGCCAGAACAACGTCCGCTACCGCATCCATCTGGAAAGCGGTGAGGACATTGCCAATCTGTGGCGGATGATGCCCTATTACCATACGACTTCCCGTCAGGGAAATGAAAGGCTGATGGCCCTTGGTCAGGCCGATACCACGGTCGACTTTTTGGTCCAGCTTTTTGAAAGGAAGAATGACGATGAAGAGGCTTAGCATTCTGGCGGTCTTACTGGCACTATTGGTGATGAGCGGCTGTCAGAGTGAAAGGGAAAGCACCTATCTGGCCATCATCGCGGAAAATGACGGCGGCAGCCGGATCGTCTATTATGATCGCGATCTGCGCCAGCTGGCCAGTTTCCGGGAAGGGGAAGCCAACCAGGTGGTTGAATCAGGCGATGCAGTATATCTGTCCGCCGACGGCCGCAGCTGGCAGGGCTACCTGATCAGCAGCACGGCAAAGGCCCAAACCCTGAAGAACGTTGAGGGAATGCTGATTCACGTTCCGAAAGAGGGCTGGCAGCTCTGTCAGAACGGTGAGGACGTGCAGCTGTATCGTGACGGGACCCTGAAGGCCCAATGGCACGGTAGTGCTGAGCTGACTGGCAGTCAGGGAAACTGGCTCTACTTCATTGACAGTTCACTTAACCTGCAGGCCTACGACCTTGAGTCTGAACAGCAGGCATCTTCCCAGCCGCTCAGGCAGGAAGACTACCTTGGCTTCATGGAGGCTGACGGCAGATACTGTCTGGTATCCCGCAGCGGCATCAGCGTGCTGCAACAGGGAAAGCTGGGAATGACCTATGTATATCCCGTGCGCTTCGACCGGCTGGAGAACTGCTTTGGCGGCCGGATCTTCGTCTACGAAGGTGAGGAACTGGCGGTTTACCGCATCAGTTTCTCGAGCCATGCCATGGAGGCGGAACTGGAACTGGATGAGCGGTATTACCGCGAGATCAACATTGACCGGCTGATGGCTGAACAGCTTAAGGAAGGCGAAAGCCTGGTCTACTTTACGGAGGCACAGAACTGATATGATGGACATTAAAGCGGTATTTCTGGATGTCGATAAGACCATGACCTCGGAGAAGGATGCCTCTCTGGTTGCCAGCTGTCTGCAGGCCTGCCGGCAGCTGCAGGCTAAGGGCATAGCCGTGGTGATCGCCACCGGGCGGCAGGCTCACTGCATTCCCTGTGTCGAAGACGGTCAGGTCAAGCCCGACTACATCATGGCTTCTAACGGCGCTGCCATCTATGATGGGCAGAAGAATCTGTTATGGTGCGAAAGCCTGGACCGGCAGGTCTTTGAGGACATCACGGATTATTGCCGTCAGAATCACATTGACATTTTCTGGAAGTTTACCGACGGCATGTATGCCTATGTAGGTGAGAGTGAACTGGCACAGGATGTAAAAAGACGGCTCAAACACTTTACCATCGGCACCCATCCGGATCCAAAGGCGTTGCCTAATGCCGGCGGACTGGTATGTTCGGATCTGGAAAAACTGGCGGAATTCCACCGGCTCTTTGACCGTCGGATCATGTGCGTCAACGGTGGCTTCTACATTCATGATCTGACCAATCTTGATACCGACAAGGGGACCGGATTACAGCGGCTGGCGGAATTGCTGGGCATTACGGCTAAACAGTGTGCGGCCTTCGGCGACAGTGAAAACGACGTCCCGATGCTTAAGGCGGCCGGGCTGGGTGTTGCCATGGGTAACGCCATGGAGGTTACCAAACAGAGCGCGGATTATGTAAGCACCAACGCTTCCGAAGACGGGGTTTACAATGCCCTGAAAAAATATGGCATTCTTTAATGAGAACGCCTTTTTTTATGGTAAAATTAAAAAGTGTTTTTTTAAGGAGAAACCGGTATGAAGAAGATTGCCTTTGACATGGAAAAGTACATCAGCATGCAGTCCGCCAAGATCATGGAACGGGTCAACCGCTTCAACAACAAGCTTTATCTGGAATTTGGCGGCAAGCTCTTTGACGACTATCACGCTTCCCGCGTCATTCCCGGCTTTCTGCCCGACAGCAAGGTCAAGATGCTGCTGTCGATGGCTGATAAGGTGGAAATCGTCATCGCCATCAATGCTCATGACATCGAGAAGAGCAAGCGCCGCGGCGATCTGAACATTACCTATGACCAGGATGTCCTGCGTCTGATCGACGCCTTTGAGGGCATCGGCCTTTACGTCTCCTCCGTCACCATTACCCAGTACGTTTCCAAGCCGATCGTGGATAACTTCATCCGCCACCTGCAGAACCGTAATTATAAGGTATATAAGCACTACTACATCGCCGGTTATCCCAACGATGTCGACACCATTGTCTCCGATGAGGGCTATGGCAAGAATGAATACATTGAAACCAGCCGGCCACTGGTCGTCGTTACCGCACCCGGTCCGGGTTCCGGCAAGATGGCTGTCTGCATGAGCCAGCTCTATCACGAATACAAGCGGGGCAACATGGCCGGCTACGCCAAGTTTGAGACCTTCCCGATCTTCAACCTGCCGCTGACCCACCCGGTCAACCTGGCCTATGAGGCCGCCACCGTGGATCTGGACGATGTCAACATGATCGACCCCTACCACATGGAAAAGTACGGCATCATGGCCATCAACTACAACCGCGACATCGAGATCTTCCCGGTTCTGGCCCGCATACTGAAGGCCATCACCGGCGAGGACGTCTACTATTCACCCACTGACATGGGTGTCAACATGATCGGTCTGTGCATCAGCGATGATGATGAGGTGTGCCGGGCCAGCTGCGAGGAGATCATCCGCCGCTACTATCAGACGATGATCGAATTCAAGAACGGCAACATCGGTGAAAGCGCCATTACCAAGCTGGAAAACATCATGAACAAGGCTGGCATCTCGCCGCTGGACCGCAAGGTCGTTCCGGCTGCCAGAAAGCGGGCTGAGGAAACCGGTGGACCGGCCGTGGCCATTGAGCTGTCTGACGGCAAGATCGTTACCGGCAAGACCTCTTCTTTGCTGGGCTCCGCTTCAGCGGCCATCATCAATGCATTGAAGTATCTGTGCGACTTCCCTGATGACACGATGCTGCTGTCACCCAACATCATCGAGCCGGTTCAGCATCTCAAGGTCGATTACCTGGGAAATAACAACCCCAGACTGCACATCGATGAAGTGCTGGTCGCTCTGACCATTTCCGCCCAGATGAATCCGGTCGCTGATCGGGCCGTCAAGGCGCTGCCG
>JAEEHC010000077.1 GCA_016280635.1 Erysipelotrichaceae bacterium
GGCAGCCATAGGCCGGGAAGGGAAGCAGGTGTTCGACTTCTTTCAGGATGAGTTCGGCTTTGAGCTTCTCAGGGTATTCCTTGACGATGTTGCCCTGAGGCAGGCCGATGATGTTTACTTTCATTTATATCACCATAAATATATTATCATATTTACTCAATACTTTGCCGTCGGGCCGTCGCAGGTTATGATATAATTCAGTTAAGCAACCGATGGGAAAATAACTGCCGCCCTAAGGGGGAGGCAGATGAATAAATAATCAAATAAGCATAAAAGGAGAAAAACATGGATATATATTCGGCACTTCAGATCATGGCCGGTCTGGCATTCTTCCTGTACGGCATGAGCGTCATGTCATCTTCTCTGGAGAAGATGGCCGGCGGATCCCTTGAACTTACCATGAAAAAAGTTACCAGCAACAAGTTCCTCAGTTTCCTGCTGGGCATGCTGATAACCTGCGCTATCCAGTCATCATCCGGTGTCATCGTCATGCTGGTAGGTCTGGTAAACTCCAACATCATTGCCTTTAAGGATACCCTTCCCATCATCCTGGGAACCAACGTCGGTACGACCATTACCGGTTGGATTCTGACCCTGACCGGCATTGACAGCAGCGGCTTCTCCATCATGTCTGTCTTAAGCCCGAAGTTCTTCACACCGATTTTGGCCCTGGCCGGCGTAATTCTGCGCATGGTTGCCAAAAAGGAAAAGCAGAAAGATCTGGGAACCATTTTCCTGGGTTTTGCGATCCTGATGTACGGCATGACCTTCATGTCCGATTCTGTCAAGATGATGGCCAAGGAACCCTGGTTCGCCAATATCCTGCTGATGTTCACCAACCCCCTGCTGGCCGTATTGATCGCCATCGCGGTAACTGCCATCATTCAGTCCTCCGATGCGACCATCGGTATCATTGAAGCATTTGCCTCCTCCGGACAGATTTCTCTGGGCATGGCCGTACCTCTGGTATTAGGCGCAAATATCGGCACCTGTGTTACCGGCCTGCTCAGTTCCATTGGCGTTGCCAAGAATGCCAAGCGCGTCAGCGTTCTGCAGGTTCTGGTCAATGTTACCGGTGCCCTGCTGGTTCTGGCTGTCCTTCTAGTAGTATATAAACTGCCTTTCCTGCAAAATGTTACCAACCATGCCGGCGTCGCTCTTACTCATACCCTGTTCAATGTATTTGTCACCATCGTTGCCTTCATTCTTGAACCGCTGCTCATCAAAGTCGTTAAGAAAATCGTCAAGGACGATCCCAGCGATCTTCCTCAGATTCTCATTGACGAAAGACTTATCAATCAGCCGACCATTGCCGTTAACGAGTGCCTGGGTAACACCATGGTCATGGCCATGATGGCTAAGGAAGAAATGGAACGGGCCCTGCATCTGTTCACTGAATTCAGTGAAGAGGAAGTTGAAAAGATCAATGAGATTGAAAAAACCGTCGACTGGTATCAGGACCAGCTGGACAGTTATCTGGTCAAACTCTCCCGGGTCTCCCTTTCCAAGCAGTCCAGTGAAGACATCAATAAGATGCTGCATTTGATCACCGACTTTGAAAGAATCGGCGACCACGCCATCAACCTGACCCAGATCGCCGAGAATGTCCACAACAGTCAAAACGGTTTCTCCGAAGCCGCTACTAAGGAGTTGAACATCCTGACCGCCGCCATCAAGGAGATCCTGGATCATGCCATTACCGGATTCATCAATGATGACATGGCTGACGCTGCTCAGGTCGAGCCGCTGGAAGAAACCATCGACAAGCTGATCGATGCCATTACCGACAATCACGTCGACCGCCTTACCACCGGCAAATGCACGATCGAACTGGGTCTATTGCTCAGCGAACTGCTGAACAACTGCGAGCGCGTTTCCGATCACTGCTCCAACATTGCTGTCTGCATGATCGAACTGTCCAACGACGAGTTCTACACTCACCAGTACCTGCATGACTACAAGCGCGATTCCGAGGAATTCACTACCCTCTACAAGTACTATTCCAGCAAGTATAACCTCGAAAACCCGCAGATCTCAGAATAGAAAAGGAGATAACCAGCCATGACTCAACGTCTACCGTTTTCCTGTGATTACCTGCAGGGCTGTCATCCGGCCATCCTGCAGAAGCTGAGTGAAACCAATCTGGAAGCCTGCGACGGTTACGGCAGCGATCCGTATACCCTCAAGGCCAGAGAACTGATCCTGAAGGCCTGCCAGTTGGAAAACGGGGAAGTCTTTCTGCTTTCCGGTGGGACTCAGGCCAACCTGATCGTCATCTCGGCAGCGCTACAGCGCTATCAGGCGGTCATTTCCGCCGATACCGGCCACATTAACTGCCATGAGGGCGGTTCCATTGAAGCCGGCGGACATAAGATCCTAGCCTTACCACATGACCATGGCAAGATCAGAGGTGATGATCTGGAAAAGTACATGGCCAATTTCACCGCTGATGCCAACAACGAGCACATGGCTCAGCCGGCGATGGTCTACATCTCCCAGCCCACCGAATACGGAACCCTCTATTCCGCTGAAGAACTGAAGAAACTGCATCAGATCTGCCGCAAGTACGGATTACTGCTATACTGCGACGGTGCCCGGCTGGCCTATGGTCTGGCCGCCAAAGACAATGATGTAACCCTGCCGCTATTAGCTGAGTTCTGTGACATCTTCTACATCGGCGGCACCAAGTGCGGAGCCTTACTGGGTGAAGCCGTAGTATTCAGCCGCAAGGGCCTGATTTCCCACTTCTTTACCACTACCAAGCAGATGGGCGGCATCCTGGCCAAGGGGAAGCTGCTGGGCATTCAGTTTGCCACCCTGTTTGAAGATGACCTGTATCTGAAGGTCGGCCAAAGTGCCATTAACTACGCTGATCAAATCCGCACCTTCCTTAAGGATAACGGCTATCAACTATTCTTCGACACCCCGACCAACCAGATCTTCATCATCATCAGTGATGAGAAACTGAAGAAACTGGGCGAAAAGGTGAGCTACAGCTATTGGGAAAAATACGATGACCAGCACACCGTCATTCGTCTGGCTACCAGCTGGGCAACCAACGCTCAGCAAGTCGAAGAACTGCTTAAGGTCCTGAAGGAAATCTGAACAATACAATTGCCCGGCACAAGCTGGGCTTTTTCGTGGCTTTTGGTCTCACCTGTATATCTGTGCTATCATTGAACTGAGGAAAGGAGACGTAAATAAATGAAAAGAAATCTCATTGCCTTCTTCCGGGATTACGTGCTGGTGATGTTCATCGCCTCGATTCTCGCATTCTATGCTTATGCCTACGCTGATAATTATCAACTGAGTCTGCTGATCGCTCTAGGCGGATCAGGACTTTTTATCTTTCTTTATTTTCTGCTCATTAACCGCGTGGCAACTCTTACCGAAGCTTCTTTCAATCTTAATCTTTATATTCTGATGATCTCCCTGGCTATCCACACCCTGTCTCTGGTCGCTTCCGGCGGCTTTATACAGTCCGGGTTCTTCATCCCCTGGTACATTCTGACCCTGCCAATGTCCCTGCTCAACTTCATTTCCTTTCTGGGCGGTGAGATCTCCATTCGCATTCTGGTCTTTCTGCTTCAGCTGCTCAATGTCATCATTCTGGCAATCATTCTGAAGAAGAAACTTGATCTGCGCAAGGTCTTGATATTCATTCTGGTCAACGGTCTATTGGCCGGTGTCAATGTATATACCTACAACAACAATGATGAAAGAAAATACCGCGGTCATGGTTTTGATTACATGAACGGCTTCTCCAGTACTGACTTCACCGGCTATCGCGTCTACGATGAACCCAGCAAGCTGGTTACTCTTGACCATCCGGCTGAACTGATCATTGAAAATGAAAAGGACATGCCGCGCTTAGATGGAGCTGAAGCCTGCTACCCGCTATATTGTGCCGTGGCCAAGGCCATATATAAGGACATCGACAAAATCGAGCAGAGTCCGCATACCAATCACGCCAAGTTCTATGCCAACGGCAACATCGTCGGCTTTACCAATACTGTCTATGCCTACTGGCGGCTGGCGGATAAGGAAGTGGACATGATCTTTGGTGCCCGGCCATCTGAGGATCAGATAAAATATGCCAAGGATGCCGGCGTGGAATACCAGCTGACCGCCATTGGCCGAGAAGGCTTCATCTTCTTCGTTGAGGAAGACAATCCGGTTGACAATCTGACTTCCGACCAGGTTAAGGCCATTTATCACGGCGACATCACCAACTGGAAACAGGTAGGCGGAAAGAATCAGGAGATTGTGGCCTTCCAGCGACCTGAGGGCTCCGGCAGCCAGACCATGATGCTTTACTTCATGGGTGATGTCAGTCTTAAGGAGCCGAAGACCTACGAGACCTTTGATGCCATGAGCGGGGTCATTGAGCATGTTGCCCAGTACAATAACGAAAAGGGTGCCATGGGCTACACCTTCCGCTATTTCCTGGAAGGCCTTAATCAGGAAAAACACGTCAAGATCCTCTCCATTGACGGCATCGCGCCAACGGTGGAAAACATCAAGACCGGCAAGTACCCGCTGATTACGACCCTGTATTGCGTAACCAGAGTCGGTGAGGAAAACCCCTATGTCCAGAAAGTGCTGGACTTCCTGTTAAGCCCGGACGGCCAGTACATCATCGAAAAGACCGGCTACGCACCGCTGAACTATTAAATATCAGATTCTTCCAGACCAAACGAAAAGGCAGCCGCCGCTGAACTGCCCCAGTGAAAATGGATAGTAAATAAAAAAAGACATACCCTCTTGTACAATAGAAGTACAGGAGGGTTTTGATATGGCAGGAAAACCAAACAATAAGTATTCGCCAGAATTCAAGAAAGAAGCAGTTGAGAAGA
>JAEEHC010000078.1 GCA_016280635.1 Erysipelotrichaceae bacterium
AAAACTCCTTTCTGATAACAGACCACACAAGTCTATTATAGAGGGAGTTTTCTCTGCTTTTTGGTTTCCAAACTATGTGTCTATTTGCGGACACACAGTTTGGCATTCAGTGGACACAAACACAGGAATTGGAAACTATCTTACAGAGGTCGTAAGACCTCTTTTTTCATGAAATCGCTGTCTGTGGGGAAGACATCAGGCAGCTGATTGGATAAACTGTAATCAAAGGGAGATGATGCTTCATGGATACTTCTTCAATAGGGCAGTTCATTGCTGAAAAGCGCAAAGTAAAAGGCCTCACACAGCAGCAGTTTGCGGAGCGTCTTGGTGTGACCAATAAAACAGTGTCCCGCTGGGAGAACGGAAATTACATGCCGGACATTTCACTGCTTATTCCAATCTGTGAGATTCTGGAAGTCTCCCTGAGCGAACTGCTTCAAGGCAGACCGCAAATGAAGAAAGACATAGATTATTCTGTCAATGAAGCTGGTGAAACCGTTTATGACATCACTTCGCTTATGAAACAGTATGACCGGGGGAAGGTGTCTTTTGATTGGGAAACGGGATTGTTGACGGTGTCTTCACAGCCGCAGCCGGAAGAGCCATCTCAGGAAACCAGGCAGCTCATTGAATACGCTGACGGAATCATCAGAAAAAAAGACATGACGAAAAGAACGCTTGAACTGGTTCTCGTTTTCGTTCCGATCGTTCTGATCGCGGTATATATAATAACAAGCATGATAGAGACATCATCCATCAGCAGACACATGATGGGTTTAAACATCTTTTATATCGTTTTTGCCGGGATCTATCTGCTGGGCAGTTATGAGAAGGACAGGGACAAAAGGTATCTGGAACTGCTTTTTCATGCTTTCATGGCATTCTTTACGCTGCTTAACATGATGTTCAATACAGGGTATCTGTATGCCCTGGTTTATAGTTGCTACATGATTTTCATAATCGTGAAGTTCATCGAGAGCTTCAGAAAAAAAGGAAGGAAACTGTGTCTGTTGGCTGCAGCGGTGCTTATCGCTGTGAATGCTTTCTTCTTTACAACGACGCAGGGAGCGGTCAGATTCTTTTACCTGTCTTCCGGACATCCCAAGATTGCATTCAGAGAAGAACCGTTCAAAGTTCTTAAGATCGAGCCCGGTAGCGTTATAGTTGATGGAGCGACATTCTATGATTATGATCTGCAGGGGAAGGTGTCTGGAAATATCAGAGTAGTGAAATTATTGTTGCTGAGAATCGCCTACTATTACGGGTTCGGTTAAATTATAAAGGATGGGGATATCTGCGGTTTGCTGCGCTGAGAACCCCCTATGCTCCACCATTAAACATTATTGAGACCGAAAAGTCTCTTTTTGGTGCAAAAAAGCCTTGTTTTATAGGGAGGGTGGAGTTTTAACAAATTATCTGTTGAGAAAAACAGATGCGATAGCAGTCTTGTGACTTTTGTCTATTTTTGGATGGCCGTTAAGGTGTAGTATGACCATTGTCTTTAAAAGCGATTAAAATGATAGTGCACTATTGTTTTAATCGATAAAAACCCATATAATATGTTTGCGAGGATCTAATCATGTATATAAGAAGAGACATAGAAAACACAATTAAGGAAACTGCACGATATTTTCAGGTTGTTACCATTTATGGCAGCAGGCAAGTCGGAAAGACAACGACTGTTGATTATTTGTTTGGAGATTCATTCCGCTTTGTAACTCTTGATACAACTACGGACAGGGATCTGGCGAATGACAATCCTAAGGGCTTTTTAGAAGCATATGGCTGGCCTCTTATTATTGATGAGGTTCAAAAGGCACCGAAACTGTTAGATGAAATAAAGAGAATTGTTGACGAGCAGCGAAGAATATGGCTGAGAAATAATCAGCCCAGAGAACTGATGTATATTCTGACAGGCTCAAATCAGTTTGACCTTCAAAGCCAGATTGCAGAATCATTAGCTGGAAGAACTGCAGTTCTACAGATGTCGAGTCTCACTCAGATGGAAAAGATGGGAGTAAAGGGAAGTATATTTAAAGTTAATGTTCCTTTATTACTTGAGAAGGAAAGGCATAATAATCTATATCAGACAAGAGAAGAAATCTTTCAGAAGATCTTTGAGGGAGGATATCCGGATATTGTTACCGGTGAAACTCCCAGAAGCATTTACTTTGCAGCGTATGTCGATACTTATATAGAAAAGGATATAAGAAAACTGATCTCTGTTGATAATGAATCATTGTTCAGAAAGTTTATTGAAATACTTGCTTTAAGAACTGCGCAGGAACTCAATTACGAAAGCATCAGCAACGCTGTAGGAATTAGTGTTATCACTTGTAAGAGATGGATTTCAATTCTTGAAACATCTGGAATAATCATTCTTTTACAACCTTATATGGCTAATATGTCAAAAAGAATCATAAAGTCACCGAAACTTTATTTCATGGATACTGGATTGTGCTCATACCTCTGCAAGTGGCCAAATGCCGAAATGCTGCAGAATGGTGTTATGAGTGGTGCTTTCTTTGAAACGTACGTGATAAGTGAAATCGTGAAAAGTTATTACAATTCCGGCATTAATCCAAAAGAGTATCTGTATTACTATAGAGACATTGATAAAAAAGAAATTGATTTATTGATTGTAGAAAACGGAAACATTTATCCGGTTGAAATAAAAAAGAATTCTTCTCCAAACAAGCCAACCAAAAATTTTAATGTTCTGTCTAAGTATAATCAGCCAATCATGCCAGGATTAGTAATAGACAATACTGATAAGATCAGGCCAATTAACGATAATGTATGCAGCTTTCCCGTATCTTTATTAGGAATATGATAGAAATGCGATCTGCAAATAAAGACAAGTGTGACTGAAATTCAGGGAAGCGTGTAGGCCTAAATTCCATATAACAAAAAAAGAGCTTTAAATAAGGCAAAAACGGAATGAGGGTTCAGGAAACCTGAGGCTCAGCAATAAACAACATAGAGGCTGTGAGGCCTCTTATGTTCGGTTATAACCTTTATTATGTGGTAGCAACGCAGAGATATAAATGCTACAATTAACGTGCATCGGAGGACAGTGTGCCGTAGCACAGGGGATCGTAGGCTGAAAAGCCTGCAGGCCGCCTGTTGGATAAGATGTCGGGTGAGCCCGGTAAGATGTTTTTGCATCGCCGGGTTTTATTTATCCGGCAGACAGGAGGTAAGATGAGCAAAACACAGGTAACACTGGTCCCGTTAAGGGAAGAAGACAGAGAACAATTCATCAAGGCTAACCAAAAGGCGTTCAAGTATGGAGCTACCGAAGAATTCGGCCTGAGAGATGATCATTTTGAGGAAGAAGAAGAGATCATTTCCCGGGAAACGATCGAACAGTCCATTGACAGTGGTGAAGCCTACCGGATCATGCAGGCCGGCAATCCCGTTGGCGGAGTTATCGTCTGCATCAAAAAGGACAAAGGCAATCTGGAGATCCTGTTTGTCGACCCTGATGTTCACAGCCGGGGAATAGGATACGCAGCCTGGTGTCAGATTGAAAAGATGTACCCGCAAGTAAGAACATGGGAAACACTGACGCCCTATTTTGAGACCAGAAACATCCACTTCTATGTCAACCGCTGCGGTTTTCACATCGTGGAGTTTTTCAACAGCCATCACCCTGATCTTAATGACCCGGACAGCGGTGGGCCGGTGGACGGTCAATTATCAGATGGCATGTTCCGCTTTGAAAAGAGAATGCGCTAGATTCTGGCTTGCTGACTTGCTTCGAGAGAATAAAGACCCCGCTTCAGCTGAAGCGGGGTTCTGGTGTTCTATGAAGGCAAGTCAGTGACTGAACAATTTATTCCGGTTTACGCACTAGATCTCAATGCTTGTTCGGGGGATCTGAATGAGGAAATTGATGCCGTGAGTTTCGCAATAGCGGGCCATCTTAAAGAATACGACTTCGGTCTTTTCAATCAGTGACGGCGCCATCATTATAGCACCCCTGCTAACATGATAAGAAAAGACATTGAAGACTTTGCCATCAGAAAGCCGGTCTCAGGAGGGTTGTTTCATGATCTGCACATTCGGCTTTACAAATCCTTTACAAGTTTTCCGGCACTTTATTGTATAGTATCCTTGTATGATATATTGCGTTGAAGATGACAAGTCAATCAGAGAACTGATTCTCTATACCCTGAAGATCTCCGGCTATGAAGCGGAAGGATTTGCGGATGCTTCCGGTTTTTTCCGGGCGCTGGCGCAGAAGAAACCGCAGCTGATCATGCTGGACATCATGCTTCCCGACAAGAGCGGGCTGGAGATCCTGAGTGAACTGAAGAACAATGAGGAATACCGGGACATTCCGGTGATCATGGAAACCGCCAAGACCAGCGAGTTTGACCGGGTCGTCGGTCTGGATTCCGGGGCTGACGACTATCTTTCCAAGCCCTTTGGAATGATGGAGATGGTTTCCCGGGTCAAGGCGGTCTTAAGAAGAAACAGCCAGAACAGCCAGGAGGAACTGGCATATCGGAATATCCGGATGGATACCCTGAGGCGCACGGTTACCGTCGAGGGGCAGGAAATCGAACTCACCCTGAAGGAATTCGATCTTCTGCGCTGCTTTCTGAGCAACCCCGGAATCGTGCTTTCCCGCCAGCAGTTATTGGACAAGGTCTGGGGTACCAGCTATCTGGGTGAATCCCGGACCATAGACGTTCATGTCGGCACCCTGCGCAGCAAGCTGGGGCCCTCCGGCAACGACATCCGGACCGTACATGGCGTAGGCTACTGCCTCAAGGAGGGCCACAATGGCCTCTAAGATTCTCAAGAGCATCCTGGCGGTCGCCTTTACCGTGCTGATCGCTACCGCGGTCTTCGTGGTGGATGAGACCTATCAGAATTTTACCGCTTCGCAATCCGAAGTCCTGAAGGCGGAAACACAGGTCATTGCCCATGGCATAACCAGATTCGGCCTGAGTTTTCTTGACGGTCTGGACAAGTCGGATTACCGTATTACCGTCATCGACCACGACGGTAAGGTCATCTACGATAACAGCGGCAATGACATCACCGCCATGGACAATCACCTCAACCGTGAGGAGATCATCGAAGCCCTCAATACCGGATACGGCAACTGCATCCGGCGCTCTTCGACCTTGATGGAAAAGGCCATCTATACGGCCATTCTGCTGGCGGACGGCAACATCGTCCGGCTTTCCAGCACCTATCCATCCTTCATCAACACTCTTTCCAGCGTCGTTCAGCCGCTTTTACAGGTAATGGTCTTCATTTCCGGGCTGTCGCTGCTGATCGCCTATCATCTGACCAACCGCATCGTCAAGCCGCTTAATGAACTGAACATTGACGATCCCCAGCCGGGAGAATACTACCGGGAGATCAGGCCGATCATGGACAAGATCTCTTCCCAGCAGAAGATGATCAGCCATGACAAGGAAATGCTGAAGCGCAGCCGGCAGGAGTTTGAGACCATTACCGCTAACATGAATGAGGGGCTGATGCTGATAAATACGGAAAATGTCATCGTTGACATCAACCGGGCGGCCGAAAGCCTGCTGGGCGTTGACGAGAGCATCATCGGCGAAAAACTGGAGCAGCTGGCCATGCATGATCTCTTTGACGGTCTGGCTCAGGAAACGGTCCACAGTCAGCGGGCTTCCCGGAAGACCAGGATCAACGGCAGGCAGTACATTCTGGAAGCCAGCCCGATCATTTCCGAAGGAGAGCTGATCGGTACGGCGTTATTGATGTTTGACGATTCCTACAAGGAAGCCAACGAACTGTTCCGCCGGGAGTTCGCTTCCAATGTTTCCCATGAACTCAAGACACCGCTGCAGGCCATCAGCGGTTACGCTGAACTGCTGAAGAATGATCTGGTGCGGGAAGAGGACCGCAACGACTGCGTGGATAAGATCTTCATTGAATCCAACCGGATGATGAGGCTGGTCGAGGATGTCATCAAGCTGTCGCATCTCGATGATGAGTCTGCAGTCATCCAGAAGGAAAGGCTGGACCTTTACCAGCTGTGCCGGCAGGCCGTTGATATCATCCGCAAGCAGATTGATGAGAGCATCACCATCACCCTGGAAGGTGAACCGGCTTATGTCTACGGCAACCGGGAGATGTTGGAGAGCATCATTAATAACCTCACGGACAATGCCGTCAAGTATAACCGCAAAAACGGCACGGTTGCCATCTCGGTCACTAATGACGAGCGAAATGTCATCCTGAAAGTCGCCGACAGCGGCATCGGCATTGCCGAAAAGGATCAGAAACGGATATTTGAGCGCTTCTACCGGGTCGACAAGAGCCGCTCCAAGGCGGTAGGCGGAACCGGGCTGGGTCTTTCCATCGTCAAGCACGCCTGCATACTCAATAACGCTACCATCACCATGAAGTCTCAGCCGGGCAAGGGCTCCGAGTTTACCGTCACTTTCCCCAGAGCATAATGAGAACAAGCATAATAACCGGACTGCTGAGGCAGTCCTTTTTTGACGGCGCATTTTACAAATCCTTTACGCTGTTATGATGAGGGCTTGACATCAGCCTGTTATGTTATGGTTGATGAATTGGAGAATACAGAAATGAATACAACACAGATAATTGAGAACCTGCTTAAACTGAGCGCAGGCATCGGCATTTATCTCATAGCCTTTAAGATCATCAGCAGCAATCTTGAGGCCGTCTCCTCTGACGGGCTCAAGAAGGTCTTTACCCGGATCTCGGAAAGCCGGATCGTGGGCATCCTGATCGGTGCCCTGGCGACCGTGCTGATCCAGAGTTCCAGTGCCGTTACGGTCATGACCATCGGCTTTGTCAATGCCGGGATCATGTCGCTGCGGCAGGCTGCCACGATCATCTTCGGCGGTGAGATCGGAACGACCATTTCCGGCCAGATCGTCGCCCTGGGTCTGTTCGATTCGGATTTCGTCAGCCTTAATACCATCTTCTCTTCCTTTGCCGGCTTAGGAATAATCGTTAGTTCCCTGGCCAAGGGAGACAACGGGAAGAAGGTTGGTCAGATCATTTCCGGCTTCGGCATGCTGTTCTGCGGTCTGAACATGATGTCTTCCTCGATGAGTTCCTTTGCCCAGCTGGAAGAGCTGAGACTGTTCCTGGCTTCGGTGAACAGCGGGATGCTGCTGATCGTGGCCGGGGCGCTGATCACGGCGATCATTCACAGTTCCGCGGCCATGACCTCGATTGCGATCACCATGGTCGCTACCGGGCTGATCTCTTTGGAACAGGGCATCTACATCACCCTGGGCGCCAATGTGGGTACCTGCTTTACCGGTCTGATGGCGGCAATGTCCAGCAACACCAACTCCAAGCGGACTTCCCTGATCCAGCTGATCTTCAATACCGGCGGCGCCCTGATCGTCTATGTCGTTGATACGATCGTCAAGAGCGTTTCCGGCGGGGCCATGTCTACGGGCATCCTCTTCAGCAGAATGTTCTCGGCACCGCACGTGCAGCTGGCGATGTTCCATACCATCTTCAACATCGTCTCGGTTATCATCGTCATCCCGCTTACTGATATGCTGGTCAATCTGTCCGTCCGTCTGATCCCCGATAAGGATGATGAAATTGAGAGCGAAAGATTCTACTTCGTTGATGAAAACATGCTGAAATCGCCGTCCCTGGCCGTTTCCCAGGTCAAGAAGGAGATCGTCAACATGGCTGCCATTGCCATGAACAACTTCAATGCCTCCATCAGGATGCTGACCACTCAGGACCTTTCCAATCTGGAGGAATTCCAGCGGAATGAAAGGGAACTCAACTTCCTGAATCAGAAACTGGTTGAGTATGTCGTCAAGCTTTCCGGCAGCGGCTCGCTGAGCCGCAAGGATGAGCGCTTCCTGGCTACCACTCACCGGGCCATTGCCGACATAGAGCGGATCGGTGACTACAGTGAAAACATCACCGAATACGCCGGCAACCTGAAGAAGCAGGAGGCCAGCCTCTCACAGACCGCTCTGAAGGAAATTGATGAACTGATAAAGATCGTCAACACCCTTTATGAAAAGACCATGAACTGTTATGAAACCAACAGCAAGATCGCCTTCATGAGCGCCATGAAGCTGGAAGATGAGATCGACGCTCTGACCCGTCAGATGGCCCAGAATCACATCGCCCGCCTCAATAACGGCCAGTGCACCGCGGAAGCCGGTGCCCAGTTCATCAAGCTGGCCAATGACGTGGAGAGGATCGGCGACCATCTGATCAACATCATCGACCACGATTTCAAGACATCACATTAGGAGTAATTACTTATGAAAAAAACAATCTGGAACCTGATCGGTAAATCAAATCTGTCGGAAAATGACAAGAAGAATCTGTTTCTGCTTGTGATGACGGAAATATATGGGGTAATTGGCTATCTGTTATGGCTGATAATCGGCAGGCAGCTGTTTGCTGACCGCCTTGACTGGATGTTATGCTTCATCGGCTTCTCAGCCTTCTTCCCGGGCTTCCTGTTGGCCATTTTCTACGTCTATAATCATGAGGGATTACGGAGAGAAACTTCTGAGCAAGAGGAGGACGAAGACTGAACCTGACTGTTTTACGGCTTTAGGTCAGGAAAAACAAAACTGCCCGCCAGGCAGTTTTGTTTTGGCTTCCCGGTAAGCAAGATCATAAGCAAGATGACCGGCAGAGAAAATGACCGCAAAAGAAGTCATGATGCATATGTGGTCCATTTTATGCGAGAATGAGTATAATACATTTAAGAATTAGCGCATGCTTTTCAGGAGAATGACCATGGATGACAGATTTGAATTATACGACCTGAAAGTGGAAGTCGTGGAAGGCGAGAAACCCTTTGTCTGCTCACACCACGTTGGTGATTACTTTCTGGTTGAAGGGGAAAACCTCGTCTTTCCCGAAAACCGTTCCTTTTCCCTGTATGCCTTAGCGGCCTTGCTGCCGCTGTTACCGGCCAAGCAGAGGGTAAATGATGAAAACGACTGGATGTATACCGACAGCGAGATCGCCTGTCCCGACCCCAACTGCGGAGCCAGATTCCGCATCACCCGTACCGGCAAGCGGGTCTTCTCCCATCACGAGGTCACGGTAGTACCGTTAGAAAAGAGGTAATGAGTCATGCAGGCTGAAAAATACACTTTCTCAGATAACTATCGCATCTCCCGGGTTCTCAACGGCTGCTGGCAGCTTTCCCTGGGCCACAGCCTTAACGGCCCGCTGGATTTTGCTGATGTAAAAAAGGCCTTTTATCAGTTAAGGGAAAGGGGCTTTACCACCTTTGACTGCGCTGACATCTATACCGGTGCCGAGGAGTTCATCGGCTCCTTCATCAGCGAACTGAAGCAGGATCCTGACTTCCGTGAGGAAGACATTCAGATCCACACCAAGTACGTACCCGATCTGGAATATCTTTCCAAGGTCGACTACGGCTTTACCAGAAGCATCATTGAACGAAGCCTGCAGAGGCTCAATAAGAAACAGCTGGACGTTGTTCAGTTCCACTGGTGGGACTATGAAGTCGACGGCATGGTCGCAACCGCTTCCTATCTGCAGCAGCTGAAGGAAGAAGGGCTGATCGGCCACGTCTCGGTGACCAACTTCGATACCGAGCACCTTAGGATGCTGGTGGATGCCGGCATTGAGATAACTTCCTGCCAGGCGCAGTATTCCTTCTTTGACCGCCGGGTCGAGAAGGGCTTACAGGCCTATTGCCTGGCGAATGACATTCCGCTGATCTGTTACGGAACCCTGGCCGGCGGTTTCCTGTCGTCAAGATATCTGGGCAAACAGCGTGAAGAGATCACTCCCGAGACCCGTTCCCAGGTCAAGTACCTGCAGGTAATCGAGGATTCGCTGGGCTGGTCAGGCTATCAGCAGCTCTTAAAGTTGCTGGAAGAAATCGCTGAGCACCATGGCGTAGCCATCTCTCAGGTGGCCACCCGCTTCGTCCTGCAGCAGCAGGCCGTTGCCGCGGCCGTCATCGGGGTGCGCAATTCCCGCCATGTTGACGATAATGTCCGCATCTTCTCCTTCAGCTTGACTGAAGAAGAGCTGAACCGGCTGCGGGAGTTTGTTGACCGCTATCCGATCCTTCCGGGTGAACCGTTTGAACTGGAAAGGACCATCGGCTCCAAATACCGCAACATCATGCACATGAACATCAACGAAGAAGAACAGGCCTAGCCTGTTTTTTTCAGCCGAATGATTGCGGATACCTTCTGGCAGTGGCAAAATCGGAAAGATTCATTATAATTAAAATGTCAGTAGAAGGAGATAAAAACCATGAAAAAGATCATACAGCTGCTTCTCATCATCGCCATGACGCTATCAGTCAGCGCCTGCGGCAACACCACTCCGGGCGGAAACGACAACCCCCAGCCCGAAATCACCGGCAAGGTAGTCGACGCCGGTCGCTTCAGCGTGCTGGTTCCCGAGGGCTGGAGCTTCATCGACCTGGGTGAATACTCGGATGGCTCCTCAGCGGTTCTGCTGAAGGGCACTCAGGAAGACTGGATGAAGGTTCCGCAGCTTTCCATCATCTATCTGCTGCCGGTCGACATTGCCATCTCCGCGGCCGCTTTCTTCGATGATGTCATTCAGAAACCGGATTTTGATCTGGGCGACTACCATTGGAAACACTGGACCGGTACCAATCAGGGCTTAAAGAGCATCGTTGCCGAAAGCGAAGGCGACTACGGCTTTGTTTCCGTCAGCCTCCAGCAGATTGAAGAAGGCGGCGAGATCTTCTCCATGGATGACCCGGAAGTCCAGGCCATCATCAAGAGCCTCAAGCTCGAACCGACCACCGAAGTTTCCTGGGTCAAGCTTATCGACGGACAGGTCACGGCTGAGCTGCCAGGTGTTGACGGGTATTACTGGGAAGATACCGGTACGATGGCTGCCGATGGCGTTGAGGCTGCTTTCGCGATTGAAGGCAATACCGTATCCATCACTCCGCAGGAAGGCAGCGGCGTCTACCGTCTCAATTTAAGGCTGGCCAATGAGGAAGCCAGCCAGCAGATGGGGGAGGCGTTCATTGCCTTAAGAATGGCTGACAGTAAGTTTGATGCCCTTTATGATGCCAAGAACAAGATCTTCAGCGAGCCTGAAGACATTGGCGGCGGTGAGTGGGAGGACACGACCGATTATGAAGCGATCGACGCGGTCATCAAGGGCGCCTGGATCGACAGCGCCAACGGTCTGACCATGTTCATCCAGCCGTACGCTGAACTTGAGCACGGCTATCAGATCACCATTAAGTCAGCCAGCCAGACGATCACGGCCTTCGGTCAGATCGAACCGGACAACATGCTGCACTATTATGAAGTCTCGCTTAACGGCGGGGCCAATGAACTGTCGATCGGCTGGTTCATGATCGATGGCGATTATCTGATCTGGGGCAATGACGATGTGGTCGGCCAGTACGAAAACTCCACGATCTTTGTCAAAGCCTGATCAGCTGAAATATTCATGAAGCCATAATAAAAGGTTGCGGGATCCCGCAACCTTTCTTCAGCTTTGTTATCTGACCGTTACGGTCTGAACATCGCTGTAGTCGCCATAGTAGATGTTCTGGTTATAGATCTCCTTGACGGCGTTGGTAGTATCGACAAAGGCGTGGACGCGGATGTCGTAGCTGCCCTTGGAAAGATCTTTGAGGGTGAAGGTGGTGCCACCGGTGAAGTCAGCGGCAGTCCACTGATTCTTACCGGCCGGGCTGTATTCAACCTGATAGCCGCTTATGCCGGAACTCCACTGATCGCCGACCGTGATCTGCACGCTGCCGCTGCCTGCCTTGGCAGAAGTGATCTGAGCTTTCTTAGGCTGGATGGCGAAATAAGCGTACTTGGCCGGTTCATAACTGTTGCCATCGGGATCGCAGACCTCAATGGTAGCGATGCCGCACTTGACGTTGTTGGAAAACTTCAGGGTGTAGTCTTCGCCTTCATTCAGCTTGACGTTGCCTTCGCCAATGGCCATCAGATGGTTGGTGACCGGTTCACCGGTATATTCAATGGCTGACAGTATCGGCATGAAGGTCGTGGGGACGGGGACGGCGACCTTGATGGCGAGGATCGAAGTGCCGATGCCTTCAGCCGTGGCGGCGATGTAGCCGGTGCCAAGGGCCTTGGCGGTAACCAGGGCACCGGTATTCTCCGCATTGACTTCCATAGACAGGATGTCCTCAGAGCCGGGCAACAGCTGCCAGGTGATCTTGGGATTGCCGACCTCAAAGCCGTCATGACCGCGGAAGGAGATCCGGATGTTGGCCTTGTCCTTGCCTTCCTTAAGGGAGAGGACGCTTTCCGAAGCCCGCAGGATGACATTCATGTTCCCGGCTAACGGCGTGGTGTAGACCTTGATTGGGAAATTGTCGTAATAGAGCTGGCCGCCGAACTGGGAATAGATGTCATCAGCCCAGTCTTCCTCGGTGACCTTTTTGTAGTCATACCACTCACCGTCAGCAAACAGGAAACTCTCCCTTTCGTTGATGATTGCCTTCATGGCCATCATGCCCTTCAGGCTGACGGCTTGCGGAGTGTTGACGATGTAGCCGTTGTTTCGGTCCTGAACGGTCATGATGACGGAAAACTTCTGACCGGCCTGCAGGCAGACCGGCTCAAGCAGCGGGATGCTGTGGAAGCCACTGAACTCGAACACTTCGCTTCCGCTGGCTACCAGCAGGCCCTGATCGGGCTGGACAAAGTCATCGGGCAGCAGGTAGATCGCGTAATCAACGCTGGTGAACATTTCGCCGGTGATGCAGGAGATCTGGTCAATGGCTTCAGCCTTACGGGCGGTAAATACATTAGCCATCCGGGATTCATTGGGCATCGGGGTTACGCTGATCTGGGAAGCAGACAGGTAGTCATGCTGGTAGGTAGTGAGATTATTATCAACATCTTTGAAGCCAAAGGCCTCCGGGGTGGTGAGGGACTTGTCATAATAGGACAGCCAGAAGTAGCCGGATCCGACCATGACCGGATTGCCGTCGGCATCAAGGACTTGTTTGCCGCTGGCGTCCAGCTTGGGAACCTGGATGCCCCAGTGCTGGTTGCCGCTGGCCGGGAAGGGTTCTTCACCCGAGCCCCAGCTGTTCTTGACCAGCCAGGCGCCGTTTTCGGGAGGCATGTGGTCCTTGATGAAGTTCTCCCGGGGATAGTTGTCATCCCAGCCGATGATGGTAACGGCATGGTTGGCCCCGGCATTGTCGGCCCAGGTATAATGGGCCCAGTTGTTCAGTTCAATGTAGATGCCCTCACTCACATCCTGGGAAGGCAGGGAAGTATCGGCGCAGAAAGCAATCATGACCCCGCGTTTGTCCAGCAGTTCTTCCTTGATCAGATTGGTGGCATCCAGATAGTACATGTAGCTGCCGGTAAAGTTATGCTGAGCCGGCGATGGCAGCATGTGGGAATAAAGCAGGCTGTAGTCCTGCTTGAAGCGGTACTGTTCGGGAATGGTCCAGTCATCCTGAGCGGCATAACTGTAGTTCTGGAACTTGCCGTCGAGGTAAACCTGGTCGGCATAGTGGTTGGCGCCGCGGTAGGTGAAGTAATCGCCATATGCGGCTGAGTATTCATATGACGGGCCGATTCCCTGGGCAAAGGTTGAGGTAGCCAGGAAGGCGGAACCGCCCTTATCGTAGACCTGAGCGGTATTGTGGATGTCATCCGGCGTAAAGCCTTCCCCGTTCTGCGGGTTAGCCGGATCATCCAGAGGTACGTTGGTAAAGTAGGCCAGCTGCTTTTCCGACAGGTCTAAAGTCTTCCAGGCGTCCCTGTCGTTTTTCAGGTTATGACCCAGAATGCTGATCTCGGCTGCTGCGACGGCCGCAAAGCCCCAGCAGGTACCAAAGGGATTCTGCAACCGGACCGGAGTAACGTAGCAGCGGTCACCCTTGCCGTCGCCATCAGTATCGACAGAGCGCAGGTCAAAGGATTCCGGCAGAGGCCTTTCCCGCCATTTTTCACTGTAGTCAGCACTGGGAGATGGATTGTCAGAGGGAGCAGCGCTGCAGCCGCTGATGATCATCAGCAGACACACAAGCATCAGGATTATCTTTTTCATAGCGTACTTATCCTTTCCGTATGGTTCTTTTTCATTATATCGTTTTTTGTCCTTGAATCACAAAGAAAGGAAAGGAAAACCGGCCAGTGTGATAAAATGAAAGGGTAATGAAGGTGACTGCTGACAAGGCAGAAGAGAGGAAAAGAATGGCTAAGATAATCGTGGGACTGATACTGATCAACATGAACGTTTTTGCCGACCTGCTGGATATGGACGGCATCAATTCATTCATTCTCTTTCCCTATTTCCTTGGTTACATCATCGCCTTTCTGGGCTTAAGGGAAATCAACCGCAAAAACGGCTTCATGGATGAGAGGAAACTGCTGAAGGTCAACCTGGCGGTCATCATCTACGTCTTTGTTGCCTACCTGATCAAGCTCTTCAGCCTTTCCAGCTTGCTGACTGAGATCTTTCTGATCGGGGAGATCTATGTCGGTCATCTGCAGCTGGGCCAGAGCGCCAAAATGGCGGAAAAGCTCAGCGAAAGGGAAGAACTGCGCTTTGAAGGCGACCTGCCGGAAAAACTGTGCCATGGAATGTTACTGGCTGAAACGCTGATTATCATTCTGGAACTGGCTCACGGCAGCCACGGCTTCATCATTACCCTGGAAGTTCTGGTAACCATTCTGACGGTCTTCTTCGTCTATGAAATGACCCTTTTTGCCCTCCATCATGCCGCCGGGCAGCAGAACCGTTAAGACCGGTGCGAAGATATGGACAGGAAACAGCGGAAAAACAGAATCCACTCTCTTCATCAGGCTGATGTGTTAGAATTGAGATGTATCTGACAGTCTGGAGGGGTAAAGATGTATTACTTGATTGATGAAACTCTGAAGGAGAGTTCCCTGCAGCAGTGCCTGCAGTCCGGCAAGCCGTGCGTGGCCATTCTGACACCGCAGCAGTGGCAGCAGCGCCGCGATGAATTTGACCTGGGAATCGACATTGACTTTGATACCCTGGACATCCATACCACGATGGCGGAGGTCAACTATGACTCTATCACCGGCTCCTTTATGATACCTGTCCATGACACCAATCCGGTTGAATACCGGAAGTTCGCGTTTGCGCTGGATGAAAAGGGCATCGTCTTCATTGATTCCGGCCACTACGCCGCTGACATCATTGCCCGGATATCCCAGAGCAGAAAATGGCGGCTGCCTTCGCTGGAAAGGTTCATCTATGATTTTCTTGAAGAGATCATCGACAAGGATCTGACCGTTCTGGAAAACTATGAAAAACAGCTGGCGGAGCAGGACGAGCTGATTAACAGTACGGAGGAAGCCAGCCTGGAAAAGGTCAATACGATCAGAGACCACCTGCGGATCTTAAGAACCCACTACGACCGGCTGGTCGATCTGGCTCAGGAACTGGAGGAAAACGAGAACGAATTCTTCGCTGAGGAAAACATCCGCTACTTCACCCTCTTTGGCAAGCGGGCAGCCCGGCTGTCGGAAATGGCGGATTCCCTGCTGGATTATACCTCGCAGATCCGCGATGACTATGAGGCCCGGATCGCCGAGAAGCAGAACCACATCATGACCGTGCTGACGGTCGTTACCTCAATCTTCATGCCGCTGACCCTGATCGCCGGCTGGTACGGCATGAACTTC
The DNA here is from genome assembly GCA_016280635.1 of Erysipelotrichaceae bacterium. Lineage (GTDB taxonomy): Bacteria > Bacillota_I > Bacilli_A > Erysipelotrichales > Erysipelotrichaceae > UBA1783. The sequence continues at coordinate 15,669 of JAEEHC010000078.1, forward strand.
AAGTACATGCCGGAACTGGCTTCGATCTACGGCTATCCGGTGATCATCATTCTGTCCGTTCTGATCGCCGTGATCAGCCTGATCTACTTCCGCCGTAAGAAGTGGCTGTAGAAAAAAACGAAAATGAAAAAACCGAGAGCGTTCTCGGTTTTGTTTTGCTGATTAAGAATCATCTGTCCAGTCCGTTAATCAGGTCCAGAAGATCACGGTAAAAGGGCCGGATGTCGTGGCGGTGCAGCAGCCCGCCCTGGGGCCACATGTGGTCACCCTCAACGGTTGGAAAGATGTTCCAGATGCCCGGTCTGATGTTGTCGCGATCCAATGGCTTGCCTGGGGCATGGCTCGGGCAGCCGGCGGAAACGGTATTGACCAGCCCGTCATTTTCCTTCCAGCTTTCATCGATGACCAGCCCGCCCCTGGTGGTGCCGGTGTAGGCTCCGATCTGGTGGCCGCGGGCAATAAATAACGGCTCCACGCCCTTTACCGGTACCTGATTGCCTTTTTCGTCAGCAACGCTTGCCCGGCAGGGAACGGAGAAGTAATAGGCAGAAGGCAAAGTGGTAAACTCCTGGTTGAGCTTATCGGCATTGTCGAGATGCATGTCGTAGCCCGCCCAATCCGACTTGCTGCGGCCGTCATCGCCATCCCTGGTACCCATGGACATCATTTTGGCCAGTACGCGGCTCCATAAGGGAACCGCTACGGAAGCGGGATCAAAGTCCGGATCCTCAAACATGTCATAGGCGGTAGTGCCGTTCATCGGTGAAGCCAGGGTGATCAGGGCAAAGACTTTCTTTTCCTGTCCGCCCTTAAACAGCGGCGAACAGTCCTTATCTTCTCTTTCTTTCGCCTCGCCAAAGGCCAGCAGGTGAGCCAGCATGCGGACGGTTGCGCCGCCAAAGGAGTGCCCCAGCAAGACCAGCCGGGTATCCTCATCCCATCTGGGGATCAGCGGCCGGCCGGTGAAATCCGGGCCAAAGCGGGCGTGATGGTTTTCTTCAGCGTGGCAGCGGCCATAGTCCGTTTGGGTTCCGGCTAACTGGCCATATAGCTCGCAGGCCCTATCCCAGGCGCTGCCAGTCGGGGCCACCGAGGCGGCAAAGCAGCTATAGCCCTGAGAACGCAGCCAGACCATCAGGTCACCGTTGCGCATGCCCCAATAGGGCATTCTGGCATAGGCGCGGTCATAGCTGCCCCAGCCGGACAGCCCGTGAACAAAGATGAATTGCAGATTAGACATAAGCCGACCTCCCGGTTTTCTTAATGATAATATGTTCAAAACACCGCTGTCAAAGCAGCTGCCTGTTGCCGGGAAGGCGGTTGTGTTAGAATTATCTTAACAATAAGATAAGGAGATAATCATGAAACATCCCGATAAGAAAGCTGAAGAAATGACGGTCAGAGAACTGGCCTCATACATTGACTATTCCGTTCTGAAACCCGAATTCACCACCCAGCAGATCATTGATCTGACCCAAGACGGGGTGCAGCTGGGCTGCGCCACCATCTGCATCAACCCCGGCTACATGGAATTATGCAAGCCTTATGTCGAAGGCAGTGAGACCAAACTGTGTCCGGTCTGCGATTTCCCCTTCGGTACCAGCTCTACTGAGTCCCGGGTTGCTCAGGCCAGAATTCTGGTCGACAACTACTCTGAGGTCATCGGTGAGCTGGACATTGTGGCCAACTACGGCAAGATCCGCTCCGGCCTATATGATGAAGTCGTTGAGGATCTGAAGGCGGTGGTGGCAGTCTGCCATGAAAGAAATGTTCCGGTAAAGGTCATCCTGGAGACCGACGCCTTAAGTGAGGAACAGGTCAGAAAGGGCTGCCATCTGGTCATGGAAGCCGGAGCCGACTTCGTCAAGACCTCAACCGGTTTCCTGACCGGCTTTGAAGCCCATGGCGCCACCCCAGAGATCATTCAGGTGATCATGGAGGAGGTCGGTGAGAAGTGTCAGATCAAGGGTTCCGGCTGCATTCGCACCAGAGAGCATTTCCTGAAACTGATCGACATGGGTATTGACCGCATGGGCATCGGTTACCGCTCAGTACCGGTGGTTCTGGGCCTGAAATAGACACGGGAAAGCGCGCATGACGCGCTTTTTTCTTTGCGGAAAAGGTTTCCCAACTGGCTGTTCTGCGGCGGTATGATTGTAGAACACAATGATTTTCTGTTATGACTTATATGTATAACAATGTTCTGGAAGAGACCGGAAAAAGCGGTGTCCTGAGGGAAAAACTGAATTAACATGAAGTGTCAGCCATGCTACTGGTCCAGCTGGCCTTTGTCTGAAAGAGCAGATGAGAGCAGGAAAAACAGATTCGCTCATTGGAATCTGTAAAGCCTAGAATAATTGAATTATAATAGAAAGAGAACAGATCAGAAATAATGATCCATCAGGAAAGGAAGTGCTGAGATGGTAGAGATAAAGAAGATATTGTGCTGCTGCGGAGGCGGCATGGGGAGCTCCTTCATGGTACAACTCAACGTTGAGAAGTATCTGAAGCAGACCGGAAGGACCGGCATTGAGGTCGAGCATGTCTCCTTAGGCGAGATATCGGCTCAGAAGTTTGACCTGCTGATTGTCGGCCGGGACATCGCCTACAATGTGCGCGAATATCCCCGTATCATCGAACTGTTCCGCATCATGGATATGAAGGAACTGGGCGAAAAGATCGAACAGGCCTTTGCGGCAACTGAAGACAGCTATCACATCAAGTAATTACTTATCAATTTCAGCAAGGAGCAGTTTCAGATACCGGTTGATTTCGGCATGATACTGCTCCCTGTTTTCTTTCTTGCAGGGGATCTCGTGGAACTGGGAGTTGCGGATGCCATCCAGTAAGGCCAGACCGTAGCCGTACTGGTGGATGTTATCCTGGCGGTTGGCCAGGATCATGGTCGGCACCTGGATCCAATGCAGCTCATCATGGCTTTGAATCAGCAACTGCGGGGGAACCAGGGCGAACTTCTCGCTGTATTTCAGGGCGACGGGGTCATTGAAGAAGTCAAAGACACTCTCGGCAGCCGCGGGGTCGCTCTTGTGAAGGGTCAGATAGGCCTGGCTGCGGCGAAGAACTTCAGGATCATTCTTCTTTAGCGCCTTAGCCAGCGCAGCAAAGAGGTCAACATAGGGCTTGGGCATCGGTTTGTCCGCCCAGGCGTTACGGATCAGCAACAGACCCTTTACCCTCTTGGGGTAGTTCAGGCAGGTGCGCAGGGAGACGGCGGCGCCCATGGAGATGCCGCCGATGGCAAAGCTCTCAATGCCCAGATGGTCGGCCAGCTTGATGATGTCATCAGCCAGGGTGTTCAGACGCATGTCAGCGTCACCTTCACTTAAGCCATGGCCCCGCTGGTCCGGCAGGATGCACTTTACCCCTTCAATGGGTTGATACATTTCCCTGGTCTGCAGGTTGTTGTTTCCTAAGCCATGGAGCAGAAAGAACGGGAAGCCTTCCCCGATGACATCATAATGGAAGCTGAGTCCGTCGTGTGTGAATTCGGCCATGCTGATACCTCCTGTCAAAGCCGCAGATGGCGGTTTTTCTTCTGCCTTCATTTTAGCATAATCCCCTTTTCCTACGGCGGTTGTTTTCCGGAAGAAGTGTGCTATAATGATTTAGGTTAGCCTATGCTAACTAGAGAAGGATGATCAGCCCATGAACATGAAAAAGTACCACATTGAACCCGATACCGTCCAGGAGACTCTGGTCATTCCTCTTTACGGCCGCAAGGTCTGCGCCGATCATTTTCCCCAGCTGTTCAAGGATGAGGAAGCCGAAAGGATCTGCGCGAAGCTGGATTATGACTTTGAAACCAGGGAAAAGGCCATGGAAAGCGCCGCCGGTCTGTTCGGCGCTCTGGAAGTGGCCCAGCGCCATTATGATCTTTTATGGGAGATCAGGGAATATCTGAAACAGTATCCCCGGGCCGCGGTAGTCAATCTGGGCTGTGGTCTGGATGATTCCTTCGCCAAGGTGGATAACGGTCCGTGCCGGGGCTATAACATCGACTTCCCCGAAGTGATTGCCATCCGCAATGAACTGCTGGGTCAGAGAGAGCGGGAAACCAATATCGGCTGCGATCTCAACGATCAGCGCTGGATGGACCAGATCGATGGCCGCAATGGCGCAATCTTTTTCGCGGCCGGCGTCTTCTATTACCTTAAGACGGCGGAAGTAATCGCTCTGACGGAAAGGCTTAATGCCAGATTCCCCAAAGGAGTACTGGTCTTTGACAGCTGCAATGTCCTGGGCGGCCGTCTGATGCGCAAGACCTGGCTCAAGAAAGCCGGCATCAGCGATGTGGCGGCCTATTTCTCTCTGGATGGGAAACAGGACGTTGAAAAATGGAACATCGGCTTCGCCTCGGTAAGCCAGCGCAGCTACATGCGCGGTTACCGGGACATCTATCCTCAGGTCAGCCGGTTTCATAAGCTGATGATCATCTTCTGTGACCATCTGGTCAGGATGAAGATCATCAGGATCGAACTGCGAGGTGAAGAAAGATGAAATACATTGGCATGCCGGCGGGGATGTGGCTGCTGTTTGCCGGTTCATTTAGAAGACAGCTGAGCGAAACCCTGCATTTTACATCTCAACAGGCTGAAGAGATCAGCCATCAGGCTAAGAAAAGATACCGTCAGATCATCGCCGGCCTTCCCGAGTTTGAAAGGAAAGACCGCTTCAAGATGAACATCGTCAGCTGCGCGATGCTGTCAGGCTTCATCCTGGCCATGCCGCAAAGACCGGACACAGACCTGATGGCAGATTATTACTGCCGGGCCATGATGATCCCGGTGGCCCGCCGGTTCTTCCGGTTGATGGGACGGCAGAAGTTTACCGCCAGAGATCTCTCGTCGATGAAGAAGACCGCGGCTTTCAAGGCAGCGGACCGCAATCCCTATTCCTGGAACATGGACTATCTGCCCTATGAAGACGGCAGCGGCTACGAAGCCCGCTTTTACCACTGCGGCATCTGCACGCTGATGAATGAACTGGGACTGCAGGAATACATCAGCGCCATGTGCAAGTTGGATTACGCGATGAGCGAAGCCGGCGGAAGCAGTATTTTCATCAGAAACTGCACCCTGGCCGGCGGCGGTCCATACTGCGATTGCGGCTATAAGAAAAAGTGTGAATGATACCATGCCATTGTTTGCCGATAAAGCCCGCTATAAGCCGGCATGCTTCGCCTCAGCGTGCCGGCAGGCGCGGCTTAAACGAAAGGGCATAATGGCGTCAATATAGAGACGAACCATAAGACAGGAGGATTTAAGTGATGAATAAGATTACCTTGAAAATTGAAGGCATGGCCTGCAGCATGTGCGAAGCGCACATGAATGATACCGTCAGAAAAGCGGTTGCTGACGCTAAGAAGGTTTCTTCCTCTCATCGCAGGGGGGAGACGGTCTTTCTGAGTGAAAGCGTAATTGACAGAGAAAAACTGGCGGAAGCCATCCGCCAGACCGGTTATCAGCTGAAGGACATCAGCGTAGAACCATATGAGAAGAAAGGTCTGTTCGGGTTAAGGTGATGCTGAGCAGAGAAGTCGTGATCGGCCTTTTGATTCCCCTTATCGGCACCGGCGCGGGTTCCTTCTGCGTGTACTTCATGAAGAAGGAACTCGGGCCCGGTGTTCAGAAAGCCCTGACCGGTTTTGCCTCGGGAGTCATGACGGCCGCTTCCGTCTGGAGCTTACTGATTCCGGCCATGGAGCAGTCAGCACCGCTGGGACGATTGGCCTTTCTGCCGGCCGCGGTCGGCTTTGGCGTCGGTATTGCCTTTCTGCTTTTTCTCGATACTGTCATTCCGCATCTGCACATGAACACCGATGAACCGGAAGGACCTTCCAGTTCCCTGCACCGCACTACCATGATGCTATTGGCGGTCACATTGCATAACATCCCGGAAGGCATGGCCGTCGGCGTTGTCTTTGCGGGCTATCTCTCCGGCTCTTCTCAGATAACCGCCGGCGGCGCTCTGGCTCTGGCTTTGGGCATTGCCATCCAGAATTTTCCGGAAGGCGCGATCATCTCGATGCCGCTGCACGCTCAGGGCATGAGCAAGAGGCGGGCCTTTGCGGCCGGGGTTGCCTCCGGTGCCGTGGAACCGCTGTTTGGCTTACTGACGGTCGTGGCCTCGGCGCTGATCGTACCGCTGATGCCCTATACACTGGCTTTTGCGGCCGGGGCGATGATGTACGTGGTCGTTGAGGAACTGATTCCCGAAATGTCGGCAGGACGGCACTCCAACATCGGGGTCATCATGTTCTCCCTGGGCTTTGTGGTGATGATGGCTCTGGATGTAGCGCTGGGCTGAAACCGGCTTTACAGGCGCCTGGAGCAGAGAATAAAACAAATAACGACAAAAAGACGGGAAGTGTCCGTCTTTTTGCAAGCGCTTGCATAAATTGCTTGCAAGCGCTTTATTTGTGGTATAATCATTTTGGAGTTTAATGAAACCGAAGGAGGAAAAATTTCAATGAAAAAACTCTTAGCAGCTTTACTGGCTATTTTAATGGTCGTATCTCTGATCGGCTGTGAAAAGAAGCCCCAGGTCAAGGAAGTTAAGATTGGTGTTGCTATCTACCAGTTCAACGACAACTTCATGACCCTCTATCGTAACGACATTCAGAAG
>JAEEHC010000079.1 GCA_016280635.1 Erysipelotrichaceae bacterium
CGGTAGCCATGAAGACTAAGAGTAAAGCTAACAGTACAGATAAAAGTTTTTTCATATTTTTCCTCCGTCTTGTAAAAACTTCTCTATGTATATTTTACTGTCTGGCTTTCCGCTTGACAAGTCAAACTGTAAGCGCTTAGCCTATTTTTCTCTTCATTTGCCCTCTTAAAAGCCGTTTAAGCCAGCCAGAGAAAAACCCGCTGCCTCCTTGTTCAGTCAAAGGGTAAAAGCGGGCTTTTTCATTCGTTCAGCTATAGCGTCTGTCCAATTGCCGGATTGCCCGGAAGAAGACGTCAATGCACCTTCGCCGCTCGGTATCAACCAGCACCGTATGCGGTCCATCGCCTTCGGTAAAGACCGTCTGGCCCTGGGTATCTTCTCCTTCCCGGATGATCTCGATGCGGCCCTGACGGCTTTCAAAGAGCTCAGGGGCAAGCAGGTAGACGATGGGTATCAGGTCAAAGATGGCGGTGCTCTCCCAATTGCGCTTACGGGCGTATTCACAATAGAAATCCAGCAGTTCATAAACCAGCCGGGATACCGGAGCGTCATTATTGAAACGCTCCACTTCCTTCAGCATGATCCCGCCGGCGTAACAGACTTCCAGGGGAGCCATGACGATGGGAATGCCACTGTCGAAAACGATCTTGGCGGCCTCCGGGTCATGCCAGATGTTGAACTCGGCGCACTTGTTGATGTTGCCGCCATTCAGTGCCCCGCCCATTAAGACGATCTGTTCGATGCGCTCAGCCAGAGAGCCATAACGGGCCAACAGGATGGCCAGGTTGGTAAGCGGCGCCAGAGCGACGACTGTCACCTTTTCTTCCCGTTCCAGAATCTGCCGGTAGAATTCCACCGCGCCCAGCTCTTCCGGCTTTCTTACCGGTTCTGGCAGGATGGGACCGTCCATCCCGCTTTCCCCATGGGCCGCCGGCTGGGGCTGACCATAGCGGATCAGCGGGTGGGCTTCCCCGGGATAAACTGGGATATCCAGGCCAAGGTATTCCTCAACCTTGAGCAGGTTGTTGGTGACCTTCGGGAGCGTCTGATTGCCGGCTACGGTAGTAAAGCCCAATATCTCCAGCCTGTCATCATTGGCCAAAGCCGTGAGAATGGCCATGATGTCATCATGGCCAGGGTCACAGTCAATTATGATCTTGCGCTTATCCATTAATGTTCCTCAACCTTGCCGCTCTTGACACGGTAGTAGTTGATGATGGATACGGCGGTCAGTATTACGAATACTGAGAAATACGGGATGGCGCTGACCAAATCGGTCGGGAAGGCGCTGTTGCTGGAGAAGATGATCGAAACGGCTCTGAAGACCGCGAAGATCACGGCTGATAAGACCAGCGAGAGATAGTTGCCGTTGGCTATGCCGTTAGCAGCAACACCCATCCAGCCCTGTCCGGAAACCATGCCCTTGGAGAAGATCTTCAGGTAGTTCAGCGACAGGTAGCAGCCACCGAAGGCGGCGAAGACACCGGATAAGACCAGAGAGAGAACCTGCAGTCTTTCGACATTGATGCCGGCGGTTCTGGCAGCGTCCGGGTTCAATCCGCAGGCGCGCATGCGCATGCCTAACGGGGTCTTGTAGATGACCACGAACATCACGATGATCAGCAGCCAGCAGATGTAGGTCAGGACATAGTGGCCGGACAGTATCTCGCCCAGTATCGGAATGTCCTTGATGAGAGGTATGTCCCAGGTATAAAGGATCGGGGTCGGCAGGGAAGCGGTGGTTCCCTTATCACCGGTGATCTGGTAAAGCAGGAAGATGGCCACCGAATCCGCGAAGGTATTCAGGGCGATCATGATCAGGAAAGCATCCGCACCCAGCTTCATGGAGAAGAAGGTGATCAGTAAGGCGGTCAGAATGCCGATCAGTAAGCCGATCAGTAAGCCCAGCCAGGCATTGTTCAAGAGGTAGGAACCCAATACACCGCCCAAGGCCGAGAAGGTCATGATCGATTCAATGGCGATGTTGCCGATGCCGGTTGAGGCGGCCGTGAAGGCGCCCAAGGCGGCAAAGAGGATTGGAGTGGCCATGCGGATGATGGTCAGCAGGAATCGCATGCTGAAAAGCGTTGTCAAAATGTTACTCCACATGTTCTTCTAAGCCCTCCTTTAACAGTTTTCTTTCCCGGAATCTTCTTAAGAAGTACTGGGAGGAGATCAGCATGATGATGATGCCTTCGACGATGGCAACGATCTCCGACGGTACTGACTTGTCAACGAAGTAGAGGATCTTGGTACCCTGTTCCAGATACTTGATCATGAATGAGGCTACCACGATGCCTATGGGGTTGTTTCTGCCCAGCATTGACAGCAGCATGCCCGAGAAGCCGATGCCCACCAGCGATTGCGAGGGGGTATAGAACTGGGTCTGCGTCAATAAGGCTGAGGCAGCGCCCATGCCGGATAATACACCGGCGATGGCAGCGGTGGAGATGGCCAGCTTGAAGGCGCTGACGCCGGAATATTCGGCAAAGCGCGGGTTGGTACCGGCCAGTCTGATCTGATAGCCCAGCCGGCTCTTCTTCATGACCAGATACAGAATCACGGTCACGGCGATCAGCACTAAGAAGCAGGCTGAGATTCTTAACGGTTCATAGAGGTAACCGATGCGGGCGGTTGCCAGATAGTCCTTGGAGCTGTTGCCGCCTCTTTTCAGAGTACCCAGGAAGGTTCTGACCACATAGGCGGCGATACCGGCGTAAATGGAGTTAAGCATCAGCGAAACAACCATTTCATTGGTGCCGAACTTGGCTTTCAAGAAGGACGGTAAGATCATCATGATGCCGCCGAAGGCCATGGCAGCCACAAAACACAGGATCGGGTGCAGGATCGGGCTGGTGGTCACCGGAGAAATGGCGACCGCCGTTACCACGGCACCGGACAGAATGTAGATGCCTTCAGCGCCCAGGTTGAAGGCACCGGCCTTGAACAGCACACCGGCCGCCAGACCGGCAAAGGCATAGGGGATGAAGCTCTCAATTACCGAGCCGATGTATCTGGTCTTGGTCAGTGGTCCGGTCAGGATCGTGACGATGGCGTTGATCGGATCTGATGATACCAGGCAGAGGATCACAAAGGTGATGGCCAGGGCGATCAGGATCGAGATCAGCATCTTGACGGCGTCAAAGAACTTCGGATTGGAAATCGAAAGCTTGTAATTCTTTGAAAGCTTGCTGAACTTGTTATCAGTCATTTAAGGCACCTCCGATCTCTTCTTCACTCTGGTGCTTGGCACCGAGCATGTACATGCCCAGTTCTGATTCGTTTACCTTGTTGGCATCCGGGAAGTAACCGGCGATCCTGCCATTGAACATGACGATGATGCGGTCGGAGAGGTCCATGACCTCGTTGAGGTCGGCGGATACCAGTAAGATGCCGGCACCGGCATTGCGCATTTCGATCAGCTTGTGGTGAACGAATTCAGCGGAGCCGATGTCGATGCCGTGAGTGGGCTGCTCGGCGATCATGAACCGGGAATTGGTATTGTATTCCCGGGCAACGACGACCTTCTGGACGTTACCGCCGGAAAGGCTGTTGACGGAAGCGTCGGCGTTCTTGGTCTTGACCGCGAAGGTCTTGATCAGCTGATCGGACATCCTGGCGATGGCCTTGTTATCCATGAACAGCTTGCCGTTGATGTCTTCGCGGGTATAGTAGGTGGAGATCAGGTTATCGCTGATCGGCAATTCGCCAGCCACACCGTCGACCATCCGGTCTTCAGGAATGTAGGCCATGCCGATGTCGCGGCGGCCGCGGATGTTGAGGTGGTTGACCTCCTGGTCGCAGACCTTGATCAGACCTTCGTACTTGGTAGCTTCCAGGCCGGTGATGCACTTGACCAGTTCCTGCTGGCCATTGCCTTCAACGCCAGCAACACCCAGGATCTCACCGCGCTTGACTTCGAAGGAGACATTGTTGAGAACCGGCTTGCCGTTTCTTTCCATGTACAGATCACGTACTTCCAGAGCTCTTTCACCATGGAAATCCTCGTGGGTCTTGTATTCATCCATGTCATTTTCCAGATCACGGCCGATGATCAGGTTGGTCAGCTGTTCCATCGACAGGTCAGCGTTGAGGTAAGTACCCTTGGAAACGCCGTTACGGATGACCGAGATCCTATCGGAGATCTGCTTGACCTCTTCCAGCTTGTGGGAAATGAAGATGATCGTATGGCCCTGCTGCTTGAAGAAACGCAGCTGATCGAACAGCTTTTCCGTTTCCTGCGGGGTCAGTACCGAGGTCGGCTCGTCAAGGATGATGAGCTCGGCGTTGCGGTAAAGCGTCTTGAGGATCTCAACCTTCTGCCGCTTGGCGACGGAAAGGGTGGAGACCTTGGCGGTGACGTCTAATTCGAAGTTGTACTTGTCGGAAAGTTCCTGACATCTCTTCGTGGCTTCCTTGGCATCAATGAAGATGCTCTTGGTCGGCTCGTCACCGAGAATGATATTATCAACAATACTGTAAGACGGTATCAGCATGAAATGCTGGTGCACCATGCCGATGCCGGCGTGTATTGCATCCATCGAACTGTTGAAGTGAACTTCTTCACCTTTGTAGGTGATCGTGCCGCTGGATGGTCTTTCAATGCCGAAGATCATTTTCATCAGCGTTGACTTGCCGGCCCCGTTCTCACCTACGACGGAGTGGATTTCTCCCTTTTCAAATTCCATGTTGATGTCACGGTTGGCTACCGTACCGTTGGGGTAGACCTTGGTGACATTATCAAGTTTCAGAATAATCTCGTTCATAAGAACCCCCTGTGATTCTTAAAAGTCATGCGCTGTAAAAACAGCGCATGACTAAATAAACAACAAAGCTAAATGATTAGTTCAGACGGTTAGCGTCTCTGACCTTCGGCCACTCAACTTCGTAAGTAGCTTCGTCCCAGGCCTTGGTGTCGACAACTTCGACTTCACCATTGGCGACCTTGGCTAAGGTCTCAGCAACCTTGGCTCTGACTTCTTCACTGGCATTGGCCAGATAGTAGTCGTTTTCAGCTAAGCCGACACCATTCAGAGCGATGCCCCAGGTTTCAGCCTTGCCGAGCTTGTCCTTATAGGTTCCATTGGCAACCATTTCGCAGACAGCCTTGAAGGCAACGTTGGTGTTCTTTAAGGCTGAAGTCAGGATCGTGTTAGCCCAGGCCGGATTGGAATCCTTGAACTGGAGATACTGGTCCTGGTCAACGCCAATGCACCAGACATTGTCATGACCTGAGCAGGCATCAATGACACCATTGCCTAAGCCACCGGCAACCTGCCAGATGACGTCAGCGCCCTTGTTGATCATGTCTTCGGTAACTTCCTTACCTAAGGCAGTATCGGTGAATGAACCAGGATAGGAAATGACATACTTGACACCGGCATCAGCCAATACCTGGCAATAACCGCCGATGAACTGGTTCATGTCCTGAGATTCCATACCGACAACAACACCGACTGTACCGGTCTTGGTAACAGCGGCTGATAAGGCACCGACAACATAGCCTAAGTCATCCAGAGCCCAGTCAACAGCGTAAACGTTCTTCGGGATGCCGCCTTCGGGGATCCAGGAACGGTCGAAGTTGTAGAACATCTGATCCGGATACTTTTCAGCGGCCTTGTACAGGAAGCCTTCATAAGTACCGTTACCGGAAACGACCAGGTCGTACTTGCCGCCTTCACAGACGTTGTCGTACCAGCCCATCCAGTTGGACTCATCAGCAGCACCGTTGGGGTCGCATTCGAGTACGTCAACGGAGATCTTGTTGTCAGCATCATTGACTTCTCTTGCGGCAATGGCCAGAGTGTCAAAGTAGGACTGGTCACCAGTGAAAGGTAACAGGACGGCGATCTTGGTTACGCCATCATCGTCTCCGCTGGGAGTCGGGGTCGGGGTCTTGTTACAGCCAACTAATGAAACGATCATCAGTACAGCAAGTAAGACTGCGAATAATTTCTTCATGTTTTCCTCCTCTTTTTCTATGTTAAAGTGCCCTTCGGGCAGCTTTTAACCAAAAGTATTTTTGGCCGCTGTTACGGCCAACACGAAAACCATGCTTTTGATGAATTAATCATACCATTGCCCCAAGGGCTTTTCAATGTGAAATTGGCTTTAACCGTACCAATTGTTGGTGTAGAATTAACACAGAAGAAAAGGAGAATGTCTACATAATGAGTGAATATTACGATCCCTGGGCCTATACGACCTCCAAGCACGGCATCAGCGCCGACTTACTGATCTCCGCCATGCAGAAGTGCATCCGCCGCGGTCAGGAAGATCTGGCCATGCGCTTTGCCTACGAACTCTACATTACCTCCCAGTTCCATGAAGAGAAGCTGTGGAACCGGCTGCTGGTCATCTGCGTTGAGGATATCGGCTTCGGTGATCCCAATGCTCTGGTCATCGTCAAGACCTTGAATGATCTGCGCAAGGAATTCCCCTATCTGGATGGCGATAGGCCGATCTTCTTCCTGTATGCCATCAGGTATCTGTGCCGGCAGAAGAAGGAACGTTCAACCGACCAGATCAAGAACATCATCATGATGGAAAACGCCAAGGGCGAGATCCCCGAGATCCCTGATTACGCCATCGATATGCACACCAACAAGGGCCGCTTCGAACTGGGCCGGGATGTCTTCTACTTCCTGGACGAAGCCTCCAAGGTCATCCCGCTGGCTGATGATTATGATGACAAGTACTTCAAGCAGCTCTACAAGATGTATGAGGAACAGCTGAAGGACGAAAAGAAAGATAAGTAGAAAAGAATGCAGAAGGTCAGCCCTTCTGCATTTTCATTACTCTTCTACCTTATAGGGTTCGTAGCCGGCCTTGACCAGCTGCTCATCAAAGTCCCTTCGGGCCCACTTACAGGCCTCTTCAAAGCTGTCAGCAATCTTGACCAGCGCCAGGATGTTGTCAAAGCCATAATCCCTATCCTCGATCATGTAGCCATTCTTGTCATACCAGATTCCTTTATCAAGTCTCTTTTCGATGTCTCTTTCGATCATTGGCTTCTTACCGGTATAGAAACCGTAAGACGGCAAGCCCAGAGCCACGAAGTAGCCCAATTCAAACAGCGTACCGCTGTCGCATTCGTGTCCCCGCCAGTCATCCAGCTGGGCGATGCAGAAGTCGCAGTACTTCATCCAGTCATAGTCGTGGTTGAAGACCCGCTGCCAGTAGTTTTCCCCCGGTTCGATCGGCCCGCCTTCGCCAGGGAACAGACCGATGATGCCGTACTTGTCGCAGACGCTCTTCCAGTACTTTACCGTCTCCGGGCAGCTGGGCAGAAACATCTCAAAGTCAGCCAGATAGGCCACCGGTTTTCTCAGTTTTCCTTCCTTATCAATAAACATTACTGCTCACCCCCTTGCCAGTCTTCGCTGGCCTTTTTCAGGGCATCCTCCAGGTTTCCCTGCACAATGGCCGTTACCCCGTATTCCAGCATCAGATTCAGCGGTCCCGGTTCAAAGGAAATGCCATTTTCATCAACCAGAATGCCCTTGTCATTGAGATGCTTGGTCCCGCTGTAGCGCTCGGCGCACACCCGGGTATCCGGCATGTAGGCATAGGCCTTCTTTCCTAAGGCAAAGGCGGCGCCCAGTTCAAAGGCCGGCTCATTGTAAGGCTCAACATAACTGCGGAAATCCGCGGTGTCAGCGATGATGATGTCGCAGTTCTTTAATAGTTGCAGCCTCTGGCGAGCTATTCTCTCATTATCTTCCCGGCTTCCGCTGGCCTCAAACAGTTCATCCGGATATCTGAGCAGTTCAAAGCCGTACTTTTCGCACAAAGCCGCATACTGTTCAAATAGCTCCCTGGCGTTCTTTTTCAACCGGTCCGGTCCGGACAGATATACCTTCGCTTTTTTCATGTATCTTCCTCAGCTTTCTTTCTGTTTACTCATTATCTTAAGACTCAGGTTCTGGCAGCGGCAGTCCTTACCTAACGCCAGACCATAGAGATCTTCAAGTCGGTCAAGTTCCGGCAGTTCAAACGTCTCATCGTTGACCTGCACACTTCCCGGCTTGAGGATCATGGCGTACTTGCGACCGCAGGCCCAGAAACAGGGTATCTCCCGCTCCACGCTTTCCTCAATGTCTTTATGGATCAGTCTGATGCCTTCATCGGCCAGGCCGATGGCGTCGTAATGGAGGTAGCCGGTCATGTTGATTACCAGATAATGTTCTCTGCCCCTTTCCGGTACGAAAGTCCATTCAATCTGGTCGTACTTGTTACCAAAGGCACCGCTGGAGATCAAAGCGTGTTCACCGCTCTCCCCAATCAGCCCTTCATCAACTGTCCAGCTGCCGCTGTGGACGACAAAACCGCGGATGTTGGCCATGTAATCACCCTCATAACGGGGACCGTAGGCGTCAATGGGGTATTGATAAAAGTCATAATCCAAATTGGGATGTCTTTCCATCTCATAATCGACAATGAAGTAATCTTCCTCACTGATGATGCCCAATCTGTTGACGGTAAGGTTTATCCGGGAAGGTAACTGCCAGCTGATGCGTCCTTCCGATTCAATCAGCTGCTCTTCGCTTTTCCAGATCACGCCCTCACAATCTGCCATGTACAGCCGCATTTTCTGCGGCTTTTCCGTTCTGACTCTTACCGTTACCGTGTCGCTGGGATAGACCAGCGGGGAAAACTGGGGGTCATAGCGCGCGTCATATAGGTCTTTGGCCAGATAATAGATATACTTATAGATGTCCCGGCTTTCCACTTTCAATAAGCCGTCCTTGGTAAATACTCTTCCTTCAGAACATCTTATTCCCTTGGTAGCGTAAGGCAGGATGAAAGGTGAGACCTCTTCGCGCTTTTCCCCCTGCAACCTGAAGGCCAGATCGGTAAACAGCTTGGCGCTGTCAGAAATTGTCTGAATGTTCAGACAGCCCACACAACTGGAGGCGTTGACGATGTCGTTGATTGGCCTGATCCAGGATTCATCAATTCCTTCCAGGCCAACCAGAGCACCCATGATCGAGCCAACGTTGCCGCAGTTGCAGTCGGTATCCCAGCCGCTCTGATTCAGCATGGTCAGCGTCTTGGTAAAGTCATTATCACCATAGCACATCGCCATGATCATTAGAGCGCAGTTAGGAATGATGTGGCAGACGCCAGGATACTTATCATAGCCATAGTTTTCCTGAATGTATTTCAGACATTTCTTCCAGTCATCAGGATTCTGATCGTGATAATTCATGATCTTCCTGACGATCTGGTAATATTCAAGATCCTCATTGAGATAACCGAGAGCTTGTTCGATCACCTCTCTGACATCTTTTCGCTCATAAGCCAGGGCAATGCAGACGGCGACAAAGATGCCGCCTTCAATGCCGCAGCGATCATGGGTTACACTTGACGCCATTCTGGCCAGTCTGGCCGCCAATGCGGGATCTCCGCCGGCTACGTAGCCCCAGCAATCGGAGAAGATCTGACCGCCGATCTGCTCAGCGATGGCTCGGCCATTGGTCTTCTCACTGCCGCTTAAGGGTGCCTTGATGCCGTTTTTAAGGTTTTCATAGGCAGTGTGTTCCGTTGATACTCCCGGATCGCCCCACCAGAAGAAACCGCTGTACTCGCAGATGTAATTCAGAAAGGCGTTACCGACATCTTCAGCACTGATCTCATCCTTTTCCAATAAGGCTCGGACGAAAAACAGCGGGCCGTTGGTATCGTCGTCGGAGGCGTAGACATCGTAGTCGACCAGATAGCCTTCCTTATTTCCGTATTCAGCGGCGATCTTTTCGCTGCTCCAGTTTTCTACCGGTGAGCCCAGGCGCACGCCGATGACCTTGCCAAGCCAGGCGGCATAAGTCTTCTTAAGATATTCCTGATAACTGTATTTCACTTAGAAATGCTCCCGGAAGAATTCAATGGTATTATCCGTCAGCTGAGCTGACAGATCCGGCCGATTGTTCCAGGCGCCAAAGCCATGGTCGGCTTCATGGATGACCACCAGCTTACGCGTGCTGGCCTTAATCAGATTGTCATAACTCTGCTGGCCAATGCGGGGCAAAACGGTAACATCCTGATCGCCGTGAACGACCAGGCAGCTGCCTCTGTACTGTCTCAGACACTCTGCCGGATCGTATGCCTCCATGTTCTCCACCAGCTTGGCGCTGAGCTTGATATATTGGTCATCGAAGGCGTTGTAGAAATCGCAATAACCCTTTTCAGCCATTTCCTTCTTCATGGTTTCCAGATTCTGACCCAGGAAGTCGGGCTGATTGTCAAAGCCGCTGAAGCAGGCCCCGGCCCAGATGGCCAGACACTTGATGTCATACTTTTGGGTGCACAGAGCAGCCAGCCGGCCGCCCATTGAATAACCGATCATGCCCAGATGATCAGCAATAGAGTAATGCTGCCTCATGTAGTTTATCGAGGCATCAATGTCGTCAAGACAATTGTCCAGGGTATAGTTGATGAAATCTTCCTTTGACTCATCGCAGCCGGGAAAGCCGGCCATGATCGCGCTGACACCATCTTCAGCCAGCGCCTTGGCTACCGTTAATAGCCGGCCGTCTTCGGTGCGGTTGGCCTTGAAACCGTGAACGCCAACCAGCAGCCTGGCGTTTTTTCTTTCGCAATCCACGATGGTGACCGGGATCATGGTGTTTCTTCTTGAAGGTATTTCGGTATTGATTATCTGCATTCTTCTAACCTCCGCTTCTGCTCTTATGCAATGATTTGCGCCGGTAAGCGCAAATCATGATTTCTTTATTTCAGCTTTCTGGCTACCGCAGCGGTCCTTTCGGCCAGCTCACGGATCGACATTTTCTTAAGTCCGCGTACGTAGGTGTCCAGTTCATCACCGATTGGCCTCTTCCAGTATTCATCAATGGCATCGATGCCGCCAATGATGCCCACGATCGTGGAGATCTGGGCAGCGTTGCAGTCGACGTCCATGCCGCAGCCCCCACAGCAGGCCAGCGTTTCGGTGAAGTCGCCGTTACCGAAGTACAGGGCAACTACCTCCGCAGCTGCGTTGGGGTAGGCGTGGATCCAGTTATACTTCTGATATTTCAGCTCGCAGGGCATCCAGGCGTCATAGTAATTATCGTGAGTCAGACACTGCTGCCAGGCAAAACGCACTACCTGGCCATACTCGCTGTCTGCCGGCATCAGGTCAATGGCATCCCTGACGATCTTGCGGATGTCCTTTTCGTGGAAGGCCATCGAGGTCATGATGGCGTTGAACACCTCACCCAGGATGCCGTTACGGTCATGGGAGATCGAGGCATCCATCCAGGCGCAGCGGGCGGCTTCATAAGCGTTACCCGGATAGAGCTGACCGGCAATGGCACCGCGCATCTGTGCGCCGATCCACTCGTTGAAGGCGTTATGGAAGCGTCCGCTTTCCGGGGGCAGGATTCCGGCCTTCAGGTTTCTTAAGGCCATGTCTTCGGCTGACCAGCCGGTAGGAATGCGGCTGATCCACTCCCGGGCGATATCCAGGGCAGTTGTATTCTTGCCGTTTTCCTCATAAGCCAGCAGAAGAGCCAACTCATAGGTAATGTCATCATTATAGGTATTGGGCTTGCGGATGTAGCGGTCGACCTTGCCGTACTTCTTGGCAATGTTGGCACCGGTATAGCCCTCAATGCAGGTGCCGTAGGCACCGCCGATGATCTGACCCAGCCAGCCGGCATGCTGCCGGGCGACCAGGTCCTCCCCCATGTCAACTTCGACAGTCTTGGGGAACTTTACCGCCGCGGCATACTCTTCAAAACTGTCGTAGAATCTCTGCGTCCAGTATTCCGATTTTTCGTCCTTGGGAGCGTTATCAGCCAGCCGGAAGATGTCATACATCAGCTTGTGCATTTCGACGATGTCATCTTCTTCGTAAGCCTTGTAGCCCTTCTCCACCAGCTCCATGCCGCCACGGCAGTCATAGCCGCGGTTTTCCATGGCCTGCAGGTAAGCCAGGCAGATTGATTCCGGTGCCCGGGAGCCGGGAACCTGGGAATGCCAGTACAGTTTGGTGAAGATGTCCTGCAGGTTTTCCGGACCGGAGGCGTTTTCTTCCCAGATGGTCTCATTATCATCAGCCTGGTAACAGGGCTCTACTGAGCATAACAATTCTCTTTGTAACTCCCACGGTTTTTTCATAATTATTTATCCTCTTCTTATCTGTATTCATTATATCGGTTTCCGGCCTTTTGCTCAACACAATAGCCATTTGCGTCGTCGATTTCTGCTACTGGTGAAAATCGGGAAATATTTTCACAATGAAACCGCTTTAGCCAAAATCCGCCCTTTTACCGGCTGTCAACCGTGATAAGATGAGCGTGTAATCATCGTATAATCCCCTGAATAGGGCAGGGGAGTCTCTACCCAGGTACCGTAAATTCCTGGACTATGATGGAGCACCTTTTCTGTTCCATCACAACGATGGATTACAGGAAAGGAGAGCAAGTATAATGCTTGAAAAGTTTTTTAAGTTGTCCGAAAACAAGACAACGGTTTCCCGTGAAGTTGTCGCGGGACTGACGACCTTTGCGGCCATGAGCTACATTGTCGCCGTTAACCCCAACCTGCTGTCGCAGTCGGGCATGGAATGGGGAGCCGTCTTCCTGGCTACCATCATTTCCTCGATCATCGGTACCCTGGTCATGGGTCTGGTCGCCAATGTCCCCTACGCCCAGGCGCCGGGAATGGGTCTGAACGCGCTGTTTGTCTACAACGTCTGCTTCACTTTGGGCTTTACCTGGAAGCAGGCCCTTTCGATGGTGTTCATCTGCGGTGTCATCAACATCCTGATCACCGTCACCAAGGTCCGCAAGTACATTATCAAGTCGATCCCCAAGTCCCTGCAGAACGCCATCAGCGCCGGTATCGGTGTCTTCGTAGCTTATCTGGGCTTACTGAACATCGGCTTCATTAACTTCGGCGCCGGCGTTCCCGGTTTAAGCACTTTCAACCAGCCGGCTCTGATCGTCTTCATCATCGGCTTTGCGATCACCATCATCCTCTACCTCAAGCAGGTCAAAGGTGCCATCCTGATCGGTCTGGTTGCCGCCGCTCTGATCGGCATTCCCTTCGGTGTTACTACTCTGGGTGAATCGGTCAGCTTCGCGGAAGCCTGCAAGGCCTTACCGACTACCTTCGGCGTCATCTTCACCGCGGAAGGCATTCCCTCTCTGTTTGCCGATGCGACCAGACTGCCGATCGTCATGATCACGATCTTCTCCTTCAGCCTTTCTGATACCTTCGATACCCTGGGTACCTTCATCGGTACCGGACGCAGATCAGGCATCTTCTCCGCTGAAGATGAAAAGGCCATGGAAGAATCCAGCGGCTTCAAGAGCAAGATGGACAAGGCCCTGTTCGCCGACTCCATCGCCACTTCCGTTGGTGCTGTCTTAGGTACTTCCAACACCACTACCTACGTTGAGTCCGCAGCCGGCATCGCTGCCGGCGGCCGTACCGGTCTGACCAGCGTGGTCGTCTGTATCTGCTTCGCCATCAGCGCCTTCTTCGCTCCGATCATCTCCGCCATTCCTTCTGCCGCTACCAGCTGCGCTCTGGTCATGGTCGGTATCCTGATGATCGGTTCACTGGATGACGTGGAATGGGGCGATCTGGAGACCGCCATCCCCTGCTTCGGTGCTGCCATCTTCATGGGTTTATGCTACTCCATCACCGATGGCATCGCGGTAAGCTTCATCCTCTACGTGCTGGTCAATCTGGTTCAGGGCAAAGCCAAGAACATCAACCCGATCCTCTGGGTATCGAGCCTGCTGTTCTTACTGAACTACTTCCTGAAAGCTATTATATAAAACTGCTTAGGCGGGCCGCAGCCCGCTTTTTCTTATGGGCTTGAGAAAGGTATGTCAATGACTTTCCTCTAAACAATTCATTCCTTTGTATGTAAAGAAGTTATAGGTGGCCGAAAAAAAGGCTAAGAAAAAAGCCAGTAAGATACGAACTGAGCTGCAAACGGCACGTATCTTGCTAGCAATCAGCCTAGTTGAACTATTGTCAGAAATCATACAATTGATAATGACACTGGTCAACAAACTAGCGGCCGAATAATACGGCAATCCATGTGGGGAAGTATAACTTCCTCGTCTGGATACGACCATATTATAACGTAAGGAGAAGGGAAATGTTATAGATAATAGTTGAAATCGCATTATTTGACTGAAGCACCAACCCTTTATTTATTTCTAGTCCTATTATTTACATAGGACTAGTTTTTATTAACCAAAATGTTATAATAGTAGCGGAAAGGAGGCAATAATATGTCTGAAATCACTTTTCCCAATACATATGGTCAATTCATTCGAAGAAAAGAACTTTTGAAAGATTACTCACCATATATTATTAATTCATTTGTCAGCGCAGGTTATATTACTAAGATCAACAACAGATATTATCAGAACAACACTTATATTGGTGAAGAGTCAGATTACTTCTATGCTGCTGCATATGTACCCAATGGAGTCATCGGTTTTATGAGTGCTGCTGTTTATTATGGTCTGTCAAATCATCGTCCCATGGCTGTTGATGTTGCGGTCAGAGCAAATTCCTATATCCCGCCATTTCCGAATTGGCCGCCAATCAGACTTCATTACCTCGAAAAGAAATACTTTGATTTTGCGATCTCTACCGTCAGTGAGAACGGTAATGAATTCAGGATATACGAAATAGAGAAAATAGTTTCCGATATTGTTAAATACCGCGAGTATATTGGAATAGAGGAGACAAAGGAAGTGCTGACAAATTATCTGAAAAGATCCGATAGGGATCTGAACAAACTAATAAAATGGTCCATGAAAAACGGTTGTGATAAGCAGATGAGAACATATCTGGAGGTACTGGTATGACAAGTGTGTCTTCAGTAAAAGACCGATTAAGAAACCAAGCTAAAAAAACCGGTAAGCCACTTCAGGAGATTTATACAGCATATGGTCTGGAAAGAACTTTATATAAGTTCTGGCAGAAAACCCATTGATCTTCAGTCGATGGGATGAATGCCATCATCCTTGGTGATCACAATAGTCAGGATTCTGAAGTTTACAGTAATTGATGGCTTCGGCAGATATATCTGAAGCTGTAACACCA
>JAEEHC010000080.1 GCA_016280635.1 Erysipelotrichaceae bacterium
AAAACTCCTTTCTGATAACAGACCACACAAGTCTATTATAGAGGGAGTTTTCTCTGCTTTTTGGTTTCCAAACTATGTGTCTATTTGCGGACACACAGTTTGGCATTCAGTGGACACAAACACAGGAATTGGAAACTATCTGATAAGAAAACGGAATCGATTCGTGATCGATTCCGTTTTTGGTTATGATGATTCGCCGCTTACTGGCGGTAGTTGAGGATGACCGGAATGATGATCGGGTTACGGTGGGTCCGGGCATACAGGAAGGGATCCAGAGTTTCCCTGATGGTATTCTTCAATTCACCGAAGGTGGTCTTGCCGGCCAGCTTCTTTCTTAAGGCCTCATAGACCAGTAATTCGCCTTCCTTCAGCAGGGTCTGGCTTTCCTTGATGTAGATGAAGCCGCGGGAGACCAGATTGGGCCGGCAGAGAATGGTGTTGGTCTTGGAGTCGATGGTGACGATGACCGAGACCAGACCGTTATCGGCCAGGATCTTGCGGTCCTTGAGTACCGCCGTGGCAATGCCGCTGGAATCGTTGCCGTCAATGTAGACGGCATCGGTGGGAATGCGGTGATTGTAGAGGTAGCACTGGTGGTTCCTTAATACCAGAACGTCGCCATTGGCGCAGATGAAGATGTTTTCCTCCGGGATGCCGGTGGAAACCGCGGTATCGGCATGCATCTTTAACATCTTGTATTCACCATGCATCGGCATGAAGAACTTCGGCTTGACCAGCTGCAGCATCAGCTTCTGTTCATCCTGAGAGGCGTGGCCGGTGGTATGCAGGTTGTTGAGCATTGAATTGGTCAAGACGTTGGCTCCCAGTCTGGTCAGGGCATTGACGGTCTCGTGCACGCTGGTCTCATTGCCGGGAATCGGATTGGATGAGAAGACGATGGTATCACCGGGAATGATGTGCACGAACCGGTGGGTGCCGGCGGCCATGCGGCTTAAGGCCGCCAGCGGTTCGCCCTGGCTGCCGGTGCACAGCACGCAGACCTTATGAGCCGGGAAGCTGTCGAGAGCTTCCGGTTCAATGAAGTCACCGTCGGAAGCCTGAATGTGGCCGAGGTTGCGGCCGATTTGAACGACATTTTCCATGGAGCGGCCGATGATGGCAACCTTACGGCCGCACTTGATGGCCGCGGAAACGATCTGCTGGATGCGGTGAACGTTGGATGAGAAGGTAGCGATGATCAGGCGGCCGGCGGTCTTGCTCATGATCTCCAGGATGCTCTTGGCCACCTGCTTCTCACTGATTGAGAAACCGGGGATGGCGGAGTTGGTGGAATCGGACATCAACAGGTCGATGCCGAACTGGCCCATGAAAGCCATGACCTGATAGTCGGCGTTGGTACCGGTGGGGGTCAGGTCAAACTTGAAGTCGCCGGTGGACATGATCCAGCCGTTGGGGGTCCTAATGGCCAGACCCAGACAGTCGGGGATCGAGTGGATGATGTTGAAGAAACCGATGTGGAAGTTCTCGGAATCAAAGCGCGAATTGTGGTCGATGATGATCAGCTTGGTATCGGTGCGGATGCGGTGTTCTTCCAGTTTCCGTTCAATCAGGGCGATGGCGAACTTGGAACCGTAGATGGCCGGCACTCTGCAGACCCTTAAGAGATAGGGAATGCCGCCAATGTGGTCTTCGTGGCCGTGGGTAATGAACAGGCCCTTTATCTTTTCCTGGTTTCTGATCAGGTAGGTGTAATCGGGAACGACATAGTCAACCCCAGGCAAATCATCGCCGGGGAAGATCTGGCCGCAGTCGAGGATGATGATTTCATCATTGCACTGAACGCAGTACATGTTCTTGCCAACTTCGCCAAGGCCGCCCAGGGCAAAAATTAGAGTATCGGTTGGCTCGTAGGATGTCAGGACTCTTGAATTATATTTGTTATCAGCCATTTTACCTCTTTTCTAGATGATGACAGCGTCGGGGATCGGCTGCCAGGGGTCATTCTTGTTGATGTGGTCGTAATACAGTTTGCCGTAGAGATGGTCGATTTCATGCTGCATGACGATGCTGGGATAACCCTTGAGCTTGATTTCCTCCATGCGGTCAGTGATAAGGTTGTAGGCTCTTACCTTGATGCGGTAATAGCGGGGGACGATGCCTTCGGCATCCGGAGCGACGGAAAGACAGGACTCGCCGTTTTCCAGGTAGCATAGTCGGGTCGAATTGGAGACAATCTTGGGATTGACCAGGGCGAATTCCACCAGGTCTTCACCATCTTCAATCGAGATTGCCAGCATCTTCTTTAAAAGACCAATCTGCGGTGCGGCAATGCCGACTGAAGCCCGGCAGTTGTGATCACTGCAGTACTGTTCATCATGAGTGTTTCTTACATATTCAAGCATCTGTTCAAGATGCTCTCTGTCTTCGTCACTTAACGGAAGCTCTACCTCCGGGCAGCGCGTTCTGAGGATCTCATTAGGATCCATGACGATTGTATTATCATTTATTTCCATAAATCCCTCCAAGGATACAAAACAAAAGAAATCGGGTTGATAAGAAATAGATTGTATTTAATCTCTTTCTGATGATATTTTAACAATTTTTTCATTTCTTGACAATCAAAAAAGCGTTTATTGACAAGCATTTTTGCCTATTTGTGAATTATTTAACCCGTTTGTCAGCCCGTGTAAACGCTTCCCGGGAAAATAGAGAAGAAAGCCGGGCTGAAAAGTTGTCCTCAATGTTGCAGTCAGACATTGACGCTTAGCCTGCCGTGTGTAGTAAAATCATATTATCAGAATAAAAAACAAATCAGCGGAAGCGGAAAGGCAGGATTAACGCTATGAAGACAAGATTCATTACCAATACGGCTCTGGGCATTGCCCTGTTTGTGGTGGCATCGCTTCTGCTTCAGGTGCCCTTTTTTCAGAACTACTACTTATGTCTGGGCTACATCGTCATGGCAGTCTACACCTATTTCTTCGGCAGCCTGTGCGGCATGCTGGTGGGAGCGTTGGGAACGCTGTTCTACTGCCTGATCATCGGCCACATGAACGGCGTGATCGGCTGGATGCTGGGCAATGTGCTGATTGTCCTTATGCTCAGCGCGGTTTTCCGGATGACGGAAAAGATGAAGAGTCAGACCGTTAAGGTGATCATCTGGGCGATCGTCATGGTGCTGGCAACCCTGTTAGGCATTGTTGGCGTCAAGTCACTGACCGAAACCCTGCTGTTCAAGGTTCCCATTGTCACCAGAATGGCCAAGAACTTCTATGCCTTTGTGGGCGATGCCGTGACGCTGGTAATCTCGATTCCGGTAATTCTGCTGGTGGAAAAAGTCAGGGAAAGAAAGTGATGAAAAAACACTTTTCTGTTGATACTTGAAATAAATTATAGTATAATTTAATCAGATATACACATGTGATCAGCCTCCAGATTCGCATTCATTTTTACAGAGTTTTCTCCGATTATACACATTTATAAAGGAGGAAATGAACATATGTGTAAACAAGACAGACAGAGAGTTCGCGAGATGATCGCCAACTACACGTTGTTTGATGATGCCTTCATGTCGGAGGTCTTCAATGAAAACAACGAACTCACCCAGTATGTGCTGCGGATCATCCTGCAGAGAGATGATCTGGAGGTTACCAGTGTTATCAGTCAGCGCGAGATTGGCAGTCTGGTCAGCCGGGGAGTCAGACTCGACATCGAGGCAATTGACAGTAAAGGCAACTATTATGATGTAGAGGTTCAGAGAGCCAGGAAACCCGGTTTACCTCAGCGGGCCCGTTTTTATCAGTCAATGATGGATTACGAGCACGTTGAGAAGGGTGAAGACTTTCAGTTCCTGCGCCGGTCGTATATAATATTCATATTGGATTACGACCTGTATGGTGAGCAGAAGCCAATCTATCATGTTGAACACATCATCAGGGAAAACGGCAAGCCGTATGATGACGGCCGGGAGATCCTGTTTGTGAACGGGACGTATCGCAACCGTGATGAAGACATTGGCCGGCTAATGCATGATTTCTCCTGCAGCGATTATCATCAGATGGACAGTGAACTGATCAGAGAAACCGTGCGTCCTTATAAGGAGCCGAATTCAAAGGAGGGTGATAAGATGAGCGAACTGGTAGAAAGAATTTTCCGAGAAGATTTTGAAAAACTGAGAGCTGAGCACGCCCGGGAACTTGCTGAGAGTAATCAGAAACTCGCTGAAAATGAGGGGAAAATTGCCAGACTGGAACAGATCATCTCTCAGAAAGATGAAGAGATCAACAGCCTGAAAAAGGCCCTGGCCGAACAAGGCGTTAAGCAATCTGAAACCGTACAATCCTGAAAATGCTGTAATTTGCAGTCCGGTATTTCCGGGCTGCTTTTTGGCTATTGAGGGCGAATGCGGGCAAAGGAAAATGCTATAATAAAATAAGGTGGTGATGGTATGAGTTTACTGGTAATATCCGGTCTGTCCGGAGCGGGCAAGAGCATGGCCAGCAATACGCTGGAGGATGTCGGCTACAGCTGCATCGATAATCTGCCGCCCGAGCTTTTACTGTCCGTAAGCCGAGTCTCTGATGTGGACCGTCTGGCGGTCATCATCGACGGCCGTTCCCGGGAAAAGTATGATACCCTGCTCAAGCAGCTGGAGACCCTGAAGCAGGAAGGCGTTGATTACCACCTGCTGTTTCTGGACTGCGACCGGGATGTGCTTTTAGGCCGCTACAAGTACACCAGAAGACCACACCCGCTGCAGAGTGAGGAACTGCCCAGTCTACAGGAAGCCATCGACTATGAGATCCTCTTCAGTAATGAGGTCAAGGAAAAGGCTGATACCGTCATCGATACCTCCCATCTGAAACCCGGCCAGTTCCGCAAGATCCTGACGGACACCTTTGTCGGTGAGGACTATAACGGCATGACCGTCAAGATCATCTCCTTTGGCTATAAAAACGGCATCCCGGCTGACGCCGATCTGCTTTATGATGTCCGCTGTCTGCCCAATCCCTTCTACGTGGATGAACTCAAGAGCCTTTCCGGCAACGACCAGCCGGTTTATGATTATGTCTTCTCCTTCGGCCAGGCCCAGGAGGTGCTAAGGATGATCAGTGAATTTGTCACTTACACCCTGCCGCTGTATGTGGAAGAGGGCAAAAAGGAACTGGTGGTAGGCATTGGCTGTACTTCCGGTCACCACCGCTCCGTCGCCTTTGCCAATGCGCTGAATGAAAAACTCAGCAGTCAGAAGCAGCGGACTGTGGTCCTGCACCGGGACATCGACAAGGCCTTTTAAGCGAGGTAAAGAGAATGATTGAAGTACTTTCCCCTGTCGGCTCCCTGGAAGCCTTGAGCGCGGCGGTACGCGCCGGGGCCGATGCCGTCTATCTGGGCGCCAAGAGTTTCTCAGCCCGCCGCAACGCCACCAATTTTGATTACTCAGAACTGATCGAGGGCATCAACTATGCCCATCAGTATAATGTGAAAGTCTATCTGACCGTCAACATTGAGGTTAAGGACAGTGAAATGCCGGAAGTAATTGAACTGCTGGGTTTTCTCAATGGCCATGGTGTTGATGGTGTCATCGTCCAGGATCTGGGCATCGCTGCCATCATTCATGAAAGCTTCCCTGACCTGCCGCTGCACGGTTCTACGCAGATGAGCATCCATCACGCCTCTGCCCTGCCGCTGTTAAAACAGCTCGGCTACAAGCGCATCGTCACCGCCCGGGAAATGAACCGCCAAGAGCTCAGAGAATTCTGCCGGCAAGCGCAGCAGCTGGATATCGAAGTCGAGCACTTTGTCCATGGAGCATTGTGCATGTGCGTGTCCGGCCAGTGTCTGCTTTCCTCGCTGATCGGTCAGCGCAGCGGTAACCGCGGCCTTTGTGCCCAGCCCTGCCGGCTGCCCTTTGCGGCCAGCGGCGGCAGCGGTCATGATCTTTCTCTGAAGGACCAGTCCCTGTTTGCCTATGTGCGGGAAATGGAGGAAATGGGCGTCTGTTCCCTGAAGATCGAAGGCAGAATGAAACGGCCGGAGTATGTCGCTTTGGCGACTTACTGCTGCCGGCAGGCCGTCGACGGTAAGGAGTATGACGTTGATCTGTTGCGTAAGGTCTTCTCCCGCAGCGGTTTTACCGATGGCTATTATGAGGGCAATCTGGGTAGACAGATGTTTGGCATCCGCACTGAGGAAGATGAAAAGGCTTCAAAGGAAAGTTTCAACCAGATTCATGAACTCTACCGCAAGGAACGCCAGAAAGTCGTGCTGGACATTGAGGTCAGCGTTCGCCGTGATCAGCCGGTAACGATCAGCGCCAACGGTGTCACCGTCAGCGGTGAAATCCCGCTTGTGGCCCAGAACAAACCGACGACCCTGACCGAGATCAGCGAAAGTCTGGCCAAGCTGGGCAATACGCCCTATCTGGCCGGTAAGATTACTGGCCAGGTCGATGACAGTCTGTTTGTCCGCTCTTCGGAAGTCAATCAGCTCAGAAGGGAACTGGTGGAAAGGCTTATTGAGCAAGCCATTCGCTTCCCCCGCCGCCGCGCTCTGGCTGTCAGGGAGATCACCGGCAATAAAGAGCACCGGCTGAAAAAGACTTATGTCCGGCTGTTCAGCTCCGCTCAGCTGCCCAGCTGTGATGACTATGATGGGCTGATCATCCCCATTAACATGGAAGTTCCCTCAATCGACAAGGAAATCATCGTGGAGATTCCCCGCTGGATCTTCAATGAGAAATACATTCAGGAAAGGCTGGAACATTATAAAGCCCGCGGCGTCACCAGAGCATATGCCAATAATCTGGCTGCGGTAAATCTGGCCAGAGAAGCTGGCTTGCGGATAATGGGCGGCAGTTTCCTGAACATTACCAATTCCCATTCCCTCAGGGTCCTGGAGGAATTGGGGGCAGATGAAGGTACGCTGTCCTGCGAACTCTCGCTGAAGGAGATCAGCCAGCTCAAAAGTGGTCTTGATACCGGGATCATTTCCTATGGCTACCTGCCGCTTATGCTGGTAAAGAACTGCCCGCTGAAAAACGGGCGCAGCTGCCGTGATTGCGATCATAAGGGCTATCTGACTGACCGTACCGGGACGCGCTTTCCGGTGCGCTGCAGCTTTGAAATGAGCGAACTGTTCAACAGCACTCCCATCTATCTGGCTGACAAGCTGGCCGATGTTGAAAATGTCGACTATCAGATTCTCTACTTCACCATTGAAACAGCCCAGCAGGTTGACCAGATCATTCAGGCCTATAGAGAACAGACACCGGCGCAGGGTTCCTTCACCAGGGGACTTTACTACCGTTCAGTATTATGAAAAGAGAAAAAGCCATCACTGGCTTTTTTCTATAGTTCGATGTATTGTTTCAACAGTTCTTCATCAATGTCGATGTAGATCGTCTTATGCTGTTTCATGGAGACCTTGCCCAGCTTGGAGTTGGGTATTTTCTTCAGTTCTTTTATCAGCGTGTAGTCGACGGGAATTGATGAGGACTCCCGAGCCTTGGAATAGTAGGCCGCCAGCATGGCGCACAGCCGGATCTGGCTCTCATTGGGCTTATCGGTATTGATGACGACATGTCCACCGCTGACATCCTTAGCGTGGAACCAGGTGTCAAAGCGGTTGGCCTTCTTGAAGGTAACATGGTTGTTCTGCAGGTTATTGCGGCCGACCAGAATGGTCCGATCACCCATCTCGATGGTGAGATAGGCCGGCTCCGGCGGTTTCTTGTTGCGGACGGTCTTGCGGTGATCCGGCTTCAGGTAACCGTTATTCTGCAGTTCCTGCTTGATTTCCCCGGCGCAGGTGAAGTCGGCCTGCTGCAACTGGTCGGAAATGGCGTTGAAGTATTCCAGATTGTCCCGGGCAATCTGCAGCTGCTCTTCGATGTATTTGCGGCCGGTAGAGAGCTTATGGTAGCGGGTGAAGTGCTTCTTGGCATTGCCCCGGCCATCCAGCTTGCCATCCAGGGGAACAGTCAGGCTGTTGCCCTCAAAATCGGTGAGATGGGCTTCGCTCATGCCCTTGCTGACCTTGTCCAGGTTGGCGTAGAGCACCTCGCCATAGCGGCGGTAGATGTCGCAGTCATTGGCCTGCTGCAGCTGCTGGGTGAGCTTATCGATCTTGCCGGAGAGCTTTGATATCTCCCGGCGGACGAACTTGAAGAGGTCGCCGGAAATGTGGCGGATCCGCTCCTTTTCTTCCTTGCTGTAGTAGAAATGGTCCAGACCTTCGCAGATCTCAAACTGACGGCAGTCGCCGCCTAAATGAGTCAGGGGAAGACAGTGGAAGTATTCACCCTGTTTCGTGGATGAAACAAAGAGACTGGCGGAATCCTGAATTTCCTTCATGATCTGGCGATAGGACTGACCCTGACGCATCCGGTAGCGGACTTCGTCGGAGAGCAGCGGTGAGAAGCCTTCCAGCTTTTCAAAGAGGTTTTCATCATCTTCGACCTTATCGATTGTAAATGGATTCACCTTGTTGGGCTGAGGCGCCGTCGGCTTGAAGAGAGCACCGGGCTGAATGGTGCGGATGGTATTCTCAAAGGGCGGGATGTGCTTCAGGGCGTCAACGATCCGACCTTCACTGACCAGAATGAC
Source organism: Erysipelotrichaceae bacterium (assembly GCA_016280635.1). GTDB lineage: Bacteria > Bacillota_I > Bacilli_A > Erysipelotrichales > Erysipelotrichaceae > UBA1783. The sequence continues at coordinate 8,568 of JAEEHC010000080.1, forward strand.
ATTGGCGTACTTGCCCATCAGTTCAATGTAAAGCTGCAGGACGATCCGGTCACCCAGGTCGTTGCGCGAAGAGACCTCCATGACCAGATAGCGGTCCAGGCCGGCCTGTTGGAGGGAAGAGACATAGCCGCCTTCCAGATACTTTCTTAAAAGCATCACGAAGTTGGAAGGGGCGCTGCGGCTGGGGTAATCCCGTTGGGTAAGATGGATGCGGTTATAGGAAGAATGCGCGGAGACCATCAGCTGCTGCATCTTGCCGGCCTTGATCAGAAAAAGGATCTCGGTATCGGAGATCTGATAGATTTTCGAGATCCGGCCGCCGACCAGCGGTTGCAGCCGGGCGACCACCTGATGAAGCATGATGCCGTCAAATGCCATTGCCAGTTCCTCTCTTTATAAGTCAAAAACAATTATAGCACATTGAAGATAAACCGGGGATTTTGCTATAATGGAGGCAACTATACGTGGGGGTGAAAATTAATGGCCAGAGGATTGCTGATTGTCTTCTCCGGACCTTCCGGTGTCGGTAAGGGTACGGTGAGAGCGCTGTTTGCGGACCGCGAGGAACTAAACCTCGCCTATTCGATTTCCATGACTTCCCGTCCCATGCGGCCGGGCGAAACCGATGGTGTGGAATATCACTTTGTCAGCCGTGATGAATTCGAAAAGGCCATTGCCAATGACGAACTGCTGGAGTATGCCGAGTTTGTCGGCAACTACTACGGCACGCCGAAGGCGTATGTGGAAAAGCTGCGGGATGAGGGCAAGAACGTCCTGCTGGAAATTGAAGTTCAGGGCGCCTCAATCGTCAAGGAGAAATGCCCCGATGCCCTGTCCATCTTCCTGATTCCGCCATCAATGGAGGAACTGGAAAGACGGATCAGAGGCCGCAAGACTGAACCTGAAGAGATCATCCAGCAGCGCTTAGCCAAGGCTCAGCGGGAAATGAACATGATGAGCCGCTACCAGTATGTCATCTGCAATGACGATGCTCAGCTGGCGGCCGACATCATCGCCCTGATCATTGAGCGCTACGCCAGGGCCAAGCAACAGGAAGAAGAACAGAAGTAACAGGCAGCCCGGAGAAGTAAACCGGGCTTTTGTTTTATGTAAAGTGCATATGTGAAATCATAATTCGGGCAGGATGGTTTTCCTGTCGGTAAATTGTTAATCGAAAGAATAATGGTGGAAAAGTGTAAATAGCAGAATGACCAGAAAATGGAATTTGGTGGTTATGGCTGCATTGTTATTGCTCAGATCGGCAAGCCGACTAATGTACGAGTGGATAATTACAGTGGTTCTTGTGGCAAAACGTCAATTACAATTTTTCAATGTGCTATAATAAAAACAGATGTTGTGCTGAAATATAAACAGAAAAAATCGAGGTAGTCTAAATGAAGAAATGGAAATTTTATAAACTTCTATTGATCAGCGTTATGATTATTTCACTGACCAGGATAATTGCGATAAAAACCGATGCCGCATCATATAGTGGATCATGTGGTTATGGTGTGACTTTTGAATTCAATCCGGATACTGGAGAAATGGTTATAAGTGGCAATGGTGGGATAAAAAATTATGATTATATGGATACTATGCCCTGGAGCGATTACCGTGATTTGATAGAAACACTCACTATCAATGAAGGAGTAACCTCGATAGGAAGGTATGCATTTAACGGTTGCGGAATAACTAGAGTAACGCTACCAACAAGTGTAAATCGTATAGGCGAGCAGTCATTTTATGCATGCATAAAATTGCATCAAATAGTTATCCCGGAAAACGTCACTCGAATCGAAAATGGTGCTTTCCTTGATTGCCCAAGTATTAGTTCTTTAGTAATCCCAGATAGCGTTGTATATATTGGCAGGGGTGCATTCGAGGGATGCAGTGGATTAAACTCAGTGATAATTGGGGAAAGCGTTAATGAAATAGGGCCTTATGCCTTTTACGGGTGTAAATCCCTGGCCCCGGTTGTAATTCCCAATAACGTCTCTAAAATAGGGGATAATGCGTTCGTTGATGTTCCAAAGATTTGTATTTATTGTGACAGTAGACTGATTGTTCCACAAGATAATTATGGAGCGATTGAGTTGGTTAGAATACATCAATGGAAGACTCCGGTGATAAGCTGGACCCAGTATGATAACAGCGGCCAATATCCGATTGCCGCTGAAGCGACCAGAGAATGTGAAAGAGATGCTGAGCATAAGGAAACAGTTGACTGTACAGTAACGGTAGTAGAAGAAAGTGAAAACCATGTCACTGTCAGTGCTGAAGCAGTATTCTCTGATGGAACGACCTGCTCTAAAGAAGAGACATTTGAGCTGGCAACGAAACTGACAATCAAAGTAGAGACAATGAGTACGGATGGCATAGAGCTGTCATGGAATGATTTCGGCTGCAGTAAGTATCAGCTATACAGAGATAATGTGCTGTTGAAAACTGTGGTTGGAACGGCATATCTTGACGAAGTCGGCCGGACAATGGGGAAAGAGTATACCTATAAGATCAGAGGGTATAAGGATGGCGAATGGACCGATTTCAGTGAAGAACTGAAAGTGGTATATAACCCATTCATTGATGTGCCTACAGAGAGTGCCAGCTTCATTCATGTTTCCTGGGCTTACAACCATAAGATCGTAAATGGTGTTTCAAACAGCAACAATCTGTTCAATCTGTATGGTAAATGCAAGAGAACCAACTTCTGCTTCATGCTCTGGAACATGATGGGAAAACCAGATCCTGGCAACGCAGCACCATTCACTGATCTGGGTGGATTGAGTTCAAATAACGTAAAGGGCATTACCTGGTGTTACAACCAGAAGATTGTCAATGGGACTTCGTCTACGACATTTAATCCCAATGGCGACATCAGCAGAAGGAACCTGGCCATCATGATATGGAAGATGGCTGGTCAGCCGTCAACTAGTGGAATGACCTGTCCATATACTGATTTGGGATCATTGTCATCCAACAACAAGAAGGCAGTCATCTGGTGCTACAACAAGGGATTGATCGACAGTATAACTGGAACTCTGTTTGAGCCCAATGCCTCTGGGACCAGAGCGCTGTTAGCGGAAATGCTTTATGGGTACAATCAGCTCTACCATATTGTAAAAAATTAGTTTGATTTGTAGGCGGCGGACTTCAGATACGTATGGCAGAGTCCGACTATGCGACAGAGACAAACATGTAAACTGCTGTTTTCACTAAGAATGATAGACAGCAGTTTTTCTTTTCGTATCTGAATGCTGAAAATCAATAGGCTGTCAGCCATCCTTTGAAAATGACGATCAGAGAATCCCCTGAATCATCTCCGTACTGAAATTGCCAATGGGATGGTTAATGATTACACGTTTCCTGGTTAAGGCAACAACACAATGACGACGATGATGGTATAATAAATGCAGGTAGGTTGATAAAATGATAGATAATCTGATGAAGAAAATTGAAGAAGCTGATTCGCAGGTCGGCCAGCTGATCAGAAAGGAATATGAAAGACAGAACCGCAACATCGAACTGATTGCCAGCGAGAACATCGTTTCCGAGCCGGTTCTCTTAGCGGTTGGTTCAGTGCTGACTAATAAGTACGCTGAAGGCTATCCGGGCCGGCGCTATTACGGCGGCTGCCAGTATGTCGATGAGATCGAGACGATTGCCATCGAACGGGCCAAAGAGCTTTTCCATTGTAATTACGCCAATGTGCAGCCCCATTCCGGTGCCCAGGCCAACTACGCCGTTTATCAGGCCTTATGCCAGATTGGTGATACCGTTTTAGGAATGTCGTTGGACCATGGCGGCCACCTTACCCATGGTTCCAAGGTCAACTTTTCGGGCAAGAACTATAACGTCATCGGCTATGGTCTGGATCCGGTAAGCCAGCAGATCGATTATGAACAATTAGAACAGCTAGCCAGAGAACATCATCCCCGGATGATCATCGCCGGGGCCAGTGCCTATCCGCGCATCATCGATTTTGAACGGATCGGCAAGATCGCTCACGAAGTGGGTGCTTATCTGTTTGTCGACATGGCCCACATAGCCGGACTGGTTGCCGCCGGCCTGCATCCCTCGCCGTTTCCTCATGCCGATGTGGTTACCACCACGACCCATAAGACCTTGAGAGGCCCTCGGGGTGGCATGATCCTGACCAACGATGAGGCTATTGCCAAGAAGATCAACAGCGCCGTCTTCCCGGGCAGCCAGGGCGGTCCCCTGGAGCACGTCATTGCCGGCAAGGCTGTCGCCTTTGGCGAAGCGCTGAAACCGGAATTCATTGAATATCAGAAACAGATCATTGCCAATGCCAAAGTACTGGCCGATACCATCCTGGAGGGTGGATTGGACCTGGTATCCGGAGGCACCGATAACCATCTGATGCTGGTTGACCTGCGCAAAGCCGGGGTAACCGGTAAGGAGATGGAAAGACGGTTGGATGAGATCTGCATCACCGTCAACAAGAATGCCATTCCCAATGACCCGGAAAAACCGTCAGTCACCTCCGGCATCCGCGTCGGTACGCCGGCGGTCACCACCAGAGGGTTCAGGGAGGAAGACTGTGTTGAGGTCGGAAAGCTGATCTGTCTGGCCAGCCAGCCTGACTTTGAAGAACGGAAAGAAGAATTAAGAAAGAGAGCGTTAGCCTTAACGCGGAAATATCCGCTTTATTAATTGATAAGCAAAAAAGAAGAAATGAGAGTAGTAAGCGTCTATATTGAACATCCGATCATGCAGCTGAACAGTCCTTTCCACTATCTGTTAAAGGGAGAGGACTATTTAGCGCGGGGCATGCGGGTTAAAGTCGACTTCAATGGCCGGCTGCTGGTCGGCTTTGTCGATGAAGTTGAAGAGGTCGAAGACCTTGACGCCTATTGCCGTAATCTGGATTACCAGTTAAAGGAGATCCAGGAGATCATCGACGATGAACCGCTGCTCAATGACGAACTGTATCAGCTGGGCTTATGGATGAGCCGGCAGTCGGTCTCTCCGGTCATTTCCTGTTTTCAGGCAATGCTGCCGGCAGCCCTCAAGCCTTCCAGCAGTCATAAGCCGGCGGCCCGGGAGAGGTGGGTCATCATTGATGACGCTGAACTGAAAACGCAGTTTGGCTTTTCGGAAGCGACGCTGAAGCAGTTTCTGCAGAAGTGCACATCTCACTTCTATGCCAAATATCGCCGTCAGGGCCTCATTCATACCGAAGACCGGGAAAAGCAGGCCCAAAGCGGTCAGCTGGAGATCGGAGAGGCTCCTTACCAGCTGACGGAAAAACAGAAACAGGCTCTCTATGACATTGAACAAAGCGAGCAGAACGTCGTTCTGCTGCACGGCCTGACCGGTTCAGGCAAGACCGAGATCTACATGCAGCTGGCGGAAAAGGCCCTCAGGCAGGGCCGCCAGGTGCTGATCCTGGTGCCGGAGATCTCGCTGACCAGCCTGATGATCAGCCGCTTCAAGAAGCGCTTTGGCGATAACATCGCCGTCTACCATTCTGGACTCAATCCTTCGGAGAAATACCAGCAATATCAGCTGGTGCGCAGCCATAAGGCGCAGCTGGTGGTCGGTACCCGCAGCGCCGTCTTCATGCCCTTTGCCGATCTCGGTCTGATCGTGTTGGATGAAGAGCATGACAATTCGTATAAGCAGGACTCCACGCCCCGCTATCATACCCGCGACATCGCTATTAAGCGTGCTGAGCATCATCACTGCAAGGTCATCCTCGGCTCAGCGACCCCGACCTTGGAATCCTACGCCCGGGCGATCAAGAATGTCTACAAGCTGATCACCCTGGATGAACGAATCTTCAACAAGCTGCCCATAAGCCATCTGGTGGACATGAACCAGCAGGTCCGCCAGGGCAACTTCATCATCTCCCAGCCCCTGACTGAAGCCATCGGTCAGCGCTTAGAAGCCGGCAAGCAGGTCATCCTGCTGCTCAACCGGCGCGGCTACACCCCGATCATGAAGTGCGCCAGCTGTGGCGAGGTATTGACCTGTCCGCATTGCGATGTGACCTTAAGCTACCACAAGGATGAAAACAAGCTGATCTGCCACTGCTGCGGCTATAGCCAGTCCGCCGATGTGATATGCCCCAAGTGCGGGGCCAAGCGCTGGCGCAACTACGGTATCGGTACCCAGCGGCTGGTCGAGGAGGTCGAAAGGCTTTACCCGAAAGCCCGGGTGGTACGCATGGACGCGGATACCACCGCTCAGAAGGATGCCCACCGCCGCATTCTCGAGGCCTTCCAGAATCATGAATATGACATTCTGGTCGGCACTCAGATGATCGCCAAGGGACTGGATTTTCCTGATGTGACCCTGGTCGGCGTCTTTAACGCCGATGGGCCGCTAAACAGGATGGATTACCGCAGCGTGGAGACGACCTTTGACCTGATCGTCCAAGCCTCCGGCCGTTCCGGCCGCAGCGAGGAAGCCGGGGAAGTATACGTTCAGGCCTATGACATTACTCATTACGGCATCCGTTTGGCAGTAAAGCAGAACTACATCGCCTTCTTCAATAATGAGATGCAGTACCGCCACAGCGGCTACTACCCGCCCTACAGCTACATGATCGCCTTGATGTTTTCCGGTAAGGATGAAAAACTGCTGGAGGATGCCGCTTACGAGACTGTGGAAGTCTTCCGCAAGGATGAAAAGATCCGGACGCTGGGCCCCAGCAAGCTTTTGAAGAAGAAGGATGAATGCCGTTATCGGATTCTGATGAAGGGCTCAGACAAGCAGTATCTGATCGATCAGCTCTGGAAGTGGTACGATCAGCAGAATTATCTCCGCCATCAAGTGGCCATTCAGGTCGATGTCGACCCCTATATACTGGATTAGCTTATGAAGGAAAGAGAAACAGCCTGGCAGAATCTCTGCTCAATAATCATCGACGGGAAGTTTTCCAACCTGGTTCTAAGAAACAGCGCTCAGACTTCCCCTTTCATCACGCAGCTGGTCTACGGCACCCTGCGCAATTACCGCCTGGTAAGGCATGCCTGGCAGAAGCATGCCCAGGGCAAGTTGCCGGCCAAGTTGGCGGTGTTAATGGACATGGCGTGTTATGAGATGCTGTTCATGGACACCCCGGACTACGCGACGGTCAGTGAATGTGTCTCTATCGCCGACAATGTCAAGAAGGGAACCTACCGGGGCGTGGTAAACGCCATCCTCCATAAGGTTGGTAAGGAAGATTTGGACAGCGATGATCTGGCCTTAAGGACCTCTCATCCCGACTGGCTGGTCAAAATGTGGCAGGCGCACTATGGCAGCGAGATTGCTGAGCATATCTGCTGGCAGGACATCGCGGAACCCCGGGTAGCCTTACGGGCTAATGAACTGCTGACCAGCCGAGAAGAATTGCTGGCCCAGCCCGGCTTTTCTGCCGGGACGCTTTCCAGCGCTCTTTACTATGACGGCAACATCGTGCAGTCGGATTACTATCTGAACAACCTGGTCATCATCCAGTCCGAGTCCTCCCAGGAAGTCGTCAACAATCTGACGATAAAGCCGGGCATGGAGATATTGGATGTCTGCGCCGCTCCCGGCTCCAAGAGCATCCAGATGGCCATGAAGATGAAGAACAGCGGCCGCATCGTGGCTAACGACCTTTATGACTTCCGCGCTGAACTGATCCGGAAAAACGCGCAGCGCTACGGCATTACCAATCTGGAAGTCTGCTGCCACGACGGCACTCAGATAATGGATTACTATCCCCGGCAAAGCTTTGACATCGTTCTGTTGGATGGGGCCTGTTCCGGACTGGGTACCCTCAGCCATAAGCCGGAGATCAAGATCAACATCACCGATAAGGACATCGATGATCTGATCGAGTTGCAGAAGCGGCTGTTAGAGGCTGCTGCCGTCATGGTCAAGACGGGCGGGGTATTGATGTATTCGACCTGTACGCTCAACAAGAAGGAAAACGAGCGCCAGGTGGAAGCTTTCCTCAGCCAGCATCCGGAATTTCACCTGGAAGCCCAGCGGACGGTCTTCCCGATGGAGTATCGCTCTGACGGCTTTTACTGGGCCAGGATGCGAAGAGATTGAAAGAAAACCGGACGGTATTGTGCTAAAATAGGACTATGAAATTAATCTATGATCTTGACCACGAGGCATTGGTCAGTTTATGTCTGGATAACGGCTTCAAGCGTTTCAACGCTGATCAGCTTTTCAAGTGGCTTTACCGCAAGCGGGAAACCAGCTTTGAAAACATGAGCGATCTTTCCGCGCGCCTGCGCGGCTTTCTCGCGGAGAACTATTCCATCGGCCTGCTTAAAACCCTGCGCTTACAGGTCAGCCGGGACGGCACCCGGAAGTATCTCTTTGAACTGTCCGACGGCAGTTCGATTGAGACTGTGCTGATGCATTACGATTACGGCGATTCCATCTGCGTTACCTCCCAGGTCGGCTGCAACATGGGCTGCACCTTCTGCGCCTCCGGGTTATTGAAGAAGCAGCGCAACCTGACAGCCGGGGAAATGGTAAGTCAGTTGTTGACCGTCCAGAAGGACATCGATGAACTGGGCATCCGGGTATCCCACATCGTCGTCATGGGTACCGGTGAGCCGTTTGACAACTACGACAACGTGATGACCTTCTTACGGATCGCCAATCACGATCTGGGCATGGGCATCGGCGCCCGCCACATCACCATCTCAACCTGCGGTCTGGTACCGATGATCAGAAGGTTTGCCGAGGAGAAGACCCAATATAATCTGGCCATCTCCCTGCACGCTCCCAACAATGAACTGCGCAGCCGGCTGATGCCGGTCAATAAGGCCTATCCGCTGGAGCAGCTGATGGAGGCCCTGCGCTACTATTGCCAGCTCAATAACCGCCGGCTTTCCTTTGAATACATCCTTTTGAAGGACGTCAATGACACCGATGAGTGCGTCAGCCAGCTGGTTGATCTGACCCGACAGTTTGATGTCTATGTCAACCTGATACCTTATAACCACGTAGACGAAAACGGCTACGTTTCCACCGACTACAAGAGCGCCATGCAGTTTTACAACAAGCTGATGAGCCGGGGTGTGCGCTGCACGCTGCGCCAGAAGCATGGCGACGACATCGACGCTGCCTGCGGACAGCTCCGCAGCAAGTATGAAGGGGGCAGAAAGAATGATCAGCAGAACTAACTGCTTTGGCATTACCGATAAGGGCCTGTGCCGCACCAGCAATCAGGACAGCTTTGTCATTGAGGAAAAAGACGGCTGTCTGATGGGCGTGGTCTGCGACGGCATCGGCGGCGGCCGGGCCGGAGACGTAGCCTCAGAGATGGCAGCGGATATCATGGCGGAACAGTTTGTCAGCCTGTTTGACCACAGCCAGCCCAAGCAGCAGTGGCTGATGGATACCGTCAATCTGGTCAACATCAGCGTCTACCAAAAAGGTCTGGAAGATGATAACTGTGCCGGCATGGGCACCACCCTGGTAGCCTTCATCGCTGATGAAGAAGAGACGGTAGTCATCAATGTCGGTGACTCCCGCTGTTATCAGCTCTCCGGCGGCCAGCTGTTTCAGGTAAGCGAAGACCATACCCTGGTCAATGAGATGGTCAAGTACCGGGGCTTCGATTATGAACTGGCCAGTTCCCTGGTCGGCCGCAATGTCATTTCCCGGGCCATCGGCGTCAATGAGGTAATTGAAGGCGACTGCTTCCAGTTAAAGGATTACCAGTATCTGCTTTTGTGCTCAGACGGGCTGCACGGCTACGTAGAAGAAGATCTGATCAGAGACTGTCTGTTAGATGAGCAGTCTGATCTTGCCGGTAAGGCAGCAAGAATGGTCGAAATGGCCAACCAGGCCGGCGGCTGGGATAACGTTACCGCCGTGATTCTGCGAGGTGAAGAGCATGGCCAGTGAGATGCTTTCCAACCGTTACATCATCGTCCGCAAGGTCGGCGAAGGCGGCATGGCCACCGTTTATCTGGCCATTGACACCATCCTCAAGCGTGAGGTAGCCATCAAGATCCTGCGGGCTGACCTTTCAACTGATGAGGTATCGCTCAAGCGCTTCCAGCGGGAGGCGATGGCCATTACCTCAACTTCCTCCCCCAACATCGTGGAGGTCTTTGACGTCGGCAAGGACGGCGAAAAGTACTACATCGTCATGGAATACGTCTATGGCCGGACCCTGAAGAATCTGGTACGCCAGAGAGGGGTCATCCCGGTCGATGAGGCAGTCAATATCATGAAGCAGCTGGTTTCGGCTACCGCTCATGCCCATCATCAGGGCATCATTCACCGCGACATCAAGTCGCAGAATGTCCTGGTCAAGGATGACGGCACCGTCAAGCTGTCTGACTTCGGCATTGCCCAGATGGGCGACGCCGGTCAGCAGATCACCCAAGCCCAGACCGTGGTCGGCTCGGTTCATTACCTGGCTCCGGAAGTCTCCGGCGGCAAGCCGGCGACTTTCCAGTCCGACATCTATTCTCTGGGTATCGTCTTCTACGAACTTCTGACCGGTGATGTTCCCTTCCATGGCGAGACGGCCGTGGAGGTAGCGCTGAAGCACATGCACAACGATGTGCCTCATGTCCGTCAGTTTGACCCGACGATCCCGCAGTCCGTGGAAAACATCATCATCCGGGCGACCTCCCGCAATCCCGAACTGCGCTATGAAAGCGCCGACAGGATGTACAGCGATCTGGTGACCTGCCTGGATCTGACCAGAAATTATGAGGAGGTCATTGATCTGACCAGCGAAAGCCTCGCCAAGCAGAAAGCCCAGAAGCTCCAAAAGGAAAAGGAAGAAGCCCTGGCCCATCCTCCCACCCTTGAAGAGCGCATTCACGATGACAACCAGCGCAAGATCATGATCTACGGCTTACTGGCCGGAGCGCTGCTGTTTCTGATCATTGTCGTCGGCATCGGCATTTTCCGCAATGCTCATAATAACCGCGTCACCATTCCTGACATCCTGCAGTTTGAGGTGACCGAAGCCCGGCAACGGCTGGAAAGCCTGGAACTGAAGATTGAAAAGATTGATTACGTGGTTTCTGAAGAAGTAGCCAAGGGCAAGGTCATAGCCATTACCCCGGTCGTCGGCAGCGAGGTCAGCCGCGGCTCCTCGGTCGTTCTGACCGTTTCTTTGGGCAAGACTTTTACCGTGGGCAACTACGTCGGTCAGAACATTGCCAATGTCAAGACGCAGCTGGAAAAGGAAGGCTTCCGGGTCAATGTCTATTATGTCGAGGACAATGCCCATAACGCCTATGGCACTATCATTTCCCAGGACATCCCGGCCGGGACCGTCTATCAGCCCGGCAACACCGCCCGTACGATCGCCTTTGAGATCGCCGACTATCCGACCTTTACCATTCCCGCCTCCTTAAGGGGAATGGAGATCAATGATGCCCGGGCCATGCTGGAAGACATGGGTGCAGTAGTCATCTTAAGCCAGCTGCCCATTGAGGAAAACATCGATGCCCAGGGTAAATACATTAATCCGCTGGGAACCGTAGTCCGCACTGACCCGGCCATTAATACCGTTTACCGTCAGACTGACGGTGCCGTGCTGACGCTTTACTATTACTGACATGCAGGGCAAGATTATCAGAATCGTATCCAACCAGTATACTCTCATCGACCATGAAGGACAGTTGCAGCAGGCCGTGGCCATGGGCAAGGTCCGCCGCCAGGATAAGCCGGTGGTCGGCGATGAGGTAGAAGTGGAGGTCTATGACGGCCGTTATTGCATCGAAAGGATCTTACCGCGGCGCAACCAGCTCTACCGGCCGGCCATTGCCAATGTCGATCAGGCGATGATTGTCATGAGTGCCGTCGACCCGATCTTTTCCAACGTGCTGGTCGACCGGCTGATCTTTCTGATCAGCTACAGCGGCATTGACCCCCTGATCGTGGTCTCCAAGATGGACCTTACCGCCCCGGATGATCCGGTCTATTCATACATCGATGACTACCGCAGAAGCGGCTATCAGGTGATCCTGGTTGGCCATGACTATGAACTGGATGAGCTGAAGGCCGCCCTGAAGGGCAAGGTCACCGTGCTGGCCGGCCAGTCGGGCGTCGGTAAGAGCAGCCTGCTTAATAAGCTGGACCCGGATTTCGCCCTGGCGACTCAGGAGATCTCCAAGGCTCTTAACCGCGGCAAGCATACCACCAGGCATACCGAACTGTATGAAGTCGCCGGTGGCTGGTTGGCTGATACCCCGGGTTTCTCCTCTTTGGATTTTTCCCGGATCGACAGCCGCACCCTGGCCGAAAGGATTAAAGACTTCCAGGTCGATGAACCCTGCCGGTTCAATGACTGCCGGCATCTCAATGAACCGGGCTGCGCCATCATTGAAGGCGTCAGGGAAGGCAGAATATCAAAATACCGTTACGACAACTTCGTGGCGGTAACGGAATTATGCAATAAGAAAAAGGAGTGGGAATTATGACAATTGTATCACCATCACTGTTATCAGCTGACTTCCTGCATCTGCAGCAGGATGTGGAGATGTTTGACCGTTCCAACGCCCAGTGGCTGCACTATGACGTCATGGACGGCAATTTCGTACCGAACATTTCCTTCGGTACCAAGATCCTCAAGCAGGTCAATTCCGCGACCGAGAAGTTCCTGGATGTCCACATCATGGTCGCCAATCCCCTGCAGGCCATCGATTACTTCGACGGCTGCGGTGCTGACCTGATCACCTTCCACTATGAAGCCTGCCAGAATGATGAGGAGTGCCTGCAGGTCATCGAAAAACTGAAGAACAAGGGCATCAAGGCCGGTGTATCGGTCAAACCCAATACTCCGGTAGAAGTACTGATTCCCTTACTCGACAAGGTCGATCTGGTTCTGGTCATGACCGTGGAACCGGGCTTCGGCGGTCAGAAGTTCATGCCGGAAATGATGGGCAAGTGCGACTGGCTTTATCAGTACCGCAAGGACCATGATCTGAATTACATCATTGAGGTTGATGGCGGCATTAACGCTCAGACCGGCAAGACGGCCGTTGAACACCACTGCGAAGCGTTGGTAGCCGGCAGTTACTGCTTCTCCAATACCATCAGCTTTGATGAGGCCGTTGATACCTTATTAGCCTTATGAGAAAGCTCTTGGCGCTGCTGGTAATTCTGACGCTGGTATTGGGCCTGTGGGGCTGCCAGAGTCAGGAAAGCGAGGGTACGCGCTTTAAAAGTGAATACGAACAACTCAATGGCCAGAAGGATGAAGATGGCAATGTTTTGTGTGAACTGACGCTTCCTGCCGATGGCAAGATCATCTACGCTGAGCCGGAGAAAATCTGTGAAGCCTTTGAAAACGGCACCCACGTGATCTATCTGGGCTGGCCGCAGTGCAACTGGTGCCGGCGGATGTTGCCGGTGTTGCTGGATACGGTCAGGGATTATCCCGGCGTCTACATCTATTACTACAACCTGAAGTCAGCGCGCCAAGCCTTTGAAAGCGGCGGCAATGATAAGCTGGCACAGGTCTACCGTGACATCGTCAGCGAACTGGAGAAGGATGATTATGACTTTACCGAACTGGTCAGCTATTATGAGGACGGAACCATGAAGATTCCCTCCTCGCTGGTCTACTTCATCAGGGAAGGCGAGATCATCGGTGTTCATCGCCGGACGGTCGCTTCCCATCTGGACGCTTTTGAGCCGCTGGATGATGGCCAGAAAAAAGAGCTCGCTGAGATCTATCGGACCTATCTGGAAGAGATGGTCAGGAAGGTCGCTCCCGGCTGCGATGACTGCTGAATCCATGCAAACAAGAAAAAGGTAAGAACATGAATCTTAAGAGAATGCTTATGGGCTGTCTTGTGTTGGCTCTGTCATTAGGCCTTCTGGCTTGCGGAAGTAATGAACAGCTGCTGCCGGATGATAAGAACATCAATGAGGACGTGGACAGGACGGGATTGTTGGAATATCTGAAGAACAACATCACTGTGGATAATACGGCGGATGAGATCATCGAGGTCTTCCGGCAGATGTGTCAGACACCGATTGCGGAAGATCTGCTGCTGAATGAGTACGGCGCCTATGATCTGGATTTTACCGGAAAGAAGTGTTTCTATTATAATCTGGTAAGGCAGTTTCCTGATGGTGAAGGTGAATTCTATCAGATCAGAGTAAGAATGGTGTTTTCCGTTGATGACGAGAACAGCCGTCTCTTCAAGGCCCTCTGGAGCGACAGTACCGATGAGGATTTCTTTACCTACATTCGCCGCTTCCCCGGTTACGATTATGTCATCACTCATGAAATCAGGGACATCGATATCAGAATTGAACAGACCTGATTACCGTGTCTGATCCTCATATCATGGACAAAAAAGACATTGACTAAATAGCATTGCAGGTAAATGATCTGTTCCTGAACCAGCACCAGAGTTTAAACAATTCTTCTCAAATCTGCACCGTTACATATTGAGTGTATAGCAGTGATATGTCGAAAATAGCGAAAAAAGCTAAAAACAAGGTAAAATGGCCAAAATCGAAGCGATTTTGGCCTGCATTTTGTCTTCAAAACAGGCCGTGAAAATCACGCAAACACGCAAATGCGCATAAATGCGAGAATGGGAACATATCTACAGACTGAATTTTTCGCACATTCCTGTAAACGCTGGGGACATGTCAGATAGGTGTTCTTTCTTAATAAACGATCAATTTAAAAACAATCATTTAAACACTTTCTCAATCCTCGATCATCTGAAAAGTGTTAGAATATAGACAGAAAGAGGGATCAGTAAGATCCCAAAGGGAGAGTATATGAATAATAAACAAAAAACCTTCAGATTCCTGAGGAATACCCTGGTCGTTTTCCTGTGCCTTGGAATGATGCTCACCTCACTGACCGTCACCGCAAAGGCCAGAACTATCGATCATTCATATGATGCCTCCAACTACGATAATACAAAGAAGTTCGATGAGAAAGACATCGAATTTGAGATAACGGAAGACAGAGAAGAGTACGCAAAACACTTCCACATGAAGGACGGCAGTAATACCGCTGTAGAGTATGAACATGCCGTTTTTTACTATGAGAACGGCGAGTACATAGAAATTGATAACCAACTGAAGAAGACAGATAGAGGATACGAGAACTCCAGTAATGAAAGATGGAACGTGGTGCTGGGTGATAACGGGCAGTATCATCTGAGCTTTGATGGGATCCGGCTGGGCTTTAAGGATCCTTCTGACAAGACGGAAACAGAATACATTACCCTGGAAGATGACAGAGACAGCCTTCTTTTCAATAAGAGCGTGAGCGATGTAGTGAGGTATAAGGACATCCTTAAGGATACTGATGTCGATTACCAGCTCTTTGGCGGCGGTGGGATAAAGGAAAACATCATCCTGAAGAGTAAGGAAGCCTCCAACACAATAGAGTATGTTTTCTCAACTGAAGGATACGAAGTATATGAGAAGGATGGAGAAATAGTATTCTGCAGAAACGGGATAGAAGAATACGCCTTAAGCGCCCCCTACGCCATCGACGCCAATGACAGATCAACAGGAGAACTGACTCTTTCACTGGAAAATAGTAATGCCATAAGACTTCAGATCAGCGAAGAGTGGCTGAACAGTGCTGAATATCCGGTAATAATAGACCCGGTGATCTCCAGAGTCATGGAAAGAGGATCGGTAAGATCAACCACCGTCTATTCCAAGAAGCCTAACAGTAATGCCATGTATTCCTATGGGGCGATGTATGTGGGAAGACAGTCTTCAGACTGGCTGAACTGCCGGGGCGCCTTCAAGTTCACCTTGCCCACTCTTGATGAAAGCGACATGGTCATCCAGGCTTCTTTCTCTTTGAATCAGAGAAACTACAGCGGCAGCGGTAATAACGTCGTAAAGGTCGCTCAGATCGATCAGGACCTGCCCATAAATACTCTTACCTGGAACATCTTAAACGGCCACTATGGCCACATAAGAGAATTCGCCATAACCTCATCAGCCACAAACAATGAGTGGTTTGAATTCGACATAACAGGCATCGTAAGAGACTGGTACCTCAATGATAATAACTACGGCCTGGCGCTGATATCATCGGCAGAGGATACGGCATACAGATATGCCTCATTTGTGACTACCAATCATCCTACCTATACCTCCAGATGGCCTTATGCCACGGTTAGATACATATCAAAGGATGGCTTAGAGGATTACCTGAGCTATGAAACAGTTGACTCGCTTACACTGGGACAGTTCAATGTCGGCCATTTCAACGGGAATCTCATATATCTCCATGAAGATTTCTCTGACAGCGGTAACTGGCTGCCGACAAGTGTAACACATGTCTATAACCACCATAAGAGAGCAGTGGATGAGACAGTAAACTCATCGATGAAGTTCGGAAAGGGGTTCAGATTATCCGTCAGCCTTCAGGTGAGATATGACAGTGATAATGACTGGTATGAACTGTATGATGAAGACGGAACAGTACATTACTTCCTCAATGATGAAGGAACATATAAGGAAGAGTTCAGTGACTCCAATGTGCTGGAAGTAAATACCAACGACTATACGATAGATAATGACTCCTCCAAGACAGTATTCAATAAGATGACAGGTCTTATCAGTTATGTGGAAGACAAGATAAACGACAGGACGCAGGCATATACCTATAATGCCAATGACCAGCTGATAAAGATAACCGACGGTGCCGACAGAGAGACACTGTTTACTTACACAAACAACTACCTTACCAAGATAACATATGACATCGAGACCGGCTCCTCTTCACCAAATTATGGCCAGGGAAGGGAGATAACCTATGCATATAATTCCAATGGGCAGCTTTCCTCCGTTACGATGCCGGATGGGAATATCATTAATTATTCTTACACTTCAACCGGAGAACTTCAGAGCGTCAGTAACACTTATGAAGGAAGAGTACAGATAAGCTATCTCAACGGGCTGCTGAAGAGAGCGGAAAGCATAACCAGATATGGAAACGACAATACTGTCGGAAATTCCCTGTCCTTTGACTATGGCAACTCTGAGACAACCATTACATATGATGATGACTATGAACTGACTTATCTCTTTGATGAAGCCGGGCATACGGTAAGCGTCAGGGATAATGAAGATAATGGAGTATACGGAGGATATGTCAATACCTCCGACAATAACAAGCACTCACTTTCCTTTGAAAGCGAGATGCAGACCACAACGGTCAACCTGCTTAAGAACCATACCCCGACAAGCACTTCCAACTATACAGGTACCTTTACTCTGGTGACTACGGGAGATACTGATCCCTTCTATTCATCAAAGGCTTTTAAGCTAACCAATAATAACTCAGTAAGCCAGAGCGTAGCGGTCACTTCAGGGAAGACCTATACGGCTAGTGCTTATGTGAAGGTTACTTCAGGAAGCAACTATAAACTCTACGTAGGCAACAGCGACAAACTGGGAACTCTCAATGAGTGGATAAGGATATCTGATACCTTTACTGCCAATACGAACAGCTACACCTTCACCGTATCAGGGTACGGAACCGGAGAAGCGTTGATAAAGAACTTCCAGCTGGAAGAAGGGGCGGCAGCGAGCAGATATAACCTCATTGAAAACGGATCATTTGACTATTCTACCAGTAACTGGGTGATTGGCAATGTCGGAAGTAATGACGGACTAGTCACAGGAAGAAGAGGAAACGGATATCAGATAACATCTACTGCTTCCCAGGCAAGATACATCTACCAGCAGATCGACATCTCTGGCAATCAGGGCGATGAGTTCATATTGTCTGTATGGGGTAAGAACGATACCACTACCCAGAAAGAACTGAATACTTCTTCGGCTAATTCAGGAAACGATCATGGTAGAGCCATCGGAGCCAGGATATCATTCATAGACAGTAACAACACTGAGATAGACGGAGGCTCATTCATCTTTGAATCCGCTTCGCTTAACTGGCAGTATCTTACCGGAAGTATCAGTGCTCCAGAAGATTATGTTGCGGTGAGAGTATATCTGTTCTCCAATCACTGTTATGGCACTACTGTGTACGATGACGTGCAGCTCTATGTTCAGTCTTTTGGGACCAGATATGAATATGACTCAGAAGGCCGGGAGATAAGATGTGAAGATCCTCAGGGAAACATAACCATAACGGCCTATAAGGACATCACGATAGCGACCACTGATGGAAACGAGACTACTGATGTGGTAGACTACATTGAATACAGAAAAGCATCTGAACCAACTTATCACAAGGAAACAGTATATGACTATGACACCAAGGGAAACGTCATAAGCGAGATATATACCGACTACAACCTTGAACAGAACAACCCCAACAGAGTCACGACCATCCTGTACAATTACGACGAAGACAATAACCTGGTATCTACGGAGACCAATGGCAATATCCACTACGAAACAGGCAAGGTCACATATTCAGAAAACTATGTATCTTCGTATACTGATGAGAGAGGAAAGATTACATCATTCAATTATGATGAAGTGACAGGGCATCTTCTTTCCACTACCGATCCCATCGGTCACACCACTTCATATACCTATCTGGCTAATACTGATCTGATAAGCTCGGTTTCCTCAGGAAACAGCAGCGTCAGCTATACCTATGATTCATTAGGCCAGATAAGCACGATAAGCCACTCTAATACTTCAAGTACTTCTACGCAGTACTCCTTTGATTATGACTGTTTTGGTAATCTAATAGAGGTGTCCGTAGGAAACAGAGTGCTTTACTCCTATGATTATGAGGCTCATAACGGGAAACTGTACTCTGCGACCAACGGAAACAATGAAGAGATGTCATATCGTTATGACTCATTAGACAGAGTTACTCAGATCTATCAGGGCAATACTCTGGCATACAGTTTTGAATACGGGCCGGATGGTAAGCTGGGAAGATTCACCGATCATTTGTACAATGAGACGGAAACATATGAATATGACTTCTCAGGTAATGTCATCAGAGAAAACAGAAGTGACGGAACAAGGCTGTTCAACGATTACGATGATAACGGAAAGATCATATCCTCCGGATATTCAAAGCTAACCAATTCATCCATCACTTCCTTCACCTACAACGAAAAGCAGGAGATCGAGACTGTAAGCTGGAATACGAACAACTCCGTTTCATCTTTGTCGTACAGCAGGGATGTCCTGAGAAGATATACAGGCAGCAGTTATGAGATAAACAATAACAGTGTTTTGGCAACTGTGGTCAGTTATGAGAAGTTCCTTGATAACAACAATGAAGAAAAGACCACCAGTTTCATACACGAAGTAACTAACGCCTTTGGAACTGATCAGTTGGATTATGAGTATTATTATGACAATAACGGAAACATAACCAGTGTTGATGTTTATAACGGTATCACTCATTACATCTTCACCTATCAGTATGATTCCCTCAATCAGTTGATAAGGGAGAATGACCCTGTACTTAATAAGACAATAGTCTATAGTTATGATTCAGGTGGAAACCGGACATCGGTATCCACCTACAGTTATACGACAGCAGATAATCCGTCAAATCCGTTATCAACTGAGACATATGGATATACTGACAATAACTGGAATGATCTTCTAACCTCATATAACAACAATTCGATAACCTATGATTCAACTGGTCATCCGCTTGTCTATCATGATGGTAAGCAGTTTACCTGGAACTACGGAAGGCTGACCGGATATACTGATACTGCCAACAGTAGGGTGGTGAGCTATACCTATGATTCTGAAGGAATAAGGGCATCAAAGACGGTTAACGGAACTACAACATATTATCTCTTATCCGGCACCACGATCCTTCAGGAGACAAAGGGAAACGATACCATCATTTACGAATACGATGACAATGGAGGTCTGAGATCTTTCGTATACAACGGGAACAGGTACATATACATAAAGAACGGAACGGATGACATTGTAGGGATCTTTGATTCTTCAGGATCAATGGTGGTCAGATATGATTATGATGGATATGGCAACTGTACAGTGACCAACATAGGGAACACTTCCATTGGAGACATCAACCCGTTCAGGTACCGTAGTTATTATTTCGACACAGAGAGTGGATTCTACTATCTGAATTCAAGGTACTATGATTCTCAGACAGGGCGGTTTATTTCTCCGGATGAGGTTGAAGAACTAGGCACAAACGAAACAATTTTCGGGTTTAATATCTATGCATATTGTGATAATAACCCAATAAACTGTTTCGATAATATGGGAAAAGGAACATCATATAATAAAACAAAAATACTAGCTGGTATGCTCGTTATCATTATTCTTTTTGTCGCTACTGCTTGCGTTGGCGGAACTTTAGGAGTCGTTTTAGGTGCCGCATTAATTGGCGCAATCGCTGGTGGAATTATTGGAGCAATAATTGGCGTCGTAATTAGTAGGAAATCTAAAGAATCACAGGTCGCGAATGGCTTTTTGAAAGGAACAATTCTTGGAGGTGCTGCAGCCGCATTGTTTGTCGTATTGTTAAAAGCGTTTGGAGTGATAAAAATAATAGGAAGTGCACAAAAAACGGGGACAGCATTGCACAGATTCTTTTCAAATATTATTGCCGCCATTCATTCAATGCAGTTTTGGAGAACCTCTGAGGTTTATCTAAATAGATCTTTAAGTACAGCCGGTTATATTGGAAGGAAGATTCCTGACGTAATTGTAAAACTTAGAAAAGGATGGGCAATAATTGTTGAAGTCGTTAGTCACTCTCAAACAGTTGAACAGATGAATGATAAGATTGATGCAATTAAGGCTATGAATCCTAATACTGAGATAATTCGAAGTGTATGTAAATGGGCAAAGGTAATATGGCAATTATTACACAGGAGGTAAAAATGTATTGTACAATGATGTTTTTCTTTAAGAAAGTAGGAGTCGTTTCGAGCGATCAACTCAGAGAATCAATAAAAGAAATAAACAATATTTGTAACACGAACTACAGAAGCTTGGAAGTCATAATGGATAGTCCATTTACCGTAAATAGTATTTATTCAAAGAGAAAGAATTGTGATCAAATAGGTAGTAAAGACGAGAGCCTAATAAATGATGTCTATTATGATAAAACAGGCCTTATGAAAATGCTCTACTTGTCAAATTATAATGATTCGGACAGCGTGTGCGAAAGGATAAAAATCCGTTTTCGCAATCCAAATATACAAATCGCATCGAGCGCTAGCGTTAGTTATCAAGTTAATAATGATCCCAAATCAATACCGTGTGATTTTAAAAAGGTTCTGCTGGTGTTCTACGGGATGGGATGGAGAGTAGACAATTCTTTCGTATGTTACTATAAATCGCCCAATTTTCCTTTGGCTCTATATGGGGTTCATTATAGCATTTTCAATAGCAAAGAAACGAAGGATGCTATAGAACATGAAAGAAAACACTTTCATAGAAACTATGTTGGTAGTATTCAGGATGTATATCAGGCAAACACAATATCAATGAATCATCTGTCAGAAGAAAAACTGAAAATGCTTGAAGAGATATGTGGGAAGAAATGTGAAATAGTTGAAGATAATTATTACTTTGATTGTTTGGCGCGAGGCGATTCTCTTCAAATAGATAAGGCGAAAAGGAAAAGACTGAGGGAATTGTTCTAAGATAATAGCGGAAAATGACCATAGTGGACTGGTGTGGAAAAGCATTAGTGGGTAGTATTACAAGAAACTATGCTTCTTAGTGTCCCAACCTGCTTCTATGCTAAAATGATTGTGCTGCAACCTGCAATAACACACGTGGAATCGATCGCGCTTCTAAAGAGAGAAAAATTAAGAAAAGCAGCTGATTAATGATGAGTGAAGAGTAATTAATAATTCGCACAATATAATGAAAGGAGCAAAATAGTGAAGGAAGATTTGTTCTGTTGTCCACATTGTTTCAGAAATAAACATATACAAAGATATATTGAAGAAAACTACGATGAAAAAGGGCATTGCTGCTATTGCGATGATTATAATACAGTTTTGATTTCGGTAAAAAGACTAGGCCAGTATTTTCGAGAGTGTATAAACAAAGCATATGAAATTTGTGGGACTGGAACGGGATCAATGTGGGATTCCGAAGAAAAGGAAGAATTAGGGCCTGATGGCAATGCTGCAACAACATACAGTATTCGTAGGATAATGGTTGAAGAAGAGAATGTATTTAGTGAAGAAACGATTACTGGACCATTGCTAGAAGATTTGTTTGAAAACGTATATACTGCAAGAGAAATTCAAAAGGGATCTGAGGATAACTTTGCAGAAATTAATTCAGAAAAATGGGTTATCAAAAACGATTTATATGGTAGTGAACAGACCCGAGTATTCCAATCATGGGAAACATTTAAACACATAGTAAAGCATTACAATCGTTTTTTTGATTCAGAAAACTACAATATCCGGGGGGAATACCTAGAACGAATGGATCCATACATATATGATTTTGTTACAGATATTTCGAAAGAAATGAAGTTTTTCCGAGCAAGAAAGATAAGGCAATAGAAGATGCCATGAGGCATTTTAAGATGATTTAGTTACAATTATAGAGCTGCACGAATTATCAGTTTTAATGAAAAGAGGAGAGAGATAATAATGTTAGTTAAGGATATATTAGCTATTGCATCATCAATATTATTAAGCGTAGGAGGTTCTGGAGTAATAATATGTTCCGTGTCAAGGTTTTTAGCAGAAAGGATTGTTAAACGCATTGACAGTAAATACCAATTGATGCTTGATCAAGAATTAGAAAAGTATAGGAGTTTATTGGATCAGAGAATATATGTTTCACAAACACAGTTTGATAATGAGTTTCAAATATATAAGCAATTATCCAAAGCATATTTTACTGTTGCAGTAAAAGTGTCTTCATTTGCTTTTGATTATGAAAAAAAGAATACTATTTCTATAAAAGCGGGAGATATATCCCGAGAAGAGATTAATAGGCTTATTGATGCAACTTGCGCCGCGCAAAATCTGTTGTTTGAAAATGCGGCTTTTATCCCTGAAGATATATTCAATGCATACTATGAGTTGTATGTGAATACAAATGCTTTCTTTTGGAAAATTATCGATAAAATTGATGAGTACCCACAAATGAATAACGAACTAGGTGAGACTAATATAGAATGTGATATTACATTAGCAAAAGTAATAGAATCTGAGTTGGGAGAAATAAATAAAAAAGTTAGGGAGCATTTGGAATCATTAACGATAATACCGAAGTAATAATCATCTTTGATAACGAGTTTGGATGAGAATGTTTCTATAAATGATGAATTATATAGATGAATTAAGAGTTGGAGATGTAGTTTATGGCGGGATTGCTGTATCCAGCGTATCAGAAATTCTATAGTGCATTATGTTCATTGGAACGATTTAAAAAAGAATCCAATTTTTTTGATAATATTTCATGCTTGGATACATTCTTTTCCGAGTATCGGAATGTGACTTTTGTTGTTCAATCACAGTTAAAACATACAGAGTATTTTGCGGAATATGAGAAGAACAGAGATATTTATCTTACAGATCATTGGTTTGTAGAAAAAAGGAATGAAACAACAAAACAGAACCCTTTTCGCTTTCAAAAGAGAATCACCATATCAATTTATACGCCCAGTGAAGAGATTACGATAGCAGAGAAAGCTTTTACAGTAGAGAATGACATTCCGCTTGGTTCGTTACATACTGAAATAAAACAGTTTTTCAATGTTTTTTTAGATGAAGAGATTTTCTTTTCCATAGTGTATTATTTTCTGGAGGATGGTAGTGAAACAGATTTATTAGGCAGAATTATCCCTGGTATTTCAGCTATGAAAAGTTTCCTTGATGCATTAAAC
Organism: Erysipelotrichaceae bacterium; assembly: GCA_016280635.1. Classification (GTDB taxonomy): domain Bacteria; phylum Bacillota_I; class Bacilli_A; order Erysipelotrichales; family Erysipelotrichaceae; genus UBA1783. Next base: position 32,353 of record JAEEHC010000080.1, read on the forward strand.
CATGAAATTGGAGATGAATGTGTTTTGTGTGAACAATTGAGACAAAAGATTGATAGAATGGCATTCACAAATGTTCCTAGAGATTTTTTGCTTACGGATGATTATGTATATTACAAGGACAATGACGAGTTTGAGAGAGCGGGACGATTGGCTATGATGTTTTCACTTGATGGGAAAAAGATGATAAGCAGAAGACCGATTGTGGAAATGACTAATGCTGAATTTCTAAATTATGACGGAACCGCGTTTGGTAGATTTTCTTTGATGCATGCGATTATAAGATCTATGCAACCAGAGGCGGACATTATGCCTGCAATTATGATTATCTATGGTGATGATACCTATGACATGGATGTATTTCATGCTGATTTAAAAACTACCGTTTATAGAAAGCTTAATGAAGTGGCAAAAATAATAGAATGTGAAGATGTTAAAGAGGTATGTTTCATGTCACTATATGCTGTGGTTTGTTTGGGAGAAGATACTCCTATACATTCTAAAGAACGACAACAATCAGCGACCAATGATATTCTAGTTGTTTCAAGTCTTGATTATAAATTGAATGAGAAAGAGTATGTTTTTGATGGAGATCTGATGGCAAATCCTCAATATGTCGCTTATATTATGAAAAATGAATTAAAGAGCAGATTAGATGCTAGCAAATTGAACATGTTCCCGATATGGCAGGCATTCAGGAAAAAAATGTCAAGTGCGACTTCGGATTCATAAACAAAGAATATGTTGAGAGAAACGGAAGAAGATTAGGGAATTGTTCTTATGCGATTGACAAAACAAAACATTTGTATTCTTCCGTTTCAGTATGTCCTCAACGTTTTACGACACATGTGGAATCGATCGCGCTTCTTTGCCGGAAAGCAGAAAATGAAATACTTACTGTTGTATAGCGTTGATATCCTGATAATAGCTTTGATCCTAATAAAAATGTTAGGAACAATTGCGATTATTGGCCTTTTCCGAAAATAATACAAAAGACGCTCCGAATTTACCGAAAGTATTATAAAAGTCGCTCCGAAATTTCCGCAAAACATATATAATACATATGAGAGGATTACATTATGGAATTGAAAAGACATATTGATAAGTGGCTTGAGGACTGGAAATCCGACAGCAATCATAAGCCTGCCCTTATAAAAGGAGTTAGACAGTCAGGAAAGACACATAGCATAAAACTGTTTGCCGAGAATAATTACAAGGTCGTTATTTATCTCAGCTTTTGGGATGATCCTGGTCTAATAGATGCTTTTGATGGAAATCTCGATTCAGACACAATTATCAGAGAACTGTCGGTAAGAAAGCCACTTCCAGACCTCATCAACGGGTCTACAGTTTTCATTTTTGATGAAGTCCAAGAATGCCCTAGAGCATTGCTGGCTCTTAAAACAGTCATGAATGACAAGCGGTATGACTTTATTGCTTCAGGATCCTATCTGGGGGTCAGCGGTTACGTCATAGCAGATGATACACCAAAACCTGTTGGCTGCACAGATGAATTCGATATGCGAACATTAGATTTTGAGGAGTTTCTATGGGCTAAAGGATATACGGATAAGGAATTATCATACATAAGAGAGGCATTCGAAGAAAAGACTCCTTTATCAAATTCAATGCACAATTCGTTTACTTCACTATTCAGAGAGTATCTCTGCGTTGGCGGATTCCCTGAAGCAGTCAGTAATTATGTAGAAACAAACAATATGCACTCTACTCTTCAGATAACCAGAAGGATAACCAGTGATCTGCAGGATGATTTTGGCAGAAGACGGGGGAAGGATAAAAAGCCTCTGTTCAATACAAATGAAGTAGCAAGGATCAGAAGTGCTTTTTCTCTGATACCGTCGTTTCTGGGAAAAGAAAATAAAAGGTATATTGTTTCAAAAATCAGTGGAAAAGGAGCAAAAGATGCCGGTAAGGATGCTATAGATTATCTTAAGGATACTGGAATCATATTAAAAGTCCATAATGTGTATGTTCCGGCAACACCATTATCAACAAATGTGGTTCAGAACCAGTATAAAGTATTTACCACAGACATAGGGATGCTGGTTGGAATGTTGGAAGATGGCACGACAAGTGCAATATTGTCGGGAAATCTTGGTATGGGGAAAGGAATCCTTTATGAAGCTCTTATAGCTGATGCGCTTTACAAAAGGGGAGGAAGGCTTTTCTATTTTGCCAAGGAAAGTGGACTGGAATTGGATTTTGTGATCAATTATCAGGGGGAGGCAACGATTTTAGAAGTAAAGGCTGTGGACGGTAATACAAAAAGCGCAAAGACAGTAATGGCTCATCCAGATCATTATGGTGGTAAAACTCAACTTATCAGAATTAAAGATGCCAACATTGGAATATCGGATGGTATACTGACCATCCCTCACTATATGGCATATCTGTTGTTTGACTGGCAGCCTGCATTGTCGATGCAGTAATTGAAAAAGGATGAATAAAACACATATTTTTCAAGAGTCATCAGCACATGGAATCGATCTGCTTACTTACACGTAAGTAAGGAAATAGTTAAAAAGACTCTGACTGGTAAGTACACAACAGTTGTCAATATGGAGGTGCTCTCAGAATGAAAAAGACATGTATGAATTGCAAATACTATTATTTCACACTCTCTGATGGGGAAAGTTTTTTCCATATTCATGACTGGTGTGATCAGTGGAAAACGCAGCTGAAGGCCTATGCCCATGCGGATATGGTGGAACATGACTACCCGTACAACAGTGATCTGGAAACGGGAGAAGCGTATTGCTACATGTTTGAGCCTGCTGATAAGCCGGCATATCCTGATGAGTGGTACGATGCTAACAGGGCTGAAAATGAACGAAAGGTAAAAGGGAAATAGGATAGAATATGAAGGAAACTATTAAACGTTTTTTTGCTAGGCTATTCCTTTCCGTACTAATTAGTTTTGTTCTTCAGTTGTGGTTGATAGTCATCGGTACGATAATGATAGATCATTCTGATCAAAACTCAGTCATAAATAGGATTGGAGTAGTTATATTGTGGGTGGCTATTGGATTGGCTGTCATACTTACTATCTATTTCATGTGGGGATTCATGAATGAAGGAAAGATGACGCCTTCTAGTTTTTTAAATGAAACATCTAAGAAGAATAAAGAGCCTATGGATGAAGATTCATATCTGAATTATGCATATATGAAAATGTGCGAAAAGTGTGGATATAGTGATGAAATTGATAAACTCACGGAAGAAGAAAGAGTCATCTATGTAACACAGTATTTGGCGGCGGAAGTTCATAATGGTGGTTTTGATCAGTTCTATAGTAATTCAAGCGGGGATTTTGCCAATGAAGTGATTAAAGCACTGAAAACTCTAAGAGCTGAAAGAGTATTATCTATTTGTCAGAAAGCCAACGCTATATTTGGAGAATCTGTTCCGACAGACAGGGACGAACGCAACATATTCTTAACAGAGAAGATTACTTCTGAACAGGAAGAAATCCTGGAAAAGTGTGATGAAGAATTCTATGAAGCCTATGGAGAACTATCAGAACTCAGTTATAGGTATCTGAAAGAATATGAGGAAAAGATGTCGGAAGCAACAGATCAAATGCCAGATTAATACAGATAAATGCGATTTCTACTTGTGTCCAACCTGCATCTAGGTTAAAAC
>JAEEHC010000081.1 GCA_016280635.1 Erysipelotrichaceae bacterium
AGAGGATTACTTCCTCTTTTCTTTTCGGTTTTTGTATTGAGAAACGGCGCTGTTGTGTTCTATAATTAAATAGCAAAATAGCGAAATATAGAGGAGGCTAATCAATGGCAAAGGTATTTCAATCCATGGATGGTAATACGGCTGCTGCTCACGTAGCGTACGCGTTTACGGAAGTTGCCGCTATTTACCCGATCACACCGTCCAGCACGATGGCTGAAGTCGTTGACCAGTGGGCTACCCAGAACCGCAAGAACGTGTTCGGCGGCGTAGTCAAGGTCGCGGAAATGCAGTCAGAAGCCGGTGCTGCCGGTGCCGTTCATGGAACTTTACAGGGTGGTGCTTTAGCTACCACATTCACCGCATCTCAGGGCTTATTACTGATGATCCCCAACATCTACAAGTGGGCTGGCGAATGCCTGCCGGCTGTTGTTCATGTTGCCGCCAGAAGCCTGGCTACCAGAAGCTTAAGCATCTTCGGTGACCATCAGGACGTCTATGCCTGCCGTCAGACCGGCGCCTGCATGCTGGCATCCAGCTCCGTTCAGGAAGCCATGGACCTGGCAGGTGTTGCTCACCTGACCGCTATCAAGGGCAGCGTTCCGTTCATTCATTTCTTCGACGGTTTCCGTACTTCTCATGAAATTCAGAAGGTCGAAGTCATGGATTACGACTACCTGAAGAGCTTACTGGACATGGATGCTGTTGAAGCATTCAAGAAGAACGCTCTGAACCCGCATGGTCATGCCGTTACCAGAGGCACTGCCGAAAACGACGACATCACCTTCCAGGGCAGAGAAGCTCAGAATGAACACTATGCCAAGGTTCCGGATCTGGTTGCTGAATACATGGCCAAGATCTCTGAACATACCGGCAGATGCTACAAGCCGTTCGTCTACTATGGCGATCCGGAAGCTGAGCGCGTCATCGTTGCCATGGGCTCCGTCAATGAGACCATTTCCGAGGTCATCGACGATCTGAGAGCCAAGGGCGAAAAGATCGGCGTCATCAAGGTCCATCTGTACCGTCCGTTCTCAGCCAAGTACTTCCTGGATGTCCTGCCCAAGACCGTCAAGAAGATTGCCGTCTTAGACAGAACCAAGGAAATGGGCGCCAGAGAACCGTTATACCTCGATGTCCTGTCCATTCTCAAGGGCAAGGATATCAAGATCGTCGGCGGCCGCTACGGTATCTCCTCCAAGAATACCGCTCCCAACCAGATCAAGGCTGTCTATGACGAACTGAAAAAGGATGCTCCGGCTGAGGAATTCACCATCGGTATCGATGATGATGTCACTCATCTGTCATTACCGGTTGATCCGGAATACAATGTCTCTTCCGACTATACTTCATGTCTGTTCTGGGGCTTAGGCTCAGACGGTACCGTCGGTGCCAACAAGAACAGCGTCAAGATCATCGGCGACAACACCGATCAGTATGCTCAGGCCTACTTCCAGTACGACTCCAGAAAGGCCGGCGGTGTTACCAGAAGCCACCTGCGCTTCGGTCCTACCCCGATCCGTTCAACTTACTATGTCGACAATGCCGACTTCGTATCCTGCTCACTGGATTCCTATGTCCTGAAGTATGACATGCTGTCAGCTCTGAAGAAGGGCGGCACCTTCCTGCTCAATACCACTCTGGAACCTGAGGAAATCGAAGGATACCTGCCCAACAGAGTAAAGGTTCAGCTGGCCAAGAAGAACGCCAAGTTCTACATCATCAATGCCACCAAGATCTGTGCTCAGATCGGCATGGGCAGAAGAACCAATACCACCTTACAGTCAGCCTTCTTCGCTCTCAATGAGCAGATCATGCCTTATGAACAGGCTCTGGATCTGATGAAGAAAGCCGCTAAGAAGTCCTATGGCAAGAAGGGCGACGATGTCGTTGAAATGAACTACAAGGCCATCGACGCCGGCAAGGCCGGACTGGTCCAGATCGAAGTCAAGCCGGAATGGGCTCAGCTCGATCCGCACTTCGAACTGCCGAAGACCGGTGATGCCTACATGGACAACTACGCCAACCAGATCGGTTATCTGAATGGCTACGATCTGCCGGTAAGCACCTTCGCTGATCCGAAGGTCATCGACGGCACGATCAGAAACAACGTCTCCTACAATGAGCACCGCAACATCGCTTCCTTCGTTCCGAAGTGGGATGGCAGCAAGTGTATCCAGTGCGGCTTCTGCTCATTCGTCTGTCCGCATGCTACCATCAGACAGTTCGCTCTGACTGATGAAGAAGTTGCCAACGCCCCGATCGCCTTCGAGACCATCGAAGCCAACGGCAAGGCCAAGGGCCTGAAGTTCAGAATCCAGGTTTCCCCGGATAACTGCGTAGGCTGCGGCCTGTGTGCCAAGGAATGCCCGAAGGATGCTCTGACCATGGTCGACGTTCACGACATGATGGCTGAAGCTCCGCTGGCTGACTACCTGTATCAGAAGACCGCCTACAAGAAGGAACTGGTCGACGACACCATCAAGGGAACGCAGTTCCTGAGACCTTACTTCGAAGTTCCGGGTTCATGCCCGGGCTGCGGCGAAGCTCCGTACTACAGACTGGTATCTCAGCTCTTCGGTCCTGACATGCTGGTTGCCAACGCTACCGGCTGTTCATCAATCTACTGCGGCTCCACTCCGTCAACTCCGTTCGTTCAGGACGAAGAAGGCAACGGTGTCGCCTGGGCTAACTCCCTGTTTGAAGACAACGCTGAATTCGGCTATGGCATGGCCCTGGCCAGAAACTACCAGAAGAGCCAGATGCTCAAGGTCATGGAAGATGAACTTGAAAATGTTGAACCCGAACTGAAGAGTCTGTTCGAACAGTACCTGGCCAACAACGGCAACAGAGCTCAGGAAAAGCTGCTGGCTCCGCAGATCGTTGAACTGGTTGAAAAGAGCGCCAATGAAAACGTCAAGGTCTTACTGAAGAATGCCAGAGATCTGGTCAGCGCTTCCGTATGGATCATCGGCGGTGACGGCTGGTCATACGACATCGGTTACGGTGGATTAGACCACGTCATGGCCAACGACCTGAACGTCAACGTCATGGTTCTCGACACCGAAGTTTACTCCAACACCGGCGGTCAGTCCTCCAAGTCATCACAGGCTGCCTCCATCGCCCAGTTCGCTGCCGGCGGTAAGGCCGTTGCCAAGAAGGACTTAGGCCAGATCGTCATGAGCTACGGTCACGTATATGTTGCCTCCATCTGCATGGGCGCCAACAGAATGCAGGCCCTTAAGGCTCTGAAGGAAGCTGAAAGCTACAATGGTCCGTCCCTGATCATCGCTTACTGCCCGTGTGAACTGCACGGCATCAAGGGCGGCTTAAGCAAGCAGCAGCAGGTTCAGAAGGAAGCCGTTGCCTGCGGTTATGTCGCTCTGTACAGATATGACCCCAGAAACGAAAAGCCTCTCACCATCGACTTCAAGAACCCCGACTTCGATAAGTTCCAGGACTTCTTAATGGATGAAGCCAGATACAATAACCTTGTTAAGGTCAATCCGGAAAAGGCCCAGGCCTTATACGATAAGGCAAAAGCCGACGCTCAGAGACGTTTCAACAACCTGGTCAAGAAAGCTGAAGACTAGGAATTGAATTAATCGACTTACAGGCCAGGGCAAAACCCTGGCCTGTACTCTTAAGAGGTACTTTATGAGTAAATTCAAGGAATTCTGGCAGATCGAATCGGGCATGAGATGTCCGGTCTGTAAGAGCGAGGAGATCAAGAATGTCATCATTGACGGTCTGCCCTGCGGCGAGTGCCGCAAGTGCAAGACCCGCTTCAAGAACTACGGCTTCAGCTGGCTGGAACTGCTGTACACCTTCATCAGCATCGTTCTGGTGGAAGCGTTGATGATCAAGGTCTTTCTGCCCAACAACATCAACCGCATTACGACCCTGATCGTCATGGTCGTGTTGGTCATCCTCTTCAAGGAACTGCTGGCCTATGCGGTCTATGCCCTTTTCGGTAAGACCAAGGTCACGGTCGTCAGAGAGAAAATCAAGGTAAGGAAAGGAGAAGATTCAGATGCTGGAAATCGGAACCAAGGCTCCTGAGTTCAGTCTGCCTGATCAGAATGGCAATGTTCACAAGTTAAGTGATTATCGCGGCAGGAAGGTGATCCTCTACTTTTATCCCAAGGATAACACTTCCGGCTGCTCAGCCCAGGCCTGCAGCTTCCGCGACCTCTACCCCCAGATAACGGAGAAGGGAGCGGTGGTCTTAGGCGTCAGCAAGGATTCCGTAGCTTCCCACAAGAAGTTTGAAGAGAACTTCGGCCTGCCCTTTACCCTGCTGGCGGATCCGGAACTGAAAGTCATTCAGGCTTATGGGGCCTGGGTAGAAAAGAAACTCTATGGCCGCAGCTACATGGGCGTTAACCGCTGCACCTACCTGATCGACGAAAATGGTGTCATCACGATGACTGTCGGCAAGGCCAAGGCCAAGGAAAATCCCCGGCAGATGCTGGAAAGCCTGTAAAGACAAAAAGGCGGAAACGCCTTTTTTTGTGTGCCTTGATTGACATATAAATTCATAATGGTAAACTGACATGGTGGTGAAAGACATGGAAAAGACTAAAACGATAGGAAAAGACTACAGCACCTCTGAACTGATCAGGTTCGCCGCTCCTTCGGTAACCAACGAGATCGTCATCTCGCTGCTGTATACCCTGGATGACGGCCTGTTCATTTCCCGCTACATCGGTCATGATGCCCTGGCGGCTTTTTCCATTGGCTCACCATTATTCATGCTCAACTTTGCCATTGTCAGCCTTCTGGGCGGCGCTACCGTATTGGTCAGCCGCAAGTTCGGCGAGAAGAAGGAAGAGGAAGCCCGGCGCAACTTTACCACCATTGTGGTGGCGGCCTTGCTGGTGGGCCTGGTTCTCTCCGTAGTGGAAAGAGTCTTCCTGAAGCAGATCCTGCTTCTGTTGGGAGCAACTGAGACGCTGTATCCCTATGCCTTCTCCTTCAACAGCATCGGTACCCTCTACATTCCCCTGACCCTGGTGTCCGGCATCTTCTCCCGCTTCTACGTGACCGCGGGCAAGCCGCAGGTCGGCTTATTGAACACCATTCTCAATGTCGGGACCAACGTCTTCTTTGACTGGTACTTCGTAGCCTACCGCCAGGTCGGCATGGTCGGGGCGGCTTATGCCAACCTGATTGCTGTACTGGTGCAGATCACCATTGGCCTGATCTTCTACAGCAGTCGATCCAGTGAACTGCGCTTCGCTCAGCCTGATCTGCACGACACGACAATGATCAGGGAAGCCATGCATCTGGGCGTTCCGGCCTTCATGACCAATGCCTCTGTCGGACTGGGCTCGCTGGTGCAGAACTATACGATCCTTTACTGGGGCAATGAGGAATACCTGGCGGCTTATACCATTGTCAATAACATCGCCTTTACCTTCATGGGCGGATTCTTTGGTCTCTTTGGTACGACCGGACCGTTAGTCAGCTATGCGGTCGGAGAAAAAAATCTGGCCAAGCTGCAGAAACTGTTCGGCCAGATCTTTACGGTCACGACCTTCCTGTCAGTACTGACTGTTGGTCTCTTCCTGACGGGTGGTCAGCTATTGGTAAGGCTGTTTGTCAAGAGTTCGGAGCAGAGTATGATCGCGACCCTGAACTACGGCATGAAGATCATGCCTTACAGCTTCCTGCTGTTCGGTTATAACATCGCGGCCCGCAATACCCTGACCAATCTGCAGGAGACCCGCAGCTCGGGGTTTCTGACCATCATGCAGGAGATCGTTTTCAATAACCTGACCCTGGTGCTGTTGCCGCTGTATTTCGGCCTCGACAGCATCTGGTTCTCCTTCCTGCTTACCAATGTGATCATGCTGGTGATCACCGCGCTGGTAATATGGAAGATCAGACCCCGCTACCTGAGCGGCCAGTATCTGCCGGCGTCAGAAGAATAAGCAAACCGGAAAAAGCCGGCTCTGTGTGGCTACAGTAAGAAAGTAATATAGTTTTAGCAATGGTGTGATCTTCAGGTCATGCCATTTTCTGTTCCGTCAATTCGGTCAGTTTGGCATGCTTTCCGGCTTTCTGAATGACCTGGAGGCTTTATGAGATCGCAGGGTAAGCTGGCAAGGCTCAGGTTTCGTTATAAATAATCTTGAGGTTGAAGCAGGCCCGAAGGCAAGATACAATATATTTTAGTTTTGTATAAATAATGAAGAAAGGAATATTATGACCAGAAGATATGTAATTGCTCGGTAGTCTGAGCTTAGATCTGACCAATTGAATCGTAAGCTCAGATGAATCCTATGAAAAAAACAGATAGGAGGAGCATATGAGCTATATTCGGGCAGATCAGATTCTGCCAAAAGAATTGTTGGAAGCGATTCAGCAGTATGTAGACGGACAGTTAATCTATATCCCACGGAAAGAAAAGCAGGCTTGGGGCAGCGGAACAACCTCTAAGGAGTTTTTTCGCGTTCGGAATGAAAGAATCTACGAAGCTTACCAGAACGGCATAAGCACAAAAGAGCTTTCCCAGAGGTTTTCGCTGTCCAAAAAAAGCATTCAAAGGATTTTGCGAAGGCTGAAACCTGCCAAAGACGCAGAGGATGAAGGCCGGGACATTGATTCTCTGAAAAGAAATTTGTCTGAATTATCCACAAAATAAATACATATAATACAAAGTCGGAGGCTGGGAGAACCCAGCCCGGCTATGATGTCGATTAAGGAGAAAAACAATAATGACAATTAAACTGAAACCGGTAAATGATGATAACAGAGAGGCGGTTTTGGCTCTTTCGGTGCGAAAGGATCAGCCTTTCGTCGCTACAAATGAAACTTCGCTGCGGGAGGCGGCTGAAGCCAACGCCGAGAAGCCCGGCATGGCCCGGCCCTTTGGCATCTATGCCGATGAGAAACTGGTAGGCTTCTGCATGTTCGCCTTCAATCCTGAAGATGAAGACGAGGATGACCGCTACTGGCTCTGGCGCTTCATGATTGACCGTAACGAACAGGGCAAGGGCTATGGCCAGGCGGCCTTGCAGGAGATCATCAGATACTTCAAGGAAAACGGTGCCGACCGACTATTCCTGTCCACCGAACCGGAGAATAAGTCAGGCCTGCACCTATATCATAAAGCCGGCTTCCGGGAGACGGGCATCATCGATTGTGATGAGGCCGTGCTGATGCGGATGCTCAAGGGTCCTAACCGGATCATCAGGAATGTCTACGGCGTGGATGTGGATAAGGCCATGCGCATCAGGGGAAAGAAGGGCTACGGCGTGAGCATTGCCGTGCAGAAGGGAGACGGTGATCTATTGACCTACTGCTCAGGCAGCGGTCGATATGGCGAGGACTTCCCGGTGAACCCGGAGATGCTGTTCCAGGCGGGTTCGGTATCAAAACCGATGTTTGCGCTGACCCTGCTGCGCTACGCAGACAAGGGCCTCATCGACCTTGACGCGGACATTTCCGGCGTCGTACCGGAATTTGTCAGGAAGGGGCCGCTGACCTTCTCAGCGTTGCTTTCTCACACCGCAGGCTACAACCTGCATGGATTCCCGGGCTATCCGGCAAACCACGAACCTCTCTCGCTTGAGGACGTGCTGAACGGCAAGGGCATTACACCGAAGCTCAGAAGAATTCGTCCTTACGGTAAGCAGTTCATGTATTCCGGTGGTGGCATCACTCTGGCTGAACTTGCCTTTACCCGCCTTATCGGGACCACGCTCCGCGAGGCCTTCCAGAAGGAGGTCGCCGAGCCTCTGGGTTTGAAGCGTACCGGCTTTTTCCAGCCATTGGACGAAGAACTGGTGGCCAACGCCGCATTCGGCTTCCGGCTGGCCCAGAAAGAGGACCCGGCCCACGGGTATCACTATTATCCGGAGCACGCCGCCGCCGGTCTGTGGACAACACCAACGGAACTCTGCAAGATCGGTCTTGCCCTTTCCGAGAGCTATCGTAAAGGCGGCTTGCTCAAAAAGAAGACTGCCCAGCGCATGATGACGCCGGTCATGGACGGCTACGGCCTCTGCCTCGATGTCTGGGAATCGGAAGCCCGTCAGGACAGTGTTGCCGGCCATACCGGAGAAAACTGGGGATTTCTGACCAGTTGGGTCTTTTCCCGCAAGAACGACATCTGCGTTGCCATCATGTACAATAATGTCACCGAAGCAGCCGACGAAGCAATGGACGACATCGCCTGCGAGATATACAAAAACGCGAAGGAATAATGGAGGAATATACTGATGGATAAGAATGTTATGATGCAAAAGCTGGCCCGCGAGCTGAAAGAAAAGGATGACTTCAACGGGGCCTGGCTCTATGCCGAAAAGGGGGAGATCGTGTCCAAGGGAGTTCTTGGTTTCCGGGATCCCGAAGACACGCTGCCAATCACAGAGGAGTCGATCTTCCAGCTGGCTTCCGTCAGCAAGACGTTCACGTCGGCAGCGGTCATGCTGCTGGTGCGCCAGGGCCTTCTTAATCCGGAAGATGAGATCACGAAGTTTTTCCCGGAGATCCCCTACCCGGGCGTGACGGTCCGGCATCTGCTGACCCATACAAGCGGTATTCCCGATTACTTCGACGATGCGGATTGGTTCATCAAGATCTGGAAGGAAGAAA
>JAEEHC010000006.1 GCA_016280635.1 Erysipelotrichaceae bacterium
AAATCAGCAGTTTTTCCCGGGGAAAACTGCCTTTTTAGTGATCCTCCTGAAAACACTTAGATAATGACGAAACACGGCGAATAAAAAAGGAGTGAACGCTTTAGCTTTCGCTATTACGTTACACTCCCTTACGTGTCTTATGAAGATGATACTAATCGCGGAAGTGGCCGTACATGGCCTGCTTTTCGTAATTGATCTGCTTCATGTTCAGCTCGGCAATGATGTTGGCCGGCTTGCCTCTTTCATAGAACTCCGGTTCCGGCTGCAGGTTGCCCTTGTCGGAATCGATGTAGATGGCCAGAGGTTCACGTAAGCCGATGGCATAGCTGATCTGTACCTCGCACCACTTCAGGTTGTGCTTTACCAGCAGTTCCCGGGCAAACTGACGGGCCATGTAGGCACCGGACAGGTCGACCTTGGTGGGGTCCTTGCCGTTCATGCAGCCACCGCCGACATTGGCGAAGGACTGGTAGGCATCAACGACGATCTTGCGTCCGGTCAGACCGGCATCACCCTCAAAGCCGCCGATCAGGAAACGGCCGGTGGGGTTGATCAGGAAACGCTCGACTTCCAGGCCGTACTGGCGGCATAAGCCGGTGACATAATCCTTCAGAATGCCGTCAGTCTCCTGGCGGTTTTCTTCAGAGTTGTTGTAGGAGATGGTGAAGTCCTTGATCTTTACCAGATTGAAGTCGTCATCGTAGATGCCGGTGATCTGGGCCTTGCCATCGGGGTAGAAGTCCTTGTGGGTATGGACCAGCTGGTCATAGTATTCGGCCAGCTTCTGCAGGATAACCATGCCTTTTGGCAGCATCTGCGGGGTGTCGTTGCAGGCGTAGCCGAACATCATACCTTGGTCGCCAGCGCCGCCGGCTTCATTATTGGTGCCTAAGGCGATGTCAGCGGACTGCTTGCCGATGTTGTCGATGATGCCGTAGTCATCGCGGTAGCCGATGTCCCTGAGCACTCGGCGGGCAATGCCTACCGGGTCAATGACCGCCTTGGTCGTGATCTCACCGGTGATGAAAACGATGCCCTTGCCGCCGGCCGTCTCAATGCCGCAGCGGCTGTCAGGGTCCTGACGCAGGCAGGCATCGAGAATGGCTGCTGAAATCTGGTCGCAGACCTTGTCCGGGTGGCCCCGGAAGACGATCTCGTTACTGAATAGTTTCATGTTTCCTCATTTCTAACCTAAGAAAAATCCCGTCAGCCTATGACGAGATCCGTTCAAACAATGCGTTGTTACCCATCGTTCAAGCCTTAGCACCTTGCCTTAACACAGGTTGCTGCACAGTCATCGAGCTTGTCTCTCGTGTGCTCTTCATAGGTGAATCCATATTAGCATATTTATGCCCTGCTGTATAGCGGAAAATGGCCAAAACTTCCAACAATCTTCCGCTCATCCCTATTGACGCACAACGGCCGGAAAAACTAACATAAAGACACAGGAAACAATATACGATAATGAGAAGGGAGAACGGGAAAAATGACGGAAAAGGAAGGCTGCGAGATCGATCTGCGCTTTGGCCGCGTGCTGGAACTGTTCTATGACATTGCCGGAAAGAAGATGCCCAAACAGCTGGATTTGCTGGATGAGTGGCTGCCCGGCTTCATAATCGAGGTGCGCGATGAAGAGGGAAAGATCGATGCTGAATACATCGACAGCGAGACCACCATCTATGCCAGCCGCCATAACGGCTCTCTCTATCTCGGCAGCAATACCCGCATCAACCAGATCCTGGGAAGGCTGATCGGCACCGCCAAGGGGAATCAGGAAAAGGAACGCAAGGCGGCCGAACTGATCCGCAAGGACACGGCGGCCATCCTGATCGACCAGCCGGATGCCACGGATACGCTGCGCGCAACCATCCATGAGCATCTGAAGTTGCTGAGCGATGATCAGCTTAATGAGTTTCACGAAAAACTTTGCGCGGCAGTATGGGATTCCACGGTTGAGCGATACAAGAAGAATGGTTATGAACGGCTTGATGAGCCCTTCCCGATCGATGACGAAGTGTGGGACGGGCTGATGTATAATGCCGGTTATCAGCTTCATCTGTACAGCTACGAAGGCATCATCAATGCCTTTGGCTGGCTGATCATCGGCGGATTGCTCCGCAACGAAGCGGGCAGAGTGGTACGGATGTATCACAGCGGCTTCTCAGCGGTAAACCGCCAGATTGCGGAAGACGGCGAGATATTGGACAAACTGCAATATCTTTTCTTCCCTGAGCAATACCAGAGCACCTATTCAGGTAATGATCTGGAAAAAAAGTATCCGGGCATCAGCTGGCAGTGCGATGGATGCGGGGAGATTCTGGAAAACCAGGCCGGTTTTGATGATCATCTGCCGGTATGGCAGTGCCGTCATTGCGGCCATCTCAACCGCATTGACATCAGCGCCATCAGCGATAATACTGAAGACCGCCTTAATGGCTTCCACTACAGTGATGAGGACCTGGAGGAATTCAACCGGGCGATAGCCGAGCGGATGCAGGAACTTAAAAAGAACTGATATTGGGATTTTTCTGGAAAAAACTTGGGCAGAGACTGAGGTCTCTGCTTTTCTTATCATTTATGTGTACCCCGGGGAACGGAGGTGAACATGAAGAAAAATGAACTGTTATCCGTTAAGGATGTCTGCCGTAACTACGGCATTACCAGAAAGACCCTGTTCTACTATGACCGCATCGGTCTGATCAGACCGGCTCAGAGAGTAGGGACGCAAATGCATAAGATGTACGGTGAAATGGAGGTAAGGAAGCTGGAAGAAGTGCTGAGTTGCCGCCAGGCCGGACTGAAGGTCAGCGAGATCAGGCATCTGCTCACCGCTTCCCTGAGCAGACAGGAGAGCATCAGCTTTCTGCAGGGGGTCAGAGAGCGGCTGGTCAGGGAAAGAAAAGTGAAGGACAGGGAGATCAGCAACCTGGACGCAAAAATTGCATGGCTTATGGAGAAGGAGGAAACCTGATGAATAATCTGTTGAGAAACGTGACCAAGATGGTACTTCTGAAACGCAAATGCCAGTGCCCGGAATGCGGGGCGGTACTAAGCATGCAGGAAAGCTTTGACGAGAACAATGAGATCAATGTCTGTGAGAAATGCGGCCAGAAACTGGCCAACCGGCAGTTTGCCTACCAGGGAGAGCGCTTTCCCGGCGTGACCTGGTTCTGCGATGACTGTGGAACCATTCTGAACACCCAGGAAGGTTTCCGGGACATATACCCGTTCTATCGCTGCGACAAGTGCGGATACCTTAACAGGATCACTGAAGATGAGGCCTTTGATTCTATTGAGGAGAAGAGAGAACACAGGAAGAAAATCGGAGGATGATTACTATTGACCGTTCCCGCGGGAACGGAATTAGGATTAGGAAAAAGGAAGGAAGACTTACAATGAAAAAGATAGCTCTTATAATGATAGCTTTAATGTTGTTGCTGAGCGGCTGTTCCGGCAGTGGCAGCTCCGATGAAGGCGGCAGTCCAGATACTGAAAAACACGAATTCGTACCCATCAATGATTCACCGGACAAGTACACTTTTTACATTAAGGATTATGTCAGCCGTAACTGTGCTTCCGTTGGTTATGAATCACTGGGCGGTGACCGCAACGACCGCTACGGCAGCGGCTATGTCCATCTGATCATGATCACTGAAAACGGTGAATATGTGGGTGTGTCCAATGAGCAATTGAAGAACTATGTGGTCGTGGCTCAGAGTCTTGAGCCGAATACGGAAATTAAGTTCAGCTATGAAAAGGATGAAGATGGCGAAGAGTATGACAGTCTCATTGAATGGCAGAGCATCAGTGAAATAGTGCTTAAGGTAAGGCCGACCAAATCAAGCGAAGAAGTAACGCAAAAGGGTATGACAGCCATTAATCCCGACCCAGACCGCTATGTCAGCTATGTCAAGGATTATGTTGGAAGGAATCTGGCCAGCTGCGGCTACATTTCACTGGGAGGTGACTATCGAGACCATTACGGTCTGGGTAACATCAAACTGGTCATTGTACCGACCGACGGTTCTTATATTGGCCTTGGGGAAGAAAACATCTTTGATATTCTCAAACAGTATGTGGTTACCGGCCAGAGTGCTGCCCCGAATTCGGAGATAAAATTCAAGTTTAAGAAGGACAGTGATGGCCAGGAATACAGCTGGGCATCCTGGCAGAGCCGGGAAGAAATCGAGCTGTATGTTGAAAGGTTAAAACCGCAAAACTGACGGGAAAAGAGAGAAAGATGATCATAATAGCAAACTATATAGATCATTTTTCTTTATGATTATCCAGGCATTAATTGAAAAACTGGAATTCAACTTCTACCTGTAATTGCTATGTCTGATATATGCTAAAATAAAATAAATGTACAGAATTTCGCTTCATAATAGTTGATAACCGTATTTAAAGATGCAAATTGGAAACTAATCATAATATACATAATTCAGGAGGATAGTGTATGTACGAATTAATTAAGTGGGAGAATCAGGCAGATTGCTATGAAGTTAGTCTTAACTATATGCCGCTTGCAGACATCAGCATAACTCAATCTTCGGATGCAAATAATCTATATAGATTGGATAAGAAAAGCATTGATGTCGTAGATTTGAAATTTGACAGCAAGGTAAATAAGGCGGACAGAACAGATTACATTGCCTCAGTTGCCTGCGGATTAATCGCAGCAGCGTTTGACCAGTTTGCGGTTGGAAAGACTGATTTTAATCAGCTAAAGGATTTAGATAAAAAACAATTGTTTGAGCTCGCAAAATCCATGCTGAAAAATGATAAATTCACTCAACAGAAAATTGACATTCTTGAGAGTGATTTTGAAGCAGCATTAGGAGCAGCGGAGGATAGAATTCATAGGGCGGCGTCTTACAAAGCATTGATAAAAGACTTCGCTCGGAACCTGAGCATAAAGGGACTGATATATTCGGTTATTTCCAAGTTGATTGGTTATTCGTTTGGCCTGGATGATGAAGGAAACCTGAGATTTGTTCCATTGGAAGATGATGTGCTTGATGGAAAGAATTATATCCAGCGAATAGTTGCCGGTATTGTTTATTGGATAGTAGTAAATGCCAGTCAATATGCGAAAAACGGTAAATTTGAAAAAGAGAAAGAAGATATTCTTCATTTCCAAAAAGGCCTTTCATATGTAGAATCAGTCATAAAGGAAGTTGCTGGTTCTCAGTTATTTCGCAATAAGAAAATTGACGAATTTGATGTGTACAAAAAGATTATGGGAAGAGTTCCCGATATTGGGAAAGATGCTGAAGACTCAGTTCCACTCGCCGGTCAATTGAGTAAGCAAATAATGCCGATCATACTCAACAAGTGTCTGGTCAGAATCTTTTGCTTTGTAAAACTGTTAATCGTTGAACTGAAAACACATAATGTTAAGGCCTTGGAGGGGCTGAATTTCATAAATGTTGACATTTTTACCGAAAACAATAGAAGAGTATTGTCCAGAATGGACTTGGTGTCTTCGGGTGTCTTTGCGGCTATAGATGGTATTGAAGCAGTGGCATATGCTGCTAAAGTAGCCAAGCAGGCTGGAGATGAAAAAGAACTTGAAGCAATTCGTGCATTTATTTCCTCAATCAATATTGCGAATTGCCTTAATCTTGTTACTGTCGTGAAAAATGACTGGTCATATTTGCTCGAAGGTATTCATAAGTATGTTACAAAAGAAGCAATTGCAAAACAAAAGGCTGAATTGAAGGCGCGAGAGATTGAGAAGAAACTGTACTTTGATTATGTTGAACTGAATAGTATAGAGACCAGAATTCTGTATTCTTTACAACTACACTTGATAAATCAGGATATTGCTAACACAAAAGATAATGATACTCAAATATTGAAAAGTGAGTGGAAAGATAAATGGATTGAAGAGTCTAATAAAGTAATACAGATAAACCGCCTTTTTGATGAGGATGATGAAAAAGTTTACGCAATGCTCGAAACTCATGCTGCCACTGCTGGGAATAAGAGTTGGTTATATAAAATTGCCTTGGAATTGCTCCTTTTCACTCCGTATTATCAATTTGATGAAGAGGATAAAAAGTATAATAAGCTAAAATTATCTGATGATAGTTACGTCAGCAAAATTTTCTGCGAGAGACAGAAATACGTTGCTAAAAATGACATAGAAGAACTAAATAAAACATTTAGGAAAATGCTAAACGTTCTGGAGAATAAGACAGAAAAGACAGTTGTTGGCGTTGCCGGTGCCGCAGCCGTGGCTGCTGCTGCTGGAGCTGCCGCGTTTGCATTTGCTCCAGGTATTGCTGTAATCTTGGTTGGCAAAACATTTGCAGGATTAGCAGGTGCGGCTCTGACGAATGCGAGCTTGGCGATGTTAGGCGGCGGGGCTATAGCAGCAGGCGGCCTTGGGATGGCTGGGGGAGCAATTGTGATTGCTGGCGGTGGCGCATTGGTCGGTTTGGGCACATCGGGATTAGCGATTGCTTCAATAGCTCTGTTGTCTTCCCCAAGATTCACACAAAGGGACTATGCAAAACTGCTGACCACAGTTGAGTACATTCTTGATGGGAAATTCCAAATGAATAAGGAAATAGAACTCATCTGCAAGGAAACCGAGAGAGCTTTGAATGATTTCAGGATGGAATTAGCCATTTTAAAGAATGCGCAAATTATCACAGATAAGAAAGAGCACAAGCACTTGGTTGATAATCTGGAGAAGAGTATATTGATTGTTGAAAGGGCTGATAATTACCTAAATAAACACTATAGAGCCAAGAGTAATTAAGTCTTTGCACAATCAATCAACCGCATAAAAAATAAGCATCATTATCAGTATGATGCTTATTATTTTGATTATTCATTCTGTTTCTGGATCTCGTTCATCCTGGCGTACTGGCCACCCAGGGCAATCAGTTGCTCATGGGTGCCTTTTTCTCTGACCTCGCCTTCTTCAATGACCAGAATCTGGTCTGCTGAGCGGATGGTGCTGAGACGGTGGGCAATGGCAATGATGGTGCGCTTGCCGGTCAGAGAATTAATGGCGCTGCGGATCTGCTGCTCCGTTTCCACGTCGACCGCGGCTGTGGCTTCATCGAGAACGATGATCGGTGAGCGGCGCAGGATGGCTCGGGCAATGGCAATGCGCTGTTTCTGTCCGCCGGAAAGCTTGACGCCCCGTTCGCCGGTTTCGGTCTCATAACCATCCGGCATGGCCTCGATCTCCTGGTCGATGTTGGCAGCTCTGGCTGCTTCTTTGATTTCTTCCATGGTGGCGTCTGGTCGGGCATAGCTGATGTTTTCGGCAATGGTACCGTTGAACAGGAAGGTGTCCTGCAACACGGATGAGATGTTCTGTCTCAGGCTGCTCAGGGTGACATCCTGAATGTCGATGTCGTCAATAAGGATCCGGCCTTGCTGAGGCTCATAGAAGCGGGAGAGCAGTTCGGTTATGGTTGTCTTGCCGACTCCCGTTGGTCCCACTAATGCCAACATTTCTCCCGGCTTGCAGGTGAAGGAAACGTTCTTTAAGACCGGTATGCCGTCGACGTAGGAGAAACTGACGTTTTCAAAGGTGATCTCACCTTTGACATCCTTCAATTCGCTGGCCCCCGGTTTGTCTTCAATTTCATTGGGAGCATCAAGAATCGTGATGACTCTTTCCGCCCCGGCCAGTGATTGCTGCATGTTTTCCACCAGGTTAGCCAGGCCGGTTACCGGCTGGTAGAACAGGCTGAGATAAAGCAGGAAGGCGACGATGTCCTCGACCTGCAGGCCCTCACTGTAAGCCAGATAGCCGCCGAAGGCGACGACCAGTACGGTGCCGAGAGAGGAGATGAATTCCACGGAAGGATGGAAGACCGCCGAGGCCCTTAAGGCCTGAAGCATTGCCCTTACGTGTTCGAAGTTCTTTTCATTGATCCGTCCGACTTCATATTCCTGCCGGCCGAAGGCCTGGATCTCATGAACGCCGGAGAAGTTATCCTGCAGCTTGCCGTTGAGTTCACCCATCTTTTTCTGCGAGACGCGGAAATAGGGACGGACCTTGCCGGCAAAGATGATTCCCGAGATCAGGATCAGGGGGATGGGAGCGCAGGTTATCAGCGCCAGCTTGGCGTTAATGGTCAGTAAGATTATCAGTACCCCGGCAAAGGTAACGATGTTGGTGATCGTTTCCGGGATCATGTGGGCGTAGAGCAGTTCAAAGTCACGGGTATCGTTGATCACCCGGCTCATCAGATCGCCGGTCTGCTTGTCATGGAAGTAGCCCAGATGCATGTTGGCCAGCTTATCATAGACCTTGGTCCTCAGATCGCCCACCAGATACCAGGCGGCCTTGTGGGAAAGATAGGAGGACATGAAGCGGAAGATGACTCTTAACAGGTACAGCCCCACCAGCATCAGGGTCAGATTGCGGATGGCGGTCAGATCTTCAGCCTCTACCCCATTTCGGACAATGGCGGTCATGCTGGAGAGCAGTCTGGGGGCGGTCAGGTTTACCATGGTCAGACAGAGGGTTGCACTGATGGCGAGAATGTAAAGGCCCTTGTAACGGATGGCTTCCCGGCTGAGTTTCCATAAGGTCTTCATCGGCTTTCTCCTTTCTCTTTTGCCATCATTTTACTACATGATCGCCAAACAGGGGGGATGGTTGCCCTCATGATGGGGCAACTGAGCCGGAAAAAAGGCCACCGCGGTGGCCTTTGAGGTTCGTTGGGGGCAGTGATCAGAACCACTTGTAGAATTCATCGATCAGTTCGACCCAGTCGCCGTTGATGATCATGTGATGATTGCCGATCGATTCGGTCAGGAAGTATTCCAGGGTCTGCTCGTCGAGGTGGATCCTTACCTGGGTGCGGCAGAGATTCCTTTCCTTCAGGTTTTCCTTAAGTTCACCTGCTGCGGCGAAGTACTGCTGCATCAGACCGCCGGTCTTGAAGATGGTGACCGGTCCTTCCTGAATGTGGCCGCGGAAGGCCACGCCGAGGTCGGATTCAAAGTGGGTCATCAGTTCAAAGCTGGTCGGCATGTTCAGCGGCAGGGTGCAGTGGGCAAAGATGATGTCGTTGTCATCGGAAAGGATCCGGGACGGGTTGGCCATGAAGATGGGCTGACCGGTCAGTTCGCCGGCTACGCACATGGAGATCAGCGACGGTACGTCACCTTCGCAGCCGCCATAGATGCCCTCGGCATTCAGAACGGCCAGAGCCAGACAGCTGGTTCCTTTGATCGGCTTCAGCAAATCGAAACAGCGGACGGTCAGGCCGTCAAGCTGATACTTGCCGGCAAGTCTCTTCAGGGCGCCGTAGATCTGGCAGCACAGTTCGGTATCCTGCGGATGCCAGTTTCTCGCCTTGATCATTTCCGTATACTTATTGTCTTCGTATTGCTTTTTGGCGATCTCTTCAAAGAATTCCTCCATGGAGATGTCGATGATCTCGATGCCGGTGTATTCACGGCACTCATCAGCGTCAACATCGGAGGAGATCAGCCAGTCACTGGGCTGGCCGACGCGGGCGATGCGCAGGCTGGAAATCTTCTTCTTGGCCTTGAAGACCCGGGCCAGGGTGGCAATGCGCCTGGCCATCTTGGCTTCGGAGCCGTGAATGATCTCTCCGGGGATCTCGTTTTGCTTGAGATAGGAGAGGATCTCCATGCTGGCGGCCAGGGAGTTGTTCAGTCCAGTGGTCAGCAGGAAGACCGGCTCGGGCAGCTGGTCGACTACTTCCTTGAAGCGTCCCTCAACGCCGCCGCCGCCGACAAAGGTCATGGCCAGATCATAGTCAGCCAGATGTTCAAGATCACAGAATTCGATGGTTTCACCGGACAGTTCAGCCAGCTTTTCCAACACCTTCTGATTGTATTGGTTGATGTTAACGCTGTCCGCGTTGGTTGATTCCAGATAGTAAACGCCAATGCTCATGATTATTTTTCCTCGTTTCTATATTCTCATTTTAGCACGTTTGCCTGACGCCAAACGCGCTTTCCGCAAATAAGTCTGGGAAATGTGTTATATTCTTCTTAACAGACAGTCACTGTTTTAATCAGCAAAAAAGAGGACAAGACCATGGCATTTGATTTCAAGAAGGAATACCGTGAATTCTATCTTCCGGCCACTAAGCCGGAGATCATTGATGTACCGTCAGCCAACTATCTGGCTGTCCGGGGAAAGGGCGACCCCAATCAGCCTGACGGTGATTATCAGAAGGCTCTGGCGGTACTTTATGCCCTGGCCTATACCTTGAAGATGAGCTATAAGACTGACTACCGCATTGAGGGTTTCTTTGACTATGTTGTCCCGCCGCTGGAGGGTTTCTGGTGGCAGGAAGGCGTAAAGGGAGTCAACTATGGTGATAAGTCATCATTCTGCTGGATCTCGGTGATTCGGCTGCCGGACTTCATAACCGTCCGGGACTTTGAGTGGGCCAGGGAAACGGCAACCCGAAAGAAGAAACTGGACTGCTCAAAGGCCGAGTTTCTGACCGTTGAAGAAGGGCTGTGCGTGCAGATCATGCACATCGGCTCTTATGATGACGAACCGGCCAGTGTAGCGCTGATGGATCAGTATCTGGCGGAAAACGGCTATGAAAATGATCTCAGTGATGCCAGACGGCACCATGAGATCTACCTTTCCGATGCCCGCAAGACTGAGCCGGCCAAACTGAAGACCGTCATCAGACACCCGATCAAGAAGATTGACCAATAGGCCGCCAGGAGGAGAGCAGCATGGACAACAACAATAACCGCCTGATCGCCTTTCTCAGAGGAATCAACATCAGCGGCAAGAACAAGATCGACATGAAACAGCTGAAGCAGCAGTTTGAAGCTTTGGGCTATGGTGAGGTGCTCACCTACCTTAACAGCGGCAATGTGATCTTTACCGCTCAGGAAGATATCAGCCTTCTTAAGGATCGCATCGAAGAGATGATCAGCAGGGAGTTTGGTCTGCAGATCCCGGTCTGTCTGGTCACCGTCAGCTTTCTGGAAGAAGTGCTGGCGCAGGCGCCCTTGTGGTGGGACAACGGGGACAGGAACATCTATGATAACCTGATTCTGATGATCCCGCCCACCGGTACCGGTGAAGTCATGATAGCCATCGGTGAGCCGAGTGAAGGCATTGATCAGATACAGGAAGGCAGAGGGGTCATCTACTGGTCCTTTGACCTGGACAATTACCGCAAATCCAATTGGTGGAAGAAAACGGCTCAGAAGCCGCTGTGCGATCAGATCACCATCCGCACCGCCAATACCATCCGCCGGCTGGTAAAAATGGGGAGTCAGGTTAAATGAATATTACCGAGACCGTTTATTTCCCTCAAAGAAGCCAGTGGCGTCAGTTTCTGGCGGAAAACCATGATAAGCTGAGCGAGATCTGGCTGATTTATCCCCAAAAGGACAGCGGTGAGCCCGCCATCCTTTATAACGACGCCGTTGAGGAAGCCCTTTGTTTCGGCTGGATCGACAGTACGATAAAGCACCTCGACCCGCTGCACCGGGCCCAGCGCTTTACCCCGCGCCGTAATGGCAGCAGCTACTCCCGGGCCAACATTGAAAGGCTGATCTGGCTGGATGGCAAGAAGATGCTGATGCCGCAGGTGCGCGCGCAGGTCAGAGAACTGATCGAAACGCCATATGTCTTTCCCGAGGATATCCTGCAGCGGCTGCAAAATGATGAAGAGGTCTGGAAAAACTATCAGGCCTTCAGCGAGCCGTATAAGCGCATCCGGATCGCTTATATTGAGGAAGCCCGCGGACGCCCTGAGCAGTTTGAAAAACGGCTGAACAATTTCATTGCGAAAACCCGTAAGAATCAGCTGATCAGGGGATACGGGGGCATTGAAAAGTATTATCATTAAGATAATGAACATAAGGAGGAATGAATAATGATCATAACAACTACCAGCAATGTTGACGGCATGATGATAAAGGAATACAAGGGCATCGTCTTCGGTGAGGTCGTTGAAGGCATCGATCTGTTCCGCGACATCGCTGCTGGCTTTACCAACCTGTTCGGCGGCCGCTCCAATTCCTATGAGCACGCCATGGTCGAAAGCCGTCAGGCCGCCATACAGGACATGATCGGCAAGGCGGAGAATCTGGGCGCCAATGCCGTTGTCGGAGTCCGGGTCGATTACGAGGTCATCAATAACATGCTGATGATCACCGCTTCCGGCACCGCCGTCTTCGTTGATTAGTCAGTAAGGAAAACCATAAAAAAAGACATCTGGGTACTGCTCAGATGTCTTTGTCTTTAAAACGGTTAGTCGTTGTTCTTGGACTTGGCCTTGATGACGATCTCCAGGATCCACTGAACCATTCTCAAAATCTCGAGAATGAAATCGCAGATGTAGGAAATGATGTAGGCATCATAGACCTTGGCAATGGTCCGCAGTTCTTCAGAAGTGGCCATGCCGTGCTTTTCCATCAGTCTCAGAGCTTCCTCATTGGCGCGCTTTTCAACCGGAATGTTAAGCATGGTTACGATGAAGCCGGTGACGACAAACAGACCGCTGACAGCCAGACAGACAGTGGAAACCAGCCCGCCGGTGTGCAGGACCATGAAGTCAACGACAACGCCGATAAGAATGACCGGGATGAACAGGAAAGGTCCGAAGATACCGATCAGGGACAAAGTGTTGCGGGTACGGGCGGATCTGTCGCCGCTTTCGCACAGTTTGGCCAGAGCAGCCTTCTGAACGGCCAGAGCCGTTGAGGTGACGCTTCTCTTGAGGTCGATCTTGCCAAAGACACTTCTGAGATAGATGGTCTTGGTCATGATATTGTAATAGTTGCCGAAGATGGCTTCGCGGATGATTCCGGCCTGACGGACATTGACATCATAGAGGCCTTCCTTATCCAGCACATAGCGGGCCGCTTCGATGCCGGTCATCTGGGTGGAGATGGGCTTGCGGTTAGCTTTGGCGTAGCGGATCCAGACGATGATCTCCATGACCAGGGTCACAATGGCCATGATCAGAACCAGCGCGCAGACGATGAGATAGGCAATTACCAGGCCCCGATTGTCAACGCCGAGTTCCTGCATGATCTGATTTAATAATTCTTCCATTCTGTATTCCTTTCATTTCTGAATTGGTGATAATTCACATCTTTGTTATTGTAGCACAGATAAGCGCTTTCGTTAATGTTGACAGGTTGGTTTTTACCAGGTGGGAAAGTATAATTATCTTATGATGGCCATGAGGCCGGAGAGGGAAAAGGATAATGAAACTGGTTATCGCCAATGACCACGCTGGGCTGAAAATGAAATGGGAGATCATGGATCATCTGCGCGCCAAGGGGCACGAGGTCATTAACGTGGGAACCGACAGCTCTGAAAACTGCGCGGCCCAGATCCCCGGCTATCAGGCCGCCCGGATGGTGGCGGATGGGCTGGTGGAAGGCGGAATACTGATCTGCGGTACCGGCATCGGCATCTCTCTGGCCGCCAATAAGGTTAAAGGCATCCGTGGCTGCGTCTGCTCGGAGCCTTACAGCGCCAAAATGGCCAGGGAAAAGCTCAACGCCAACATCATCGCCTTCGGTGCCCGCATCATCGGCAGCGAGATGGCCAAGATGATCGTTGACCAGTGGCTTGAAGCCCGGTATCAGCCTGATGACAATCAGAAAAATCTGGACATGATCAGGGAGATTGAGGAAACGCAGTCTCTTCGCCATAACGACAGGAGGTAGAACGATGAATCATCAGCAGTGTCTTTTATGCCATGACGCCGCCTGTACCCGGGCGTGCGGCCGGCTTGACCCGGCCCGGATGCTGCGCCGGCTCTATTTTGATAACGAAGCGGGAGCGCTCAATGCCCTGGCTGAAGATAATCCCTGCCGTGAGTGCGCGGGCAAATGTGAAACGGCCTGTCCGCTGCATCTGCCGATCAGAGATATCATCACTTCTCTCAAACCGCAGAGCGGCGGAAAAAAAGAAGTTGACTACAGCTGCCTGAAGACGGACTTCTGCGGCTTTGAACTGGAAAATCCCTTCCTGCTTTCCTCATCAGTGGTCGCTTCCACTTATGAAATGTGTGCCCGGGCCTTTGAGGCCGGCTGGGCCGGTGCGGCCTTCAAGACGGTCTGCCTGATGGACATCAGGGAGGCATCGCCGCGCTTTTCCGCCATCAAGGGCGATAACAGCCGGATCATCGGCTTCAAGAACATTGAACAGCTTTCCGACCATACTCTGGAAGAAAACATCGCGGTCTTCCGGAAACTGAAAAAGAACTATCCTCATAAGCTGCTTCTGGTCTCCTTCATGGGACGCGACGACCGGGAGTGGGCCTATCTGGCGGCAAAACTGACCGAGGCGGGAGCCGACGCTCTGGAGATGAACTTCTCCTGTCCCAACATGACTGAAGAGCATACCGGCAGCGATGTCGGTCAGATTCCGGCCCTGGTTGAGCGCTATACCCGGATCGTCAGGGAACATACTCATTTACCGATCATCGCCAAGCTGACGCCAAATGTCACGGACATCAGACTGAGCGCTGAAGCAGCGGGCAGAGGCGGTGCTGACGGTCTGGCGGCCATCAATACCATTAAGAGCCTGATCGATGTCGACATCGATCCCACTGATGGCATTTATCACGTAGCCATTGGCGGATATTCCGGCAAGGCCGTCAAGCCGATAGCTCTGCGCTTCATCGCGGAACTGTCACAGGATCCTCAGCTTACCGGCCAGCACATTACCGCCATGGGCGGCATTGAAACCTGGAAGGATGCGCTGGAGTTCATCGTCCTGGGCGCTGACAGCGTTCAGGTGACCACGGCGGTCATGCAGTACGGCTACCGGATCATTGATGATCTCAGGGAAGGTTTGGCAATTTATCTGCAGGATCACGGCTTCAGGTCGGTAAGAGATATTGAAAACTCAGCCATAGAGGGTATTGTATCCACGGAGACTCTGGACCGTTCCTTCATCATCTATCCGAAATTTCTGCGGGAGAGGTGCGTTGGCTGTCAGCGCTGTTATCTGTCCTGCCTGGATGGCGGTCATCAGGCCATTACCATGAAAGACGGCCATCCGCAGCTGGATCCCGGTAAGTGCGTCGGCTGCCATCTGTGCGTTCTGGTCTACCCGCAGCAGGCCATCGTATCTTCCAACGTCAAAGTGCCAAAGAAGAAAGACTGACCGCCAGAGTCAGATCAATGATAATAAGTGAGGAATCCTTATGAAGACAGAATTAGTCAGCAGCTTTACCAGAATATGCACCGAAGCCTACCAGCAGGGCTGGCATGAACGCAATGGCGGCAACCTTTCCTACCGCATGAGAGAAAAAGAGGTTGAAGAGGTCCGCGATCTGCTTAACGAAGAGGCTAAGTGGCAGGACATTGATGGCTGCGTGCCGAAACTGGCCAATGAATACTTCATGGTCACCGGTTCCGGCAAGTACATGAAGAACGTTCAGCGCGACTTCGCTGACAATGTCGCCATCATCAGGGTAAATGAGGATGGCACGAAGTATAAGATCGTCTGGGGTCTGGTAAACGGCGGCCGGCCGACTTCCGAACTGTCTTCCCATCTGATGAACCTGGAAGTACTGAAGCAGCGCGATGACGGCTTAAGGGTCGTCTACCACGCTCATCCGGCCAACACGGTCGCTTTGACCTTCGTACTGCCGGTGGATGGCGAGGTGTTTACTCGGGAAATCTGGGAAATGGAGACCGAATGCCCGGTGGTCTTTCCCCAAGGCATCGGCGTAGTGCCCTGGATGGTGCCGGGAGGAAAGGAAATCGGCATTAAGACCGCGGAAATAATGAAGAGGCAGAATGTGGCCATCTGGTATCACCATGGCATGTTCGTCTGCGGACATGACTTTGACGAAGCCTATGGCTTAATGGAAACGGTGGAAAAGGCGGCGGAGATGCTGGTGAAGGTCATGAGCATGTCTGACCGCAAGCTCAATACCGTTACCCCGGAAGGTTTCCGGCAGATCGCCCGCCAGTACCACCTGCAGCTGGATGAAAGATACCTTTATGAAAAGAAATCGGATAAGATCGGAGAAAGGTAAAATGGATAATATCAAGAGACTGATCATCGACTGTGATACCGGAATCGACGATTCCCTGGCCCTGCTGTTTGCCGGGCTGCGCAAGGACCTTAAGATCGAAGCCATCTGTTCGGTCTTCGGCAACTGTTCGGCCCATCAGGCCGCTCTCAACAGCATGAAGATCCTCGATCTGATCGGCTATCCCGACATTCCCATCGCCGAAGGCGAGAACAAGCCGCTGATTGGCGAAGCCAGCTTTGCGGTCAATGTCCACGGGGCTAACGGGATCGGCGGGGTAGAGCTGCCGGAAAGCCGGCGTAAGCTGTGTGAACTGAATTCCGTGGATCTGCTGGTAAAACTGGCCCGGGAGAATCCCGGAGAACTGATCCTGGTGACACTGGGGCGGATGACCAATGTGGCTCTGGCTCTAAAGATTGAGCCAAGGCTGCCCAAATTAATCAAAAAGCTGGTCTTCATGGGCGGAACCATCTACCAGGAAGGCAACGTCGCCCCCTTTGTGGAAGCCAACATCGGCGGCGACCCATTAGCGGCTCAGAAGGTGCTGCAGGCCGGCTTTGACAGTATTCAGGTCGGTCTGGACGTCACCCAGACCACCCATCTTACCGGTGAGGATCTGAAGTGGCTGGCGGCCAACTGCTGTAAGGAAAACGAAAAGGCGGTGGCCTATCTGCGCCAGGCCTTAGTCAGTTATTTCGCCTTCAACCATGAGGCTTCGGGCATGGTGGACTGCTGTCCGGTCCATGATCCGCTGGCCATGCTGTTGACTGTCGAACCGCAGTTGGGCAGAATCGAATACTGGCCGGCCAGCGTGGAGACCAAAGGCCGATATACAGCCGGGCAGATCATCATCGACAAGCGGCTGCACCACGAAGATTGGCCGTTAATGGGCTGCGTACTGGAAGTTGATCATCGCAAATGCGTTGAGACCATCCTTCAGGCCTTCTGTTAGGAGATGATTAAGGGGGTAAGCATGAATTATCGGGTTATTGACAGAGAAACCTATTATCGTAAGGGCGTCTACCGGCACTTTACCGAGGACTGCAAGTGTTCAGTCTCCCTGACCGCCCGGATCGATGTCACTGATTTGGTGGAGTATTCAAGAAAGAAGGGAACGAAGTTCTATCTGAATTTCCTCTATCTGCTCACGAAGGTGCTCAACAGCCGTCAGGACTACCGGATGAACTATCTGTGGCAGAGCGATGAACTGGTCTGTTATGATCAGATCAATCCTACCCAGTATGTCTTCCATGAGGATACCGAGACCTGCACGCCGGTCTATACGACCTATTATGAGAACTATGAAGAGTTTTATGAAAAGGCTCTGCAGGATTTGGAAGAAGCAAAGAAGAGCCGGGAATACCGGCTGGATCCGGCGGCTCATCCTAACTGGTTTGACGCTTCCTATATTTCCTGGCTGTCCTATGATGCCATGCACCTTGAACTGCCTGACGGCTATCTTTACTTTCTGCCCATCGTCAACTGGGGAAAGTACCGCCTGGAAAACGGCCGGCTGATGATGCCATTGACCGTAAGGCTTAACCACGCCGTCGCCGATGGCTACCTGGTCGCTCTGGTATTCAAACTGCTGGAGCAGGAAATGGAAATCTTCGTATCCAGACAGTAAAATTATCTTTGAGAGAAAAGAACATATGCAGATCGTATTAGTAATCTTAGCCAGCATTGTCCCCGCCGGGCTGATGTATCTGTGGCTTCGCAGTCAGAAAAAGGAAGAACCGGCTTATGAAAAGACCTGCCGCAAGGCCTTCCTTAATGGTGTCTGGTCAGCCCTTCCCATCATGGGAATGGATCTGGGCCTGAGCATTGTGGGCGGTATTGTCGGGATCAACAAACTCCATCCAATTGCCGTAGATTTCTTCGAAACCTTCTTCCTGTTCGCTCTGGTTGAAGAACTGGGAAAGTTTCTGGCCTTTAAGAAGACCCTGAAGAAGGCTGATTATGCCTACAGCCGGCTGGATGTCATCACCTTCATGACCATTGTCGGTGCCGGATTCGGCATTTTGGAAGATGTTGTCTATGCCTTTATCACCAGCCCCGGTCAGGGTCTGGTCCGCGGTTTGACGATGATGCATGCCGTCTTCGGCTTCATCATGGGCTACTTCTATTCCCGGGGATTACAGAGCGGCAAGAAGAGCGACTTCGTGCTCGCCTTCCTGTTACCGTATCTCTATCATGCTCTTTACGACTTCTGCTTGTCCGACAAGCTGCCCGAGGATGCCTTCATCTTTGCCTTTACGGCCGTCTCGCTGGCTGTGCTGGCGCTGGTCATGGTTCCAATCATGATCCGCTTCTTCAAGAAGTCCCGCAGCAAGACAGAATACACCGAACCGTTGAATCGTACTCAGGATGCCTAGACATCCTTTTTTGATGGGCTAAGGCCAAAAGAAAAAAGTCCGCCCGCGGACTTTCCAAAACTTAGAAGATGCCCAGAATAATGGTGATGGCCCCAATGATGACCATCCAGACCCAGGAATCCTCCAGCTTTCTGACCTTTTCCTCATCATCCTGAAACTTACGGCTGATGAAGCGCTTGGGGTTGGCCTTGACCATTACGCCGTAGAGCATGAACAGCGCTCCGGCGATCACCATGAATAATCCTTCAATTCCTTCCATCATTCTTTTCCTTTCCGTAGATAATAGTAGGTGCTGTCGGGAATCATCTCACTACCGTAGACATATTCCTGAAAATCAACGGTATAGTTTCCTTCATCATCCTGGCTCAGTCCGGTAATACCCAGATAGGGGTTGGGCCCGTCCAGAAAGTGATGATAGGGAGTGCCTTTAAGAAGGCAGGCCAGCAGATTGATGACCGCTCCATGGGCAACCAGCACGCAGTTTCCTTCAGTCTTCTCCACGGCTTTCAGAAACCGCCGGGCGGCGTGGTCCTGACTTTCCCCGCCCTTGGGGAAAGCTTGCGGCGGAGCGTTTTCGGTAAGGTAGCTCTTCTGATAAAGCGGGAAGTATTCGGCCTTGGGCTTTCCTTCCCATTGGCCATAGCTGATCTCCCGGGCTTCTTCAATGACCTCATAACCCTTTCCTTCCGGTAAGAAGGCCTGCAGAGTCTGAACTGCCCGTTTCAGCGGGCTGGTGTAGTAGTTTTCAATGCCCTTGTCGTCAAAGTAATGTTTTAACCGGGCCGCTTCAGGCAGCTGGCTGGGGTGAAGATCGATGTCGGTACCGCCGCCCAGATAGTAAGGCGTGTTATCAGGACCGCCGAAATCCGGCAGGCCATGTCTGACCAGATAGATCCTGCGCATTAAGCGGCTCCCAGCTGAAGGTAGTCGATGGCGCGCTCTTCAACGGTCAGCTTACCGTTTTCTTCCGTGATCTCGGTGATCGACAGGAAGGGAATCTTGTACTGCTTGTATTCCCGCCAGTCCAAGCCGTAAAGAGCGGAGCAGGTCAAAGAGATCAGGGTAGTGTGGGCGACGATGACCGCGTTGCCCTGAGTCGACAGGATGGCCTTGATGGCCCGCTGGGCCACGTCATGGACGTGCTCAGGATGGCCGATGTCGGGCACGCCCTCATATCTGACACCCCGGCAGGAGTCGATGTAGCCCTGGCCGTAGTCAGGAGTAAGCTTGGTCAGTTCAACGCCTTCCCAGTTGCCGTAATTGGCTTCGATCATCCCGGGCAGAACGATGGGCTCAACGCCTTCGGGAAGGAAGGCAGCCAGGGTCTGGCGGGCTCTTAACAGCGGGGAGGAGTAGTAATTATCGATGTCCTTGTCCGCAAAGAAAGAGCGGAGCTGCTTGGCTTTTTCCAGATATTCTTCGGTTACCGGCACGTCATTGCTCTGGCCCAGGGCATACCTGGGACCGTTGAACTGCGGCCGGCCATGTCTTACCAGATAGATCTTTCTCATGTCTTCCCTCTTCTTGTTGGCCCTTTGGCAGATATATTATAATATACAAAAGTGAGTGTGAGGATAATGATTGACAGCAAATACATGTACCTTTCCCCGCCCAGGCGGGCGATAGCGATGGCCAGCAAGAACGTGGCAGTAAA
>JAEEHC010000082.1 GCA_016280635.1 Erysipelotrichaceae bacterium
ATCAGCGATACCCAGATGTATGCGCTGTGCGGCGGAACCGGTATTACCAGTCTGCGGACGACTTATGATGACCAGAAAAACGGCCGGACCTATGAATTTGCCCGGGATCTTACCAAGCCATTCATCATCTTGAGTAAAGGCAATCTTCAGGATTACATCATTACTGAGGATGCTGTCTATGATTTCATGGAAAGAAAGAGAATTGATGAGACGGATGAATACATATCCTCTCTCAGGGAGAAACTGAAGGACATGGATGATTATCAAATCCATGAACTTCCTGAAGAGATGGAATATGTCAATGACAAGGTATATTATGTTGAGAATGTTCTCTCCGATGCCCAGGATCAGGAAAACCGCTCAGCTGCCCTTGAATACATCAGCAGTCTGCCGGATTTCAGCAAAGAAAAAAAACGTATCAGCATCGGAGAAATGATCAACAGTTGGTATGTCATCGTCAACACTGATCTCAGCCGGACGGTAATGAAGGACATTAACCCGGCAGTCTACCCGCTGCTTCAGGACGGTAAGCCACAACTTTTCATCCGGGTCATCAGAGAAGATGACCAGATTACCTGCACGGGGATTCCCGGCGGCTTCATGCTGATACAGGATAACTGGGATCAGCTCAAGGGCGATTACCTTCATGTCCGTGACAACATCTACCAGGTTTTTAACTCTCTCATTATCACGGAAAATGAACTGATCTATGATGAGTCATTCGATCCGCCAATCTTTCCCATCCTGTTTCATGGCATTACCGATGAACTGAAAAAGCATCTCGGAGAATAGAAAAACCAGACGGATCAAACTGAACTTGTCAACGAAAAGTATACAGTTCAAAAAGTCAACCTATAGCCCTGTGAGAGTGTAAACTCCGCAGGGCTTTTATAATTGAGTTTGTACATGGGTCTTTCATAGTTGTAATACTTGATGTACCGCTTAATAAATGTATCCAGAGAATCAAATTCATTGATTCTATAATCAGCCCAAATCTGAGATTTGATCCAGCCGTTCATGGCCTCAATAACTGGATTATCCGTAGGAGTTCCTGCTCGAGACATTGAGCGAATAATGTTATTATTAAGTAGAGCTTGGTTAAAGCTTACGGAAGAGAATACAGTGCCTTGGTCTGTGTGGAAATAGATTGGCTCAGATATTCCTTCCTTTTTTAGTAGATTCAGCAGTTTATCTCTACAGTTGAAATACGGTTTTGGATCCCCTGGTTTAGAAGATGTGTCAGAAGCTATGATCGCATTATTGAACACATCCAGGAAGAACGTCCATTCGTATTGTTTGCCCTTATACCTGATTATCGTCATGTCGGATACTATCTTCTGTAAAGGTCTGGTAGTTCCCCAGTTGTTCATTAACTTATTCCTGTAAATGACATGTTCTCCGCCAGGCTTTCTGTACTGATAATGACGGCACTTTGATTTGATTCCTTCATGTTTACACACTTTGTGGCATAGATTATCTGAGAATATCCATCCGGTATTATCTCTGATTACTTTAGCCAAGGCGTGATATCCATATGAAGGATGCTTCCTATGTTCTTCCTTTATGTAACCAGCCAGTGTTTCTCTGTCCAATTCATATCGATTCTTTCCCCTGTTGAGCCATTTATAATATCCTGATCTGTTTACTGACATCACTTCGCACAGATATTTAACTGGATACTTATTACTCAGCTTTTTGATGATCTCGTATTCGCATCTGAGATAGAAACGTACTCCTTGTTTATACCACCTCCTTTGACCTGATATCCTTTTTTTAATCGTTCATTCTCTATCTTCAACTTTAGATTCTCCAACTCTAGTCTTTCTTCTTTGCTCAATGACTTTGATGAATGTAGCGCCGCAAATGGATTGCCAGTTCTTTTTCTTCCGGTTTCTAACAGCCCTTCGTTATATAGTTTTACCCAGTCACGTACACGTTTATCATCAATGTTCAATTCGGCAGCGATAGAACCAAAAGAACGATGCTCGTTCAGATATGCTTCAACTGCTTTTAATTTGAATTCATATGTGTATTTCCTGTTTTTACCGCCTTTAGGTCTTCCCATGATATTACCTCCTTTATTTCATCATAAGAAAAAGTAGACTTTGGATTAAGTCTTTTGACTTTTTCCTGTGTCTACTTTTATCTTACTAGTTCAGATCAAACGATCCGTCTTCATTTGCTCATAAGAAAAGATCCGCATTGGCGGATCTCAGATTCGGTATTCGTTCTTCTTGGTGCCGTCCTCATCGTACCAGCTGAAGATGCCGTCTTCCAGGGTCATGAAACCGTGGTAGTTATCGGGCTTGGGTACGGCAATGGAACCGGGGTTGAGATAGACATGGTCTTCATGCTGCTCACATCTCTGAACATGGGTGTGGCCATGGACCAGCACGATGTCCTTCATCGGCAGATGCTCACTGTTTAAGATGTCGCCATGGGTGAAGAAGACCAACTTGCCATGGACTTCCATGATGAAGTAAGGCGCCAGAATGGGGAAATCCAGGACCATGTCATCAATGGCAGCATCGCAGTTGCCCCTGACGCAGATGATCTTATCGGCATAATTGTTGAGCATTTCAAAGCATTTCCTGGGATCATGACCATAGGGTACCGGATTGCGGGGGCCGTGATAGAGAATGTCGCCCAGTAAGATCAGCCGGTCGCAGTTCATCTTGGTGAAGTAGTTGAGAATGAGTTCAGTATAGTAGGCGCTGCCGTGCAGATCGGAGGCAATCAGATATTTCATAAGCATTTCTCCCTCTAGTTAAGTAAAGTATAGCAGAAACGGGGTAAAAGAAAAGTCAACATCGTTGACCGCTATGTTAACACCTCAAACAGGTGGATATGACAATGGGGCGATTGACGAGACTCGAACTCGCGAATGCTGGAGCCACAATCCAGTGTGTTAACCAACTTCACCACAACCGCCGTGCTAGATTATTTTAGTATATTTCCCTCTCTTTGTAAACAACAAATTGTCAAAGCGCGGCGGGAGTAATATAATGAATTCAGCGAGGTAAATGAAAAATGTGTGAAGATAAGATTTTAGTTGAAACCAGTGCCAGACACGTCCACCTGACTCAGGAAGACGTTGAAAAACTGTTCGGTGAAGGCTATCAGCTGACCGTCAAGAAGATGCTGTCCCAGCCGGGTCAGTTTGCGTCCAATGAAAAGGTCACTGTCGTTGGCCCCAGAGGCGAGCTGAAGTGCTCCGTCTTAGGACCGGTCAGAAAGGCTGATCAGGTTGAGATCTCCCTGACCGAAGCCAGACAGCTGGGTTTAAGCGCTCTGGTCCGTGAATCAGGTGATATTGAAGGAACCTGCGGCTGCACCTTAGTCGGTCCGGCCGGCAGTGTGGAAATTGAAAAGGGTGTCATCGCTGCCAAGCGTCACATCCACTTCAATCTGGAAGATGCTGAGAAATACGGTGTGGAAAACGGCCAGATCGTCTCCGTTAAGGTAGAGACTGAGGGACGTTCCCTGGTGTTTGGTGATGTCGTCTGCCGGGTTTCCGACAAGTTCTCCCTGGCCATGCATATCGATACCGATGAGTCCAACGCTTCCGGCGCACCGAGCGAAGGTACCATCATCAAGTAGGAAAGATATCCGGTAAGCTCCTGATAAACTCAGGGGCTTTTTTACTATCGGCTTACAGTAGTGATATAATTAAATAAATAGAAGGAAGATTTAACATGAACATACTGGAACGCTTCTTAACCTATACCAGGTTTGCGACAACCTCCAACGAGGAAAGCACTGTCTGTCCCAGCAACCCCGATGAATTCCTGCTGGCCAATCACCTTGTTGAGGAACTGAAACAGCTGGGGATCAGGGATGCCCGGGTCGACGAGCAGTGCTTTGTCTACGGTACCCTGGAAGCCAATGTCACCAATACCTGCCCGACCATCGGCTTTCTAGCCCACATGGACACCTCCGATGCCGCCAGCGGCAAGGATGTCAAAGCCCGGGTCATTGAAAACTATGACGGCAAAGACATCGAACTGTCCGAAGGAATCTATACCAGAGTTGCCGAATATCCCGATCTGGCTGAACTGAAGGGTAAGACCATCGTGGTCACTGACGGCACCACCCTGTTAGGGGCGGATGACAAGGCCGGCATCGCCATCATCATGGATTTCCTGCAGAAGTGTCAGGAAGATGAAAACATCAAACACGGAAAGATCCTGGTATGCTTCTCTCCCGATGAGGAGATCGGCACCGGAATCCAGCACATTGACCTCAGCCAGTTTCCCGCTGACTACGCCTATACCGTCGATGGCGGCAAGGTAAACGAAGTTACCTATGAGTGCTTTAACGGCGCCAGCGCTGAGCTGGTCTTCCACGGCAATTCCATTCATCCCGGCTCTGCCAAGGGCAAGATGATCAATGCCTGCCAGCTGGCCATTGACTTCCATAACCTGCTTCCGGTCTTTGACCGGCCGGAGTTTACCGAAAAGCGGGAAGGCTTCAATCATCTGCTGGGCATGGAAGGTGACTGCACCAGGGCCAGCAGTGCCTACATAATCCGCAACCACGACGCTGAGCTGTTTGAAAAGCAGATCCGTCAGTTTGAGATGATCAGGGACTTTATGAATGAACGCTATGGCAAGCCGGTCGTTGAACTGAAGATCAGACGGGCATACCGTAACATGAAGGAGTGTTTCGAAGGGAAACAGTACATCATCGAAAACGCCGAAAAGGCGATCAGGGAACTGGGTTATCAGGTGGAAAACGAGCCGATCAGGGGCGGAACCGATGGCTCCCAGCTGTCCTTCATGGGTATCCCGACCCCCAATCTGGGCACCGGCGGCCTTTACTATCACGGCAATCATGAACTGCTTTGTGTCGATGACATGAAGACGATGGTTCAGATCGTAATAAAAATCGCGCAGGCGAGTTGTGAGGTGAAATAAATGATCATTCAATCGCAAAAAGTCTGGACGGCCAACGGTTTCCATCCGTTGCAGCTCGAGATCAAAGACGGCAAGATCGAGGCCATCTGGCCCCATGGCAATAAGCCGGTCGATAAGGACTATGGTTCACTGCGGCTGTTACCGGGCTTCATTGACGTCCATACCCATGGTGCCTATGGCTTTGACACCAACGATGGCGAAGCTGAAGGCTTAAGAGAGTGGGCTAAACGGTTGCCGGTGGATGAAGGAGTAACATCCTTCCTGCCTACCACCATTACCCAGTCGGAAGAAGTTCTTACCAAGGCGGTCAGAAATGTCGCTGAAGTAATGAAGGAAGGCTATGAGGGTGCCAACATTCTGGGCATTCACTTCGAAGGCCCATACCTGGACATGAAATACAAGGGCGCCCAGCCGCCGGAATACATTCTCGATGCTGATCTGGAGCAGTTCAAGCGCTACCAGAAGGCGGCTGACGGCAATATCAGATACATTACCATCGCGCCGGAGCATGACCGTGATCTGGCTATGATACGGTATCTGTCCGCCCATGGCGTGGTCTGTTCAATGGGCCACTCCGCTGCCACATATGAACAGGCGGTGCTGGGGGTTGCCAACGGGGCAATGACGATGACTCATGTCTATAACGGCATGACCCCCTATAATCACCGTCAGCTCGGTCTGGTGGGCGGAGCCTTCCGGATCCGGGACATCTATGGTGAGATCATCTGCGACGGCTATCACAGCTGTCCGGATGCCCTCAACAACTTCTTTACCATCAAGGGAGCAGACCATGCAGTCATGATTTCCGACTCCTTAAGATGCAAGGGCCTGCCGCAGGGTCAATATACTTCCGGCGGCGCCGACATCACCCTCACCCCCGAGGGAACCGCCGTGCTGACCGGTACTGCCACGCTGGCCGGCTCGACCCTGAAGATCAACCGGGGACTGCAGGTGCTGATCGAGAAGGCTCTGGTACCGGTAGCTTCCGCCATCAACAGCTGTACGCTGAATCCGGCAAAGGTATTGGGCGTGGATGATCACAAGGGCAGAATCGTAGCGGGCTACGATGCTGACATGGTAATATTGGATGAGCAGTATAATGTTGTGCAGTGTTATGTCTGCGGAAAGGAACAGGTAAAATGATTAAGCTTATCGTCTGCAAGGATTATGAAGAAGCATCTGACAAGGCGGCAGAGATCGTCCTTGATGTCGTAAAGAAAAAACCGGACTGCACGCTTGGTCTGGCTACCGGTTCCTCACCGGTCGGTCTGTATCAGCGGATGATCCGGGACCATGAGGAAAACGGTACTTCCTATAAGGATGTTAAATCCTACAACCTCGATGAATATGTCGGGCTGGAGGTCAGCCATCCGGAATCCTACTATTCCTTCATGCACCGCAATCTCTTTGATCACATTGACATCAAGGAAGAAAACGTCCATCTGCCTTCCAGTCAGGGCGATGATCTGCAGAAGAACTGCGATCTCTACAACGCCGCGCTGGCCCAGACTCAGGTAGACCTGCAGGTACTGGGCATCGGTTCCAACGGTCACATCGGCTTCAATGAGCCCTTTACTCCGTTTGATTCCGTTACCCACATCGTTGATCTTAAACAGTCAACGATCAATGACAATGCCCGCTTCTTTGACAATGATGTTTCCAAGGTACCGACTCAGGCCATTACCATGGGCATCAGCAATGTCATGGCTGCCCGCAAGATCGTTCTGATCGCCAGCGGTGCCAACAAGGTGGACGCCATTTACAAGACCATCTGCGGACCGGTAAGTGAAGAAGTACCGGCATCCGTACTGCAGCAACATCCCGATGTTACCGTCATCGTTGATGAAGCTGCCGCATCATTACTGCCAAAGGAGAAAGTTAAAGTGGAAATACTCAATACTGAAGTTTTTGACGATGTCGTCAGAGAAGGAACCGTTCTGGTTGATTTCTTCGCCAACTGGTGCGGACCCTGCAAGATGTTATCACCGGTTCTCGAACAGCTGGCTCAGCAGTATGCCGGAAAGATCAGATTCTATAAGGTCGACTGCGATGCTGATCAGGGCCTGGCCCAGAGATTCGGCGTAACCAGCATTCCCAATGTCGTGATCCTGAAAGACGGTCAGCTCTTTGACCGCTCCATCGGCTATGCCAGCAAGGATCAGCTGGTTGCCTTCCTGGAAAACGCTCTGTAGGGATTACTTTCCGACAAAAGAAAAAAGCTACCGGATTATGATATGTACCGGTAGCTTTTTCATTGCTTTACCACTTTATCTGTTTTGAACTCTCCCGTCCGACAAACAGCATGCATACAAGGCATATCAGCAGATAGACGGCCGCAAATTCATAGAAGATGCGTTCATAGATGTCAAAGCACAGCCACACGCTGCCCAGAAAGAGCAGTGGCGGCATCAGGGCGATGACCCAGTTGTGGCGCTGGTCCAGCCCGGCAAAGATGCCGGCTACCAGGCAGAATAGCGGGTTGAGTCCGTAGAACAGCATGAAGGCAAAGGCCATGGCTGATTCACCGGCGAAGGTCACCAGCAGGTAAGGGATGAGGAGCATGTAGGCAGCCGTAATGGCCAGCCAGATCAGATTTTTCTTCATATGCGGGTTCCTCCCTTGCTAATCAGTTACCGAGAATTCCAACAGTCCGCTGGAGGCGGTAACAGTTTTCTTTTGATGCTTCCGATAGAAAACGGAGATGAAGATGGAGACGATCAGCAGAATGGCCGCGTATCTGACAAACGGACCGATGCGCACGTAACCTGGGGTAGTCCGGGTCAACAGTTCATCAAGCAGGGCCAGTGCGGTGACGGATCCGGCAATGATCAGCAGGTTCTTTCTGGTAAACAGTTCCTTCAGGGGAACATCCGGCAGCAGAACTGCCTTCATAACGGCCAGAATGACCAGTATGATCAGCAGTACCACCAGCCAGTAGCCGACCTTGGCCAGAATTCCGCTGAGCAGGTGATCCCAGAGCGGTGTCAGCACCAGCATCATCAGCCAGCCTATGACATATAATGGGGTGATCACCAGCAAGCGCACGGCAAAAGGCAGCCGGTCAAACCACATTCTAAGTTTTTCCTTAACCGTGGGTTTATTGCGGGACTGGGAATACTTGTCAATGACCGAATCAACGGTTCCTTCGTGGCTGAGGATCTCTTCCACGGAATCATAGGTATTGCCGACCAGCAGGGACGCTGCCGTGGTAGCGGTAAGCGTCAGCCGGCGCAGCTTCTTGTTGGTTGCCTTTTTCATCTTTTCCATTTTCATATCTTTATTTTACCTGTTTTGTCCCAATCTTCAAGTTTGCCGTTCATATTCGGTCCCTCAGTATCTTATCCTAAACGCTAAGTCAATTAGTATTAATTCTGCGATTTGGGAAAAGTTATTGCATTTGAATTGGTGCTATTGTAAAATAATAACGCTGGTTATCGTGGATATGGTTCCATAGCCAAGCGGTAAGGCAATTGACTGCAACTCAATGATCACCAGTTCAATTCTGGTTGGAACCTCCATTCTGGAGATGTGGCGGAATCGGCAGACGCAACGGACTTAAAATCCGTTGTCCGCAAGGACGTGAGGGTTCAAGTCCCTCCATCTCCACCATGAAGATCAGTAAAGTCTTCGCAAGAAGGCTTTTTTCATGCCTTAATGATATTTTGAGAATTAATTATCATTTTTAGTAAGTACATCCTAACAACGATAGGGGTTATTTGTTATAATGTTAATGAAAATGGATTAGTATGGCCTGAAAGACCATTTGGAGTACCTATGAACGAAGAAATCAGGATAATAGAGATCAAGAAGAGCGTCTTTGCGGCCAATGAGCTGGATGCTGATGCTTTAAGAGCGAAGCTGAAGAAGAAAGGCGTTTTTCTGCTTAACTTGATGTCGGCTCCCGGCTCGGGCAAGACGACTACCCTGACTAAGCTGATCAATCTGATGAAGGATGAATACCGCATTGCCGTCATGGATGCGGACATTGACTCCGATGTCGATGCCCGTACCATCGCTGAAGCGACCGGTGTCCAGTCCATTCAGCTGCATACCGGCGGCATGTGCCATCTGGATGCTGAGATGACGACTCAGGGTCTTGACGGGCTGGAGAACCTCGATGACCTTGACCTGATCATCCTGGAGAATGTCGGCAATCTGGTCTGCCCGGCGGAATTTGATACCGGTGCCAGCAAGAACGCCATGATCCTTTCCGTTCCGGAAGGCGATGACAAACCGCTGAAGTACCCGCTGATGTTTCAGGTCTGCGACCTGGTGATCATCAACAAGATTGATGTCCTGCCCTATTTCGACTTCGATCTGGACAAGTGCCGCAAGAATGTCAGATACCGCAATGAAAATGCGGAGATAATACCCGTCTGTGCCAGAACGGGAGAAAACATTGAAAAGATCGCTGACTGGCTGAGAGAGCAGATCAG
Source organism: Erysipelotrichaceae bacterium (assembly GCA_016280635.1). Taxonomy (GTDB): domain Bacteria; phylum Bacillota_I; class Bacilli_A; order Erysipelotrichales; family Erysipelotrichaceae; genus UBA1783. The sequence goes on from JAEEHC010000082.1 coordinate 9,353, forward strand.
CGCCTGGAAAGAGCAGTAAGGAGAAAGAATATGCCAGAGATTTACCGTGACAAGAAGGAAACCATTTCCAAGTACGAAGGCGAAAAGGATTTCCAGAAGAAGTATGCCAAGCTGGCCCGCAAGATCACCGACAACGTCGAGCACAAGATCCTGGGCGTCAAGAGCACTGACCCGGAATACTGGGGCTTAAGGGAAGTCCTCAACGAAGATGAAGTAGACATTCTCTTAGGCATGAAGCAGCGCAAGTGGTATACCTATGAGCAGCTGTATGAAAAGAACAAGCGTCAGTTTGACCCCATCAAGTTCAAGGAGACTCTGGAACTGATGTGTGTCCATGGCATCGTGGAATATGACTACGGTGACCACTATGACGACAACGGTCCGATCAAGGATGCCCCGAAGGAAAAGAGATACCGTCTCTCTTACTTCGTTCCCGGCAGCGCCGAACTGTTCAATTCCTCCCATGACCGCATTGCCAAGAATCCGCCGGTTACCTCTTTCTTTGAGAGAATGACCTTCCTGCCGCTGGAAAAGATCACTTCCATGGTTCCTCAGGGCGGTGATGGCATCGGCATGCATGTCATTCCGGTTGAAAAGGAAGTCAACATGAACAATGAGGCCATCAAGCTGGAAAAGATCTCCTACTGGCTCAATAAGTATGACGGCCATATCTCCGCCGGCATCTGTTCCTGCCGCGCTTCCCGGGCCATGCTGGGTGAAGGCTGCACCGATGATGCCGATGACTGGTGCATTCAGCTGGGCGACATGGCCGACTATACCGTCGAGACCGGCAGAGCCCACTACATTACCAAGGAAGAAGCTCTGGAGATCTTCAAGAAGGCTGAACAGAACGGCTACGTTCACCAGATCACCAACATCGACGGCGAGGACCATATCTTTGACATCTGCAACTGCAATGTCAAGATCTGTAACGCTCTGAGAACTTCACTGTTATACAATACCCCGAATCTGTCCCGCAGCGCCTATACGGCCAACGTGGACAAGGAAAAGTGCGTTGCCTGCGGCATGTGCGTGGAAGTATGTCCCGCCGGTGCCGTCAAGCTCGGTCAGAAACTGTGTGCCAAGGACGGCACCCAGATCGAATACCCCAAGGCCGTATTGCCGGATAACATCAGATGGGGCAAGTATGCCTGGGATGAAAACTATCGCGATACCGCCCGGGTCAATACCCACAAGACCGGTACTTCACCATGTAAGGCGGCCTGCCCGGCTCACGTACCGGTACAGGGATATCTGAAGAAAGCCCATGAAGGCAAGTATGATGAGGCTCTGGCTCTGATCAAGAGAGAGAATCCCTTCCCGGCCATCTGCGGACGGGTCTGCAACAAGAGATGCGAAGACGCCTGCACCAGAGGCACCATCGACCGCCCCGTCAGCATTGACGAAGTCAAGAAATTCCTGGCGGAAAGAGATCTGCACGCGGAGACCAGATACGTTCCCGAAAAGATCATCAACAATCTGCGCGGACCTTGGGATCAGAAGATCGCCATCATCGGTGCCGGTCCGGCCGGCTTAAGCTGCGCCTACTATCTGGCTACCATGGGCTACAGCCCGACCGTCTTTGAAAAGAATGAGAAACCCGGCGGCATGATGACCTATGGCATCCCGGCCTACAAGCTGGCCAAGGACGTCATCGACGCTGAGATTGACATCATCAGACAGCTTGGCGTTGAAATCAGATGCGGAGTTGAGGTCGGCAAGGACATCACCATCCAGCAGCTGAAGGAGCAGGGCTATGAAGCCTTCTACATCGCCATCGGCTGCCAGGGCGGAAGACTGCCCGGTGTCCCCAATGACACGGCTGAAGGTACCGACATTGCCGTCAGCTTCCTCAAGGAAGCCCTCAGCAACCCCAACCAGAAACTTGAGGGTGATGTCGTAGTTGTCGGCGGCGGTAACGTAGCCATCGACTGCGCCCGTACCGCTCACCGCTTCAACCCCAATAAGGTTTCCATGTTCTGTCTGGAATCGAGAGAGACCATGCCGGCCAGCGTTCAGGAGATCGCCGAGGCCGAGGAAGAAGAAGTCGCCATCAACTGCGGCTGGGGCCCGAAGGAACTGTTGGTCGATGAAAAGGGCCATGTCAGTGCCATTATCTTCAAGAAGTGTTTGAGCACAATTGATGCAAACGGCAAGTTCAACCCGCAGTATGACGAAAACGAGACCATTACCGTCAAGGCTGACAAGGTCGTCTTCGCGATCGGTCAGGCCATTGAATGGGGCAAACTGCTGGAAGGCACCAAGGTTACCTTCTGGCACGGCAACTACCCGGTAGCTGACAAGTTCACCTACCAGAGCGCTGATGAGGATATCTTCTTCGGCGGTGATGTCTACACCGGTCCGAAGTTCGTCATCGACGCCATCGGTCAGGGTCATGAGGCTGCCGAATCTCTGGCCAGACACGTTTCCAGAAATAACGTCAATCAGACCTTAGGCAGAGACAGACGCTACTTCAAGCAGCTGGACAAGACCAACATCGCCATTGACAGCTACGATGAAGCTGACCGTCAGCAGCCCTTTGTCGATACCTCCAAGGATTACGGCCACAGCTTTGCCGATCCGCGCGGCATCTTCACGGAAGAGCAGGTCCATATCGAGACCGGCCGCTGCTTAGGCTGCGGTGCCACGATCATCGATCCCAATAAGTGCATCGGCTGCGGCTTATGTACCACCAGATGCCAGTTTGATGCCATCCACCTGGTCAGAGACCATCCGAAGGCTTCCACGATGAGATTTGCGGAAGACAAAGTCACCGGTCTGGCGGCTTACGCGCTGCCCAGAGCCTTCCGGATCTTATTGCACAGCGGCTCCGCCGAGGCCAGAATGATGGCTAAGAAGCGCCGTGAATACCTCAAGAGCACCAAGGAGTTCCGCCGCATGCATAAGCATACCGGTAACGCCGTGGACATCAACAGCCTGATGGATGACTAGAAATGCATGAACTGGGAATCGTCTTCCACATCATCAGACAGGTTGATGAAGTTGCACAAGAGAACAAGGTAAATGCGGTAAGGAAGGTTACTCTGGAGATCGGTGAGGTCTCCGGCGTCATTCCCCACTACCTGGAAGAATGCTGGAAATGGGCCTGCCTGAACAAGAGTAAGTACATGAAGGACTGCCAGCTGGAGATCATCAGTCTCAAGGCCACTTCCTTCTGCCAGGACTGTCAGAAACTCTATGACACGGCCACCAACGGTAAGACCTGTCCATTCTGCGGCGGATCAAATACCTATCTGGTAAGCGGCAATGAGGTTTCAATCAGAAACATTGAGGTTGTCTGAACGGACAAACACCATGAAAAC
>JAEEHC010000083.1 GCA_016280635.1 Erysipelotrichaceae bacterium
ATATAAACCCAATAGGTATTCCGAAGTCCCAGGAACTTACCAACCAGCAGGTAGTTCGGGATCAGACCGGCGTTCACATACATGGTCAGTACCATGATGATCGTAATAAACTTCCGGAGTACATACTCTTTCCGGGACAGGGCATAGGACAGCATGCTGGTCCAGAACAGGTTCAGCAGCGTCGTCAGCACAGCCTTGGAAACAGAAATGCCAAAGGCCTTATAGGTAGCCGGATCTTTCAGAATGGAAGTATAGGCTTCTGTACTGAACTTCCGGGGCCAAAGGCCAATGCCGCCCCTAAGGGCATCCATACCGTCATTGAAGGAATAAGCCACGGTATTGATAACAGGATACAGCGTAATGAAGCACAGCAGAATCAGAATACAGGTATTGACAATCGGGAAAACCCGGTCCCGCTTGATCCTGTTTTGCCGTTTGATTGTTGCAGTCGTCATGTCCTTCACCTCCTCAGATCAGGGTCTCTTCGTCCATGACCTGCGCGATCTTGTTCGCGCCAAGGAGCAGGACGATACCGACGATGCTCTTGAACATACCGGCTGCAACGCCGCGCCCATACTGGGGTCTTGCGCCAAAGCTGTACAGCAGAGACATGATGTCGATCGTATCAGAATACTTCTGAACCATACCATTACGCATCAGGTACTGGATTTCGAAGCCGGCCTCCATCAGGTGACCGATGTTCATAATCAGCAGCACCATAAAGGTGGATTTGATGCCCGGCAGCGTAACGTGCAGGATCCGCTGGAACCGTCCCGCGCCGTCAATGGCCGCCGCCTCATAGAGGCTCGGGTCAATGGAAGTCATGGCCGCGATATAGATGATGGTACCCCAGCCAACTTCCTTCCAGACGTTGATTACACCAACCAGCCACCAGAAGTATTCTCCCTTGCCCAGCCAGAAAACCGGTTCCTTCACCAGGCCGAGTCCCAACAACACATCGTTTGCCGATCCGTTGCTGGCAAAGATATTCTGAGCCATACCCACAACAATGACCATGGACAGGAAGTGGGGCAAGTATGTAACCGTCTGAACCGAGCGTTTAAACGTACGGTTGCGGACTTCGTTCAGCAGAAGCGCCAGCAGGATTGCGGACACCGTGCCGAACACCAGATTGATCAGGCTCATAGCAAAGGTGTTGCGAATGGACAGAATGAAATCCTGCTTGCTGAACAGGAATTCAAAGTTCTTCATTCCGACCCATTTGCTGCCCAGCAAGCCCAATTCCGGCTTATATTCCTGGAAAGCAATGATCCAGCCCCACATCGGCGCGTAATTGAAAAGAAGGACATACAGCAGCATGGGAACCGACATGATCATCAGCTGATACTGTCCGCCCAGCGTCCTGAAAAAGCCCCTCTTTTTCCTTGGCGTGATCGCTCCCGGATTGATCACTTTTGTGGTCATGGTTGATGTCTCCTCTCAAAAAAGTCAAGGGGAGAGACAAGTCCCTCCCCTTGAGGTAAAAGGTCAATTACTTACCGGTCACCAGGGCAACCAGCTTCAGGATTTCTTCATTCATGAACTTGCTGTAAACTTCGCAAGAGGGATTGATCTGTTCAACGAAATCATTCCACTTAGCATCGAATTCAGCGTCGTCAGCAGCCATGATGATGCCGGGCAGCAGTTCGTCCTGGAGCCGCAGGAACTCATCATAATCGTCCTGGATCGGTCCCTTGTTGATATTCCAGGCTTCACCGTAGGGAGCCAGAGGAGTCACGGGTCCGAAGAACTCAATGTAGTCGCCCTTGCCGCACTTGGCCAGGAAGTCCTTATCATAGTCAGACATGAAAGCCTGCTTGATTTCGGGCTGCTGATCGGGAGACCAGGCATTGCCGTCGTCCTGGATACCCTGCTTCTTGGGCAGAGAGGTCCAGATGGCGTTCGCGGTGTTGGCGCGCTGCCAGTCGGTCTTGGAGCGGTTTTCATACTGCTCACGGGTCATCACCATACGACCATTTTCGACGGAATAATCTTCTCCTTCAATACCCCACTGAAGGATCTTCTGCCACTCGTCGGAGAGCAGGGTCTCGTACAGCTCGATCATCCGTTCCGGATACTTGCAGCTGATGGAGATGCCAGCGCCACGGTCCTTGTTCATAACAGTACCGTTGATGTAGTGTTCTTCGATCTTCCAGTTTTCGGTGGGCAGAGCGATACCGGCAACGTCATCTTCGTCGTACAGCAGCGGCAGAGCGACGTAGGTGCAGTCATACATCTTGGCGTCGTTCAGAGCGGTTGTAGCGGTGCCGAAGTCCCAGCCCTGGTCGAACATACCGATCACGGTGCCGTTGGACAGGGCAGCGATGTACTGGTCATAGTTCATCGCGAAGGTATCACGATTGATGAGGCCCTTCTTGAATACTTCGTTCAGCTTCTTGTAGTAGGGCTTAGCATAAGCTCTGTTAATGAATGTTTCGGTGTAGTAGTTAGGATCGTTGACGTCAACAACAACTTCACCGTCGTTGGGACGGCCAATCAGGTGCTGCACGGGGTTGATCAGGCAGAAGTGCCGCCAGCCTTCGCACAGGATGGCAAATCCGGTGTAGGGGGTGCCATCAGCGGTGGTGGGATTCTCAGCAACATAGCGCTCGATCAGGTCAAAGTACTCGTCCATGGTCTTCGGAGCAACATAATTGTTCCAGGCCAGAACTTTCTTCTGGATGTGGAAAGCGGGGCCGTTGTAGGCCGGGATTTCACCGTTGTAGTAGATGCCGTAGTTGGGGATGATGTACAGTTTGCCATCATCCAGCAGCTGCTTTACACGGTCATCGGTGTAGATGTGCTTGTAGAGGTTGGGGGTCTTTTCTTCGCTGATGTAGGGGAGCAGGTCGATCAGGACGCCCGCGTCTTCCAGCATTTCAGCGCTGTTGGAGCCGTCG
>JAEEHC010000084.1 GCA_016280635.1 Erysipelotrichaceae bacterium
CCTAAAGGCATCTTGAAATTGGGTTGTGTTTTGGTATAATAACAACGCTATTATCCGCAGCAGTTCCCCTTCTCTGTTATCAACGCTGATAACAAAATGATAACAGAAGGGGTGATAGGCTGGATAATATGGATATATCAAATAATCAAAGGAACTACGAATAGGACGAACAACATTTCCTAAACGAAATTAGTTAAGTTCAGTCGAGTGGGAATAGGCCAAACCGATTAAAAAGAAAAAGCCCTCCTGTACAACAAAGTATGGGAGGGCTTTATCGTGATGAACAAACAATCGACGGGAAGAGATCAGAAATAACTGACCTTGACGGTTTTATCAAGCGTTCTTAAGATCTTGCATAGTTCATCAATGAGCTTCATTTTCAAAGAGATGGAAAGATCCTTGTTGTGCTGGTGAGCCGGATTGACGGCGCAGCCGGAAAAGATGATGATGTCGCTGGAATCCTCAAAAAGCAGCGACGCCAGCCGGGAAGCTCCGTCAGTCTTATAGTTCCAGTTGAAATAATCCTGGTTGCCGGCCGCAAAATCACGGCCGTATTCCAAGACCCGGTTAAGGGTGACCATTCCCTCGGTGACCAGATCAATGCCTTCAATGGTGGAAATTGGAGGTATGTCCGTCTCCATTTCGTTGGGAACAGCCTTTATTTCCCTGTTCAGGTAGCGGGCAACGATTGAAGCGGTCGTTCCTCCGGAAACGATGTGCTTTCCCTTTTTGGAAAGGAAGAGGGAGACCATCCGGTCATCGTCTTCCGGCGCGGTCGAAGGACCTACCATCAGGGATAGCTGCTGCCGCTCTCTGATCCGGATACAGGCAACCGTTACATCATCGGTCGGCTTTCCCTCATATAAGGCGTTGCAGCGGTCGATCAGCGTCGTTGCCAGCACTTTGGCGCAAAGCTGGTCGGTGATGGTCTCTTCCGCAAAATTCATGATCTGAGGCAGGGTCCAGCCGTAATTGAGGATCTCACCGGCTCCGGCATTGATGACTCCGTCAGACATCATGAAGAAGCTGTCGCCAACCGTGGCTTCATATTCGGCTTTCTCGATCCGCTTGCCGTGGATCTCGCTGACCGTATAGTCGGGCAGGAAGGCTTTTCCTTCATGGACAATGAAGGGAGAGGGGTTATCGTAGTTGTAGATCGTGATCCAGCGGTTATCCTTTACGCTGATCAGTGAAAAGGTGGAATAGGCCACACCCCGGTCCTTGCATACCGGCAGGGTGGCAATGATGGTTCTGACGCACTGTTCAATGTCAATGTCGCTGCCGACCATCTTGGACATCATGATCGAAGTGAGCGTTGACAGGATGTTCGCCTTGACGCCGCTGCCCAGACCGTCAGCCAGAACGATGACATAGGAGTCTTCGGACAGTTTTCTGACGGAGACATTATCCCCGCACAGCGTTTCGCCGACATGGTTCAGAGAAACATGGCCATAATCCGTATAAAGTTCATTCATCGCTCTTCACCAGACTCTTCAGTTTTTCCAGCGCGACCTTGGTCTCGGCCGTCGTCTCACCAAGCAGGGAGGCGATCTCATGAACGGAACGCATGTTCTTTTCCAGCAGGGAGTCGGTGATCGAGATCGTGTTCTTCACCAGATCCTGATGGTACTGCCGGTTCTTTTCCTCGCCGGTTATGTCCCGGTAAACGCAGACCAGCACCTTGAATCTCTGATCATAGGAGATCGTCTTGACGACATAGCGCTCATATTCCTTCAGGTACTCCCGCTTGGCAAAAATCTGCTTGCCGTCCAGGACATCATAGAAATCAGCAGGATCAAGGATTGAAGCGACATGCTGGTTGATCAGCAGATCGGCTGAGGGTATGCCGACCAGCCGGCACATGGTGTTGTTTATCAGGCCAATGTTGAGGTCCTCATCGAGAACGATCAGGCCATTGGGCGTATTGTTGACGATGTTATTGGCCAGAGACTGGGATTTCTCCATCAACAGCGGCAGACACATGTCAATGTTGGCGTAACCCTTGAGGATGGCAATGGCCTTGTCGCGGCAGGTATCATAGCCGCAGCAGCCGCAGTTGAGCCGGTCAGTTTCGTTTTCCTTTCCCATCTTCTTCAGCATTGCCGTTATTTCTTCCTCCGAAGGCTGGCGGTGCTGGATGGCAGGCCGGTCGTAGGCGGCCGTTATGTCCGCTGTATTGGTCAGGGCATATTCAAAGTCTTCAGAACCCGCGTAGCTGTTTACCAGCAGGCTGTTTCGGGCCTGCGAATTCCTTCTGGTCTTGGCGACCGGACCGTTGACGCAGCTGCCCTTGCAGGCGGACATTTCGATGAAACAGTTATGGATCTTGCCGGCCTTGAGGTCTTCCAGAGCGGCGATGGCTTCCTCCATGCCGTCGACAACGAGGTAATCATGTCTGGTGCTGGTGCACGCCATCGTCCGAATGATACCGCCGCTGGTGGGGAACAGCCGGGCCTTGGATTTCTGCTGTCTGGTCTTTTTCTGAGTGGTCAGCATGGTGAGGTTTTCTTCCTTCAGCCACTGATCGAGTTCCTCAAAGGTCAAAACGGCATCGATGTACTGGCTGTGGTCGCCTTCGTCCTTTTTGGCGATGCAGGGACCGATGAAGACCACCTTGGCATCTTCATGGCGCTTCTTGATGTTCAGACCATGTGCACACATCGGGGAGAGAACGTCGGCAAGATAGGGCCGGCATTCCGGATAGTGCTTCATGATCAGGGTATTGATGCTGTGGCAGCAGGAAGAGATAAGAACATCCCTTCCCTCGTTGAGCAGCTGGTCATAGGCATTCTTGACGATCGTAGCTCCGATGGCGGTTTCCTCGACGTCATAGAAGCCCAGCTTCTTCAGCGTCTGCGACAGGCAGTCGATGTCGCTGTCTTCATAATAGGAAACGAAGCTGGGGGCGAGGGAGACGATCACCTTATCCCTTTCCAGCATCCTCTTAACGGTCAGCAGATCATTGCGGATGACCTTCAGCTTTGAGGGACAGACATTGTAACAGGTGCCGCAGAGCACGCAGTCTTCCTGAATGATCGAAGCGCGGTTATTTTCAAATGAGATGGCCTTGATGGGGCAGCTGCGGATGCATTTGTAGCAGTTCTTGCAGTTGTCGGTCTTACTGGTCAGACATTTTTCCATGTTCTTTATCCTTCCATAGAATTAATTGGCTTTGCCAAGCAGCCTAAGCGTCTTTTCAGACTTGCTTATCGTGATTGAGTCGGTGATGGTACCGATGTACTCGCCATCGGCGAAGATTCCGGCATCATCGTGGTTGACGGATACGGTGATCTGACGGTCGTCTCTGACGACCAGGGTGTGGATGTTCTTGGTATGCGAGCAGATCGGGGTGATCGCCAGCACTCCGGCATCATTGTCCAAAAGGGGGCCGGAGGCGGCCAGATTGTAAGCCGATGATCCGACCGGGGTTGTGATTATCAGTCCGTCGCAGCGGGTAGTATAACGGAAGTGGCCGTTTACGGACAGGCTCAGGTCGACGGTCTTGCCGAAACTGGTCTTACCGGCTGTGATGTCGTTGACGGCTATGTGCTCAATACCGCCCAGCTGACACTTCAGCAGGACCTTTTCACTCAGCTGGGCCGTGCTGACAGCTTCATCAAAATCGGCGATCTCTTCCTGCCGGAGCAGGCACAGATAACCAAGCCGGCCGCAGTTGATCCCGGCCAGCGGCTTATCGGCAGCGATGGCGTGCTGAGCGGCCTTCAGAAGGGTGCCGTCACCGCCCAGGGAGAGGATCAGATCACATTCAGAAAAGGAGCCGCAGATACTGTGGCCCCTTTCCTTCAGTCTATTACTGATGTTTTCCACATCCTGTTTTGCTGTGTAATCGCCGTAATAGAGATACAGTTTCATTACTTGTTGCTTAAGAATTCGTCAATGGACTTGGCAGCCAGCTTGCCGGCACCCATGGCGCTGATGACGGTGGCAGCACCGGTTACGGCATCGCCGCCGGCATAAACGGCTTCACGGGAGGTCAGACCGTCTTCATTGACGATGATGCCGCCGTGAGAGTTGACTTCCAGACCCTTGGTGGTGTTCTTGATCAGCGGGTTGGGTGAAGTACCGATGGACAAGATGACGGTATCGACATCAAGCACGAACTCTGAACCCGGAACCTCGACCGGTCTTCTTCTGCCGGAAGCATCCGGTTCGCCAAGTTCCATTCTGATGCACTTGATACCGGTGACAAAGCCGTTCTTCGGATCTCTGGGATCATCAGGGTTATTGTAGCCCAGGATCTCAACCGGATTGTTGAGCAGTCTGAAATCGATGCCCTCTTCCTGAGCGTGTTCGACTTCTTCCTTTCTGGCGGGAAGTTCTTCCATTGATCTTCTGTAAACGATGTAGACCTTTTCAGCGCCCAGACGCAGAGCCGTTCTGGCAGCGTCCATGGCGACGTTGCCGCCGCCGACGACCGCGACCTTGCCGCCCTTCATGATCGGGGTGACGGGGTCTTCACGATAGGCTTTCATCAGGTTGGATCTGGTCAGGAATTCGTTAGCGGAGTAGACGCCCTTGTAGGCTTCGCCTGGGATGTTCATGAACCGCGGTAAGCCGGCACCGGAACCGACGAAGACGGCTTCATAACCCATTTCAAACAGTTCGTCGATGGTCAGGGTCTTGCCGATGACGACGTTGGTATCGATGTCAACGCCGAGAGCCTTCAGGGTTTCAACTTCCTTGGCAACGATTCTCTTGGGAAGTCTGAATTCGGGAATGCCGTAAACCAGAACACCGCCGGCAGTGTGCAGAGCTTCATAGACCGCGACCTTGTAGCCCTTCTTGGCCAGGTCACCGGCGCAGGTCAGTCCGGACGGGCCGGAACCGACGATGGCAACCTTGTGGCCATTGGGAGTCGGAAGCTGCGGCTTGGCAGTGTTGTTTTCGTTGTGGTAGTCAGCGACGAATCTTTCCAGTCTGCCGATGCCAACCGGTTCAAACTTGATGCCCAGGGTGCACTTGGATTCGCACTGGGATTCCTGCGGGCAGACACGTCCGCATACAGCCGGCAGAGAGGAAGTCATGTTGATGATCTGATAAGCTTCTTCAAACTGGCCTTCCTTTACCTTGGCGATGAATTCCGGAATATGGATGTTGACTGGGCAGCCCTTAACGCAGGGCTGGTTCTTGCAGTTGAGGCAGCGGCTGGCTTCGTTCATGGCGATCTCAGCCGTATAGCCTAAGGCAACTTCGTCAAAATTATGCGCTCTTACTTCCGGAGCCTGAGTAGGCATCGGGTTCTTATTGGGGATGATAGCCATTATTTTACCTCCTTGAACAGGTTGCACGCTTCTTCATAGGCGTGTCTTTCAAAATCCATGTACATTCTGTTTCTGGACATGGCTTCGTCAAAGTCGACTTCATAGCCGTTGAAATCGGGGCCGTCGACGCAGGCAAACTTGGTTACTCTCTTACCGTCCTGATTCAGGGTGAGACGGCAGCCGCCGCACATGCCGGTACCATCGATCATGATCGGGTTCATGGATACGGTGACCGGAATGTTGAAAGGCTTGGCAGCGGCAACGACGAACTTCATCATGATCAGCGGTCCGATCGTGATGATCTCATCGAAGGTCTCGCCGTTTTCCAGCATTTCCTTCAGCGGAACGGTGACATTGCCATGTCTTCCGTATGATCCGTCATCGGTCATGACAAAGAGCTTGTCGGAGCAGGCCTTGAACTCGTCCTCAAGAATGACGATGTCCTTGTTGCGGAAACCGATGATCGAGGTGACTTCGGCACCCAGACGGTGGAATTCCTGAGCAACCGGCATGGCAATGGCGCAGCCGACACCGCCGCCGACGATGCAGACTTTCTTAACGCCTTCGGTATGGGTGGCAACGCCCAGCGGACCGACAAAGTCCTGCAGGTATTCACCTTCGGTCTTGTGATTGAGTTTTTCAGTGGTACCGCCGACAATCTGGAAGATGATCTTGACTGTTCCCTTTTCCGGATCGGTTCCGGCTACGGTCAGAGGGATACGCTCGCCGTCTTCATCAACGCGTAAGATGATGAACTGACCCGGTTTGGCCTTTCTGGCAACCAGCGGGGCTTCGATCTCCATCTGAGTGACGGTAGCATTCAATGGTTTTCTGCTGATGATTTTATACATGTAAAATCCGTCCTTTCTATATGCCCATTCTTAGGATCTTCCTTACTGAGAAAGGACAGATCAAGAATACATAAATATAGTATCATCTTTTCCGGGCATTATAACACTAAATATAGATAAAGCAGATGTTTTTTGTTGACTGAATCGACAACTAATCTGTATTATAAATAAGGAAAAAAACATACCGATGTGTATAAGAGCAAGGAGGAAAATATGTTCGATTATACAGGAAAAGTTGTTGCTGTTACGGGTGCTTCTTCAGGTTTGGGCAAGCAGATGGCTGAAGGTTATGCTCAGCAGGGCGCCAATCTGGTACTGATGGCCAGAAGAGTTGAAAGACTTGAAGCCAGTGCCAAGGAATGGAAGGAAAAATACGGAGTAGACGTTCTTCCGGTTGCCTGCGATGTTACCAATGCTGAATCCATCAAGGCCGCTACCGAAGCCATCAAGAATCACTTCGGTCATTGTGAAGTTATCGTCAACTGCGCCGGCGGCGAAAAGGGAACCGGCACACCGTTAGTTGATTACAAGAGAGAAGACTGGGACTTCACCATTAATCTGGACCTGACCTCAATCTTCGCCGTTACTCAGGGCTTCGTCAACATGATGAAGGAAGCCATGGCAGCCGGCAAGCAGACTTACGGTCGTGTCATCAACATCGCTTCCATCTACGGTCTGGTTGGCAACACTGCCATTCCGACAATCGCTTATCATACCACCAAGGGTGCCGTTGTTAACTTCACCAGAGGCGCTGCCGCTGAACTGGCTACTTCCGGCATCACTGTCAACACCATCTGCCCGGGTTACTTCTACACTGAACTGACCACCGAAACCCTGAATTCCGATTACTTCCAGGCTTTCGCCAAGCAGTCCGTTCCGATGCAGAGATACGGCCATGAAGGCGAACTGAATTCCGTCGCTGTCTTCTTAGGCGCTGAGGAATCCAGCTATGTCACCGGCCAGGCCATTGCGGTCGACGGCGGCTACACTTGCGTATAAAAAGCGCATCATAACCGGTTACGGATCATAAAAGGGCTGACAAAGCCCTTTTCTTTGGCTAATTGGTAGTATAATTAAGAAAAATTGACAGAACAGTCTTAGCAAAGGATGGATCATATGAGTGAATTCAGTAATGCTTCCCGCGCTGCCGGCAGCGGCATTGACCGGCTGAACGCCTTTACGGAAGAACTGCACGACTGGTCGGTAAGCGGCAGGAAGCCGGTTCTGGCCTCCCGGGAGCTGCGTTATGTCCTCGGGCAGCAGAAACAGCGGCTTCAGAGCTTTGGCCTGCAAATGGAAAACGCAATCGACCATACCGGTGATGAGATCACCGGCCGGCTGGCAAGAAAGGGTCAGAGCATCAATGCCAGCGTGCTTTACCGGGAAGCTGTCCGGCGCACCAGCATAAAGAGCGGCGAGAAGACGGTCAAGACGGAAAAAGAGCCGATCACCTTCTATGCTACCCTGCTGGAAAAGCCCGGCTTCAGCGATTTTTCCTGTACCTGCCCCAACTGTGGCCACAGCGGTCTGGTTTCCGAGATGAGAGACGGCTGCCCGTATTGCGGTACGGTATTTGAGATCGAGGATGTCTGGCCGGTCTTCTCCTCCTGGTACAGCGTACCGGGAATCGTGGAAAGAGCGAACCTGATGACAAAACTGAAGAAGAGCATGATGACGATATTCTTTGTTTCCTTCGCGGCGCTGTCCGTAATCTCCTGGTTTGTCAACAAGGACATTGATCCGGTATTCCGGGAGCTGGTGTCGCTGTTTACCGGCGCCGTTACCGCCGGCATGCTCACCTTTGTCAGCTACATGGCCTACAGTATCTTCCTCCTTGGCCGCGTTTTCAAGGAAGCCGGCCGGTCCCTGCCCCTGCTTAAGGGCGTGAAGACCGGAAACAAGGTCGAAAAATTCATGAAACAATATGAACCGGACTTCTCCTTCCCCTACTTCGAAGGCCGTCTCATTTCCTTGCTCAGGGCTATCGCCTTTACCAATGACCGCCGTGACCTCAGCATCTATGAAGGCAATGAGGACCTTTCCTTCCTGGATAAGCTGATCGACATGCAGTACCGGGGAGCCCTGCAGCTGCTTTCGGCCAAGGCGGAAGACGGAGTTATCCGGATGAAACTGAAGGCTTTCATGGACAACCGTTATTACGACGGCAGAGTCAGTCACAGAGACGTAAACTATATCGTTGCCATTGAAAAGGACATCGAAGCGCACACTGATCCCGAATTCAGCCTCTGCAAGGTCAAATGCCGTAACTGCGGCTCGAGTTTTGATGCCCTGCACATGAAGAAGTGCCCTTATTGCGCCACGCCTTACCGGCTCACTCACGATGACTGGATGATCACCTCGATCAGAAAAGCCTGAGAACACCATCAGAAATGAGCATTTTGGTTGATTAAGCCGGTGCTCTGGTATAAACAGATAGATAAAGACAGGAAAAGGAAGGAGACCACTATGAAAGCAATTGATCTGGAACTCATGAAAGGATACCGCTATCTGTCCAATCTGCATTCTGCCGGCGGCAGTCTGTATTACACGGAAACCGTTGCCGACATCGAAAACAACGACTACAAGCAGCAGCTGCACTGCCTGAAGACGACCGGTGAGGATACTGTCATCTGGGGCCCGCAGAAGAGGATAGCCTCCTTCACTCTGGATGACCGGCTGTGGCTGAAAAAGAGCGGCGAAGGTGAACTCATTGAGACCGTTTATTCGTCACTGACTGACGGTGGGGAGAAAGAACTGTTTGTCCTGCCGCTTTCGTCCGGCGAGCTGAAAGAGTTGAACGGGGACTATTATCTTACGGAAGCCGAGACTGACCGGCGCTGCCCGGAATACTACCGTCTTTCCGAGCAGGAAAAGAAGGCCTTCCACCAGGCCTGCAGCAAGGAAGAAGACTATCTGGTGCTGGATGAATATCCGTTCAACTATAACGGCGTCGGCTTCATCAACGGCAAGCGGAATTCCCTGTTCATCATCGACAAAAAGAGTCATGAAGTCGTCAGAATCACCCCGGAGACCATGGATGTGGAAGATGTTCAGGTCCATGACGGCAAGGTTTATCTTTTAGCCAATGACTATGAATCGATGAAGAAGATGTTTGCCTCGATATACTGCTTTGACCCGGTCAGGGGAAAGCTGGAGGAACTCTATCATAACGAGAAGGCCTACCTCAGAGCCATTCACATCGTCCACGGCAGACTGTATGCCGAAGGCGCCTTTGACACCTGCATTTCCGGCCACAACTTCTACGAGGTAAAGGACGGCGATCTGCTTATGGCCTGTAAGAGCGAGTGGATGTTCTACAACAGCATCGGCAGCGACTGCCGCTATGGCAAGACCCATGGCCGGATCACCAGGAATGACGAAGTCTACATGATCACGGTCGACAACGAAAGATCGATCGTCGTACGCTTCGATGGCGAGAAACTGACCAAAATCACCGATGGCGAAGGTTCGGTAGACGATCTGGCCTTTGTCGGCGATGATCTCTATGTCATTGCCATGAAGAACATGAAGCTTCAGGAAGTCTACCAAGCGCCAGCCTTTAAGCAGCTGACCGGCATCAATGAGGAAATCCTGAAGGACAGATATGTGGCCAGACCGGAGCGCTTCAGCTGCTTCAACGAGGATGAGATCGTCGGTTATGCCCTCAAGCCGATCAACTATGATCCCAATAAGCGCTATCCGGCGATTCTGGACATCCACGGCGGTCCCAAGACGGCTTATGGTGAAGTCTTCTATCACGAGATGCAGCTTTGGGCTTCTCAGGGTTACTTCGTCATCTTCTGCAACCCGCATTGCTCGGATGGCCGGGGCGATGACTTTGCCAACTATGTCCGCCACTACGGCAAGACCGACTACTTTGACATCATGGCTTTCGTTGATAAGGCTCTGGAACTCTACCCGATCGATCCCAGCCGTCTGGCGGTGACCGGCGGATCATATGGCGGCTACATGACCAACTGGATCATTACCCATACCGACCGCTTCAAAGCGGCGGCTTCACAGCGGTCCATTTCCAACCGCGTAGCTGATTTCTACTACTCTGACTACGCCTACGATACGACTCATGAGCACGGCATCCCGCTTGATGAAAAGGCGATTGAGATGTTCTGGGACCGCTCACCGCTGAAATATGTGGAAAACGCCGTAACCCCGACCCTGTTCATCCAGTCAACGGAAGACTACCGCTGCCCGTTCCCGGAAGCCCTGCAGCTCTTCTCGGCCCTGAAATGGAAGGGTGTTGAGACCCGCATCTGCGGCTTCAAGGGAGAGAACCATGAACTCTCCCGCTCCGGAAAGCCTCTCCACCGCCTGAGAAGACTCCAGGAGATCACCGACTGGCTGATCAGCCATACCCAAAACTGAAAAGCGAACAAATGAAAAAGGCCGTTGAAGCGTTTGCCTCAGCGGCCTTTTAATGTGCCTTAGCTGTTTATTTGCCGATCTCAAAGAGATCTCGGGGAAACTTGGAAAGGGAGACGGCGCCGTCTTCGGTGACCAGAACCATGTCCTCAATGCGCATGTACATGATGCCGTAGAAGATCATCTTTGGCTCAGAGCAGAAGATCATTCCCGGCTTCAGCACGTAATCAACGCCATTATTGACCAGCGGATGCTCGTGGCAGTCGATGCCGATCTGATGCCCCAGACCGCCGCTGTCGCGGAAACGCAGGTAGTCCTGATAGCCGAATTCGCTGACTCCTTCCAGAACATAGCCATACAGCTGGTTGATGTTAGTCTGGTAGGGCTTGATCTTGGAAATCATGTTGAGCTGACCGTTGTGCAGAGCCCGGTAGCCCTCCTTGACGATTTCCGGCGCCTTGCCGTAGTAGAGCGATCTGCCCCAGTCGGAACAATAGCCCTTATGCATGAAGCCGATGTCAAAGGCGATGCCGGTTCCCTTGGTCAGGGTCTGCTCGCGGTCATAGTCAAAGGGAATCTCCACCGGCATCTGGTTCTTCCGTTTGAAGCCGATGGTCGGCGGGAAGGAGAAATCGTCAATGCCGTGGGCAAAGCCGTACTGCATCAGGCAGTCTTCGGCTTCCCGCATCGTCATGCCTTCCCGGAAGTTGTTGACCACATGCATGACGGCTTCATCAGTGAATTCCGCCAGCCAGGTCATGTGTTTGATCTCCTCAGCGTCCTTGATGCAGCGGATGTCGTTCCAGATGTCCTCCGCCAGTTCGGTCTCAATGGAAGGATCGACGGCTTTCAGGGTTTCCTGCAGCCACTTGTTCTGGTCGGAACCGATACCGATCTTCTTTCCTTTTACGATGGGTGCCAAAGTGTCTTCCATCTGGTCCATGTAGGACAGCACGACGCGGCAGCCCGGGAAACAGTCGCGGTTTTTGGGAATGGTAACGATTGTCAGCTCGCCGTCCTTATCCAGATAGGCCAACGATTCCGGTATCTCGTAGGCAGTGCAGTAGTCCGGCATGTTCTTCATGCAGGAACGCTGCCAGAACAGCTGCGTAGTTTCGGCGATGTACTGCAGATTGGCGCCGGTGCCAAACAGCACCGCATCCAGGCCGCGGCCAATCAGCGCCTGGGTACATTTCTTTCTTCTTTCACTGATCATACGAATTGACTCCTTTTACTAATAAGATAGCACAAAACCCCATAAACATGAAAACATTTTTCATTTGGTGAAAAAAATTACCATACGAAAATGAAAATTTCTTGCAAACGCTCTGAAAACGCACTATAATTCAAATTATTATTGAAAGTAAAGGGGAAACAACGATGCTAAAGTATATCGCCAAAAGACTGATCCTGGGATTGTTTACGATGCTCGTACTGGTTACCGTCGTCTTTTTTGGCATGAAAGCCATGCCCGGAAGCCCTTTCTCCAGAGACAATAAGGCCATCGCCGCGGAAACGCTGCGGGCACTGGAAGAAAAATACGGACTGGACAAGCCGGTTTCTGAGCAATATGTGATCTACATGAAGAATGTCATGCGCGGAGATTTCGGCATTTCGATCTCCAAGAAGGGCCAGCAGGTTTCCGAGATCATCGCCCTGCGCTTACCGGTGACGGCCAAGCTCGGTATCATTGCCTTTGTCTTCTCCATTGCCGTGGGCATTACCCTGGGCGTCCTTTCGGCCCTGACCCGGCATCGATGGATCAATTCAGTCATTACCGTATTTACGACCATCGGCGTATCCGTTCCGGGGTTTTTGCTGTCGCTGTTGATGATGGTAATACTGGCCGTCAAGCTGCGGCTATTGCCGATAATCGGCCTTAATACCCCGGCCAGCTACATCATGCCGGTACTGGCGCTGTCCTTCAGCCCGGTCTCCTCAATCACCCGTCTTACCCGTTCATCCCTGCGGGACGTCATGTCCAGCGATTACATAACTCTCGCCCGTTCCAAGGGTACCAAGGAATTCTGGGTCGTGCTCAAGCACGGACTCAAGAACGCCCTGCTGCCGGTCGTTACCTACGCCGGCCCGCTGTTTGCCGGCATGATCACCGGTTCTCTGACTACGGAGACCCTGTTCTCAATTCCCGGCATCGGCAAGGAATTTACCAACTCGATCTCAAACCGCGACTATACCCTGTGCATGGGTCTGACCATTCTGCTTGGCGCTCTGGTCATCATCATGACCCTGGTCTCCGACCTGGTTGCCGCCATCATTGACCCGCGCATCAAGGTGGACAAGTAGGAAGGAGAAGAAACATGTCAGAGAAAATGGAAATCAAAGACGAAATGTTTGAACTTCTTCCCGAGGAAGAAAAGAACTCCGAGTTCATCGCCATGGAGTCCCAGACCTTCCTTCAGGATGCCTGGAGCCGCTACCGGAAAAACCGCCTGGCCATGATCGGTCTGGGCTTTCTGATCATCATGATCATCATGTCGATCGTTGTTCCAATGTTTTCCAAGTATGGCTTTGAGACTCAGAACATCGAGATCCGCAACGCCCTGCCTTCCCTGGAGCATCCCTTCGGGACCGACAAACTGGGAAGGGACATCTTCGTAAGAGTCATGTACGGCGGCCGCATCTCGCTGGCAATCGCCTTCTCCAGCGCCTTCATCTGCCTGATCATCGGCATCCTCTACGGAGGCATTGCCGGTTATGTCGGCGGTAAGGTCGACATGGTGATGATGCGCATCGTCGACATCCTCGACAGCGTCCCGACGCTGCTGTATGTCATTCTGATCCTGATGATCTTCGGAAACACGATCCCGGCAATGCTGCTGGCGATCTGCTTTACCTCCTGGATCGGCATGGCCAGACAGGTTCGTCAGCAGGTCAGATCGATCAAGGAAATGGAATACGCCCTGGCCGCGACCGTCATCGGTGCCAGCCATTCGCGCATCCTGCTCAAGCACCTCGTTGTCAACGCGATCGGACCCATCATCGTCAACCTGACGACCATGGTCCCCAGCGCGATCTTTACAGAGAGTTTCCTCAGTTTCGTGGGCATCGGTCTGGATCCCTCGATCCCTTCCTGGGGAAAGCTGGCAAATGACTGCCGCGACCTCTTCTTTACCTTCCCGATCCAGATCACCTGGGTCATCGCCGCGATATCGCTGACCTGTCTGTCGCTGAACTTCATCGGTGACGGCATCGGCGAAGCGTTCCAGACCAAGAAAAGATAGGAGGGTGAAAGAATGCCATTACTTAAAGCAGAACATCTTACCACATCCTTCATTACTCCGCAGGGAAAGGTCCAGGCGGTCCGCGATGTCTCCTTCGAACTCAACGAAGGCGAAGTGCTGGGCATCGTCGGTGAATCCGGTTCCGGCAAATCCCAGATGATGTACACCATCATGGGCTTACTGGCCGATAACGGCGTCATCGAATCCGGCAAGATTACCTTCGATGGGGAGGACATCTCCTTACTGGATTTCCCCGACAAGAAGAGCTATGACCGCAAGATGCTGGAAATCAGAGGCAACAAGATCGCCATGATCTTCCAGGACCCGATGACTTTCCTCAATCCGGTCCTCAAGATCGAGACGCAGCTGATCGAGCCGCTGATGAACCATACCAACATGACCAAACAGCAGGCCAGAGAAAGAGCCCTGGAACTGATGAGACTGGTCGGCATCCCTTCACCGGAAAAGCGCATCAAGCAGTATCCGTTTGAATTCTCCGGCGGCATGCGCCAGCGCATCATCATCGCCATTGCCCTGACCTGCAATCCCAAGCTGATCATCGCCGATGAGCCGACTACGGCCCTGGATGTTACCATTCAGGCTCAGGTGCTGGAACTGATCGACAAGCTCAGAAAAGAGACCAACACCGCGGTCATCATGATCACTCATGACCTGGGTGTCGTAGCTAAGCTGTGTGACCGGGTAGCGATCATGTACGGCGGCAAGATGGTCGAGATCGGTACTGACCGGGAGATCTTCTATCAGCCTCATCACCCCTATACCAAGGGCCTGCTCAGCTGCATTGCCAAGACCGGCGCTGACGAAAAGGAAGAGGAACTCAAGCCGATTCCGGGCTCACCGCCTGATTTGCTCAATCCGCCTAAGGGCTGTCCGTTTGTGGACCGCTGCGGCCGGGCAATGCGCATCTGCAAGGATGTCATGCCTGATGTCACTTCCTATACCGATACCCACAAGGCCAGATGCTGGCTGAACGATCCAAGGGCGAAAGGAGATGAGTAACATGGAAAACAAGACCATTCTGAAAGTCTCTCACCTGAAAACCTATTTCGATGTCACCAAGGGCATCCTTACCCGCAAGCAGATCGTCAAGGCGGTCGATGACGTCAGCTTTGAAGTCAAGGAGGGTGAGACCCTGGGCATCGTCGGCGAATCCGGCTGCGGCAAGTCCACGCTGGGCCGGACGATCGTCAAGCTCTATGAACCGGAAGCCGGCACGATCGAATTCGACGGCAAGGACATCTCCAAACTGAAGGGAAATGATCTGAAGGCTTTCCGCAAGGATGTCCAGATGATCTTCCAGGATCCCTACGCCTCACTTAACCCGCGCATGACGGTCGGCGAGATCATCATGGAACCGATGATCATTCACGGTATCTACAAGACGGCTGCCGAAAGGGAAGCCCGTACGGTGGAACTACTGGAGATCGTCGGTCTGAAACCCGACCACATCCGCCGTTATCCCAGTGAATTCTCCGGCGGCCAGCGTCAGAGGATCGGCATTGCCAGAGCCCTGGCTGTCAATCCGCGCTTCATCGTCTGCGATGAACCGATCTCCGCGCTGGACGTCTCCATACAGGCTCAGGTCATAAACCTGCTGGAAAAGATCCAGAAGGAAATGAACCTGTCGTACCTGTTTATTGCCCACGATCTGTCGATGGTCAGACACATCTCTGATCGCATCGGTGTCATGTATCTGGGCCACATGATGGAAATAGGGCCGGCAAACGACGTCTTCTACCGTCCGCTGCACCCCTATACCATAGCCTTACTGTCAGCGATTCCGATTTCGGATCCCGATACCGCAAAAGCGAAGAACCGCATCATTCTGGAAGGAGAGATTCCGTCACCAATCAATCCTCCGGGCGGCTGCCCTTTTGCCTCACGTTGCTCCAAGGCAACGGAAAGGTGTTTCCAACAGACACCTGAACCGATCCAGGTCGGCGATCGACTGGTCACTTGTTTCTTATACGAGAAATAAAAAGAAAGGAAGGAATCAATGAACATGAAAAAGCTTTTCACATTATTGCTTGCAGTACTTATGGTTGTTTCGTTAGCTGCATGCAGCGGTGGCGGCAATACCCCGGAAAAGACCGGTAAGGTATTCAAGTACGCTGTCGGTGACTCACCGAACTATCTGGACCCGGCGATTGCGTCTGACTCCATCGGTTCATACGTCATTAACCAGTTCTACTACCCGCTGTACTACTTCTCACCTAACGGAATCTTACCGGCAGCTGCTGCTGATACCAAAGTCAGCGATGACGGACTGGTATACACGATCACACTGGTAGACAACAAATGGTCAGATGGCAAAGCGGTGACAGCCGACGACTTCGTCTATGGCGTCAAGCACGCTCTGTCTCTGGGTGACGCCGAGGTATCCTACCTGGCCTGGATCACCGACTACATCGTCAATGCCAAGAACTATGTAGCCGCCAATACCGACACCATGACTGACATCGGTGTCAAGGCTCTGGATGACAAGACGGTCGAATACACCCTGGTCAAGCCGTGCAGCTTCTTTACCTCACTGCTCTGGGGCGGCGTCTACTATCCGCTGAGACCGGACTTCGCTCCGTCAGGAGACTACACCTGGGCCAATACCGTTGGTTATCCGACATGCGGTGCCTTCACTCCGACTTTCATCGATACGGCTGCCAAGATCGAGTCCGTCAAGAACCCCAACTGGTTCGACGCTGCCAAGGTCAAGGTTGACGGTCTGGAATGCAAGGTCATCACTGACATGGAATCTCAGCTGATGGCTTACCAGACTGAAGAGATCGACTTCGCGACTTCTCTGTCCGCCGGTACCGTTTCCAAGCTGTATGACGACAAGGAACTGTTTGCTTCCGGCAACGTCAACTACTACATGGAACTGAACATGAGACCGGAAACGGCCACCAACAAGGCTCTGCTTGATGTCAATGTCAGAAAGGCCATCCTGTACGGAATCGACAGACAGGCTATCGTCGATGCCATTGACGCCGGCACCATCTACTACCCGCTGTACGGCTTCGTTCCGCATGGCATCGTAGACCCCACTGACGGTGACTTCCGTACTACCGGCGGCGATCTGTGCAAGTATGATCCGGATGCTGCCAAGGAATTCCTGGCCAAGGCCGGCTACAGCACTGACAAGCCGCTTGAACTGGAGTACTACTACAACCAGAACACCACTCATGATACTGTCGCAGCTGTCCTGAAGAGCCAGTTGGCCGAAATCGGCATCAACCTGACTCTGAAGACCGGTGACGTCCGCACCTTCTTCGATGATCGTGACAATCAGGGTCATTACGAAGCTGCCAGAGGCGCCATGTCTGCTGACTACAACGACGCTCTGACCTATCTGGATATGGCAACCTTCTCATATCAGACCAAGGCTTCCTGGGGTGATACTACCTATGATGCCCTGATGCTTGAGATTGCTTCAATGTCCGGTCAGGAAAGAATTGCCAAGCTCCACGAAGCTGAGAAGTACCTGGTTGAAGAACAGGCCATGGTCGTTCCGCTGTTCGGATACGGCTCAGCCTGCCTGCGTCACACCTATGTGACCGGCGACTTCGACAACGGCCAGGGCAACTCCATCTTCTGGTATGTTAACATCAACAAATAATTCATCCAGAGATTGCTAGAAATAAGATCGGATGATTACCTGTCACCCGGAAGCAAGGCTGCCGGGCGAAGTAAAAACTTAATTCATCAGTGAATTATGGCAGACAAGGGATCCTTCGGGGTCCCTTGTCTTCAGCGAATGGAAAGAGGTATTTATGTACAGTTTGGCTGAGCAGTATCGCATTGCCGATGCCTGTCTGAAAGAGCGACTGGAACTCGTCCTTCCTGAGGTGATGCAGGAGTGCGGGATCGAGTGCTGGCTGATTGCCTGCCGGGAATACAATGAAGATCCCATCATGAAATTCATTACCCCCTGTCACTTTCCCACGGCCAGAAGACTGTCCATCTTTCTGTTCTTTCATAAGGATGGTGCTACCCATCGCATCACGGTTTCCCGCCCCGATGAGGAACTGGCGAGATTTTATGACCGTGAATACGATGCAGAAAGCGAAACACAGATGGAGGCATTGATCCGGGTCTTACGGCAGTATGACCCGAAAAACATCGCCATCAATGTTTCTGAAGACGGCTATGCATACACCGATGGCCTGAGCCATGGGCTGTATGAGATGCTTATGAAAGAACTGCCCGCCGATCTGAGCAGCCGCTTTGTCAGCGCTGACCGGCTGGGCCTTCGCTATCTGGAAACCAGAACGCCGAGTGAACTGAAATACTACCCGGAAGTCATGGCTGAAGCCATGGAGATCATTGAGGCAGCCTTCTCTGACGAAGTGATCACCCCCGGTAAGACGACCTGCCGCGATGTCATGGACTTCATGGAACAGATGACCAATGACAAGGGGCTTTCCCTGTGGTTTCCGGCAACCGTTGACCTGCAGCGAAAGGGTGGCATGCTGGGCGAGAACACCGTCATTGAAAGGGGCGATCTATTGCACTGCGATTTCGGAATCGTCTATCTGAATCTGTGCACGGATACCCAGCGGCTCGCCTATGTGCTGAGGGAAGGCGAAGAAGACCTGCCTGAACAGCTTGCCGAAGCCATGAAGCACAACAACCGTTTCCAGGACATCGTCAGAAAGAACATGGCCAGGGGCTTAAGCGGCAACGAGGTCTTTAGCGAAAGCGTTGAGGAAGGACGCCTGGAAGGACTGCGGCCGGTACTGTATTCCCACCCCTGCGGCCTGTTCGGCCATTCGGCCGGGCCGATGATCGGCCGGTGGGATCACCAGCAGGGCGATCTGCCCCATGGGCAGCCGCTGTTAAGAAACAACACTTCCTACGCTCTTGAACTTAGCGTCATTGAGCATCTGGACATCTATGAGCAGGATACCTACATCTTTACTGAAGAGACCGTTGTCCTACATGATGGCAAAGTCGATTTTCTGGCGCCGAATCGCGAGCGCGTCAAGGTGATCGGGAAGAACTGAATAAATATTAAATGCGGCCTGTCATTACTGACAGGCTGATTAAGCAGATACTGGAAGGGGAGATTAGCATGGAATTTGATTTAAGCAAGAGACACTGTTACTGGTTCAATGAACTTTGCCGGATCCCGCACGGATCCCGCAATGAAAAACAACTCAGTGATTTCATTGCCGGATTTGCCAGAGAACATGGCCTGGATTACAAACAGGATGAGGTTTATAACGTCATCATTGAAAAGAAAGCGTCGCCGGGATATGAAAACAGCGAGCCGCTGATCCTGCAGGCCCACATGGACATGGTCTGTGAAGCCAACGGTGACTGTAAGCATGACTTCCTGAAGGACGGCCTGGATCTCTATGTGGATGACGGCCTGCTTAAAGCCAGAGGCACGACGCTGGGAGGCGATGACGGTACCGGCGTGGCCTACATGCTGGCGATTCTGGAAGACGACACGCTTGCTCATCCTCCGCTTTCCTGCATCTTCACCACCATGGAGGAGATCGGCCTGCTGGGCGCCTCAGCTCTGAAGCCTGAGGATGTCCATGGCCACCGCATGATCTCGCTGGATGGCGGGGGCGAATGTCACACCCTGCTGTCTTCCGCCGGCGGCGGAACGGCGATCGTTTCCCGTAAGCTAAGCTTTGAGCCGAATAACGATCCCTGCCTGCTTCTTCAGGTAAAGGGACTGCTGGGCGGCCATTCCGGCGGCGACATCCATCTGGAAAAGGGCAATGCCAACAAGATCGCGGCCCGGATGATCAGGGAAGCGGAAATGGCCGGCTTTGAGCTGAGACTGGTCGGCTTCAGCGGCGGCATGAAGGATAACGCCATCCCCAGAGAAGCCGCGGCTATAGTTGCTGTTAAGGCTGATAAGGAAAAACTGAAGGAATTCTTCCGCAAGAAGGAAAAGGAGATCTGGCAGGAACTGGAATTCTCCGATAACGGATTCAAGGTAGAAATAGGCGAGACGGAAAGTTCCCGAAAGCTGACTGCCGAAGATTCACGGTCCTTCATCGATCTGCTGTATCTGTTCCCCAATGGTTTCAGAAACCGCTCAATGGTCATTGAGGGGCTGACCACGGCCTCCCTCAATCTCGGTGTTGTGCGGATGAAGGATGACACGGCGGAACTGGATGCCCTGATTCGGGCAGCGCTGGATTCTCACGCCGATGACCTGCTTAATCAGGTAAAGGTGCTCAGCGAGCTCTTAGGCTGGCAGTTCAAGGTCGAAGGCCGCTACCCGGGCTGGTCCTACAGCGAGGTATCACCGATGAGAGATGTCTTCCGGAAGGTCTGCGAAGACAACGGCAGGGAACTGGAGATATCGGCAGCGCATGGCGGTTGTGAGTGCGGGGTGTTCAAGGGTCTGGATCCGCAGATCGACATCATCAGCTTCGGTCCGGTGACCCGCTACATCCATACCCCGGATGAGGAACTGGACCTGGCGTCATTTGACCGGTCATATGACCTGTTGTGTGAGATAATTAAAGAGTGCAGATAGGAGGAAGCAACAGATGAAAAAAGGAACTGTCGTCATACTGAGCGGAGCCAGCTCCGTCGGCAAGGGAGAGATCAGAGACCTGCTTCTGCAGGATGAGGATCTCAAGTTATTCTTCTCCGTTTCGGAGACTACCCGCCCCAAGAAGGAAAACGAGGTCGACGGTAAGGACTATTACTTTGTCTCCCATGAAGCCTTCGCAAACTCCGTCAAGAACCGGGAACTGCTGGAATATACCGAATTCAACGGCTATTATTACGGAACTCCCAAGGCTCAGGTCGAATACCTGGTCAATCTGGGCAAGAATGTTCTGATTGAGGTTGAAGCGCAGGGTGTCGGCGGCATAAAGCTGAACATCCCCGAAAGCATTGCCTTCTATGTCATGCCGACCAGCTTTGAAGAACTGGAGAAGCACATCGTAGAACGCTACCACGATGATGAGGCGTCCATACAGAGGCGTCTGAACAAGGCCAAGATGGACATGGAGATCGCTCCGCTGTTCCGAAATGTCGTTTATAACGATGATCCCGAAAAGGCCTATCGGCAGATCAAGGCCAAGGTATTGGAAGAAATGGAGAAACAGGAAAATGGAAATATCTAGAGAGAATTTTCTGGTTGATGTACCAAGTGTTGATGAGTTAAGACCCAAGATCCTTGACTACCGTCAGCAGGACAGACTGCTGGACAGCTGGCTGGTCAAGAGGCTCGATCAGGTACTGCCGTTAGTAATGAAGAGAAGCGGCATTGATTGCTGGGTCGTCTGTAATAACGAATACAACGAAGAGCCGGTCTTCTGGACTCTGGCGCCCCGTTCCCTGATCACCGCCAGAAGACTGACGATACTGGTCTTCCATCTGAAGGACGACGGAACGGTGGACAGAATGTCTCTGACCCATCCGGTCCCGGTCATCGGCGAGTATTACCGGCCGATGTGGCTCAATCCCAAGGGCCAGTCCTGGGGTGAATCCAAGGTCCTCAATCCCAACGCTCCGGTAAGCGAGCAGAAGGGTGAAGGAGAAACGCAGATGGAGTGTCTGGCCAGAGTTCTGAAGGAGATCAATCCCAAGGTCATCGGTCTGGACTTCTCCAGAAACTTCGCCTTTGCGGACGGTTTGAGCCATACGCTTTATGAAGAGATGATGGAAGTCTTCGATGATGAGCAGAAGGCCAAGATCGTCTCCGCTGAGAAGGTCGTCGTCGGCTGGATGGAGACGAGGATCGATGAGGAAATGGATGCCTATCACGGCATCATGCAGATCGCTCACGCGATGATTGCCGAAGCCTTCTCCTCCAAGGTCATCCTGCCCGGTGTCACCACCAATGAAGACGTCAAGTATTGGATGATGCAGAAGACCGTTGATCTGGGTTTCCGTCCCTGGTTTGACTATGAGGTATCAGTCAGAAGAGCCGGAATCGGCGAAGTCAGCGGCGAGACCGTGATCCGTCAGGGCGACATCCTGCATTGCGATGTCGGCTTCCGCTATCTGAACCTGTGCACCGATACCCAGGAAAACGCCTACATCCTCAAGCAGGGTGAGACCGATGCGCCGGAAGAACTGAAGGAAGTCATGCGTACGGTCAACCGTTTCCAGGACATCACTCTGGGCGAATTCAAGATCGGCCGTACCGGCAATGAGATCCTGGCTGCCTCACTGAAGAAGGCCAAGGAAGAAGGTATCGTACCCTGTCTGTATACTCATCCGATCGGCTTCAATGGCCACGCGGCTGGACCGACCATCGGCTTATGGGACAAGCAGGGCGGTGTCGAGGGCACCGGCGACTATCCGATGTATGACAATACCGCCTATTCCCTGGAACTCAATGTTAAATGTCCGGTCAAGAGCTGGGGCGTGGAGCTGACTTTCGGCGCTGAGACCGATGTTCTGGTCAGAAACGGCAAGGTTTATTTCCTGGCCGGCCGTCAGGACCGCTTCCACCTGGTCAAATAGAAAATGAAGAAGATCTCGGTTTTACGCCTGCTGATCCTGCATGCCGTATACAGCCTGGTGGCCAATTTCGCCCACCCGGTTGAACCGACATTCTATAAGCAGCTGGGCTTGCCCGATTACATCTTTGGCGTAGCCTTTGCCTCGATGGCCACGGCGCTCTTCCTGTTTTCGCCGTTCTGGAACAAGATTGCCGACCGCAAGGGGCCTAACCGGGTACTGACGCTGTGCTTCATCGGCTATGGCTTCGGTCAGCTGTATTTCTTCTTCTTTTCCGACAGCGTTCTGGATGTGGTGCTGGCCAGGCTGTTTGCCGGTGTCTTCATTGCCGGCATCAGTGTTTCCAACATCCTCTACATCCTGGACAACGCGGAAAACGAAAACAAGGGAGCCACCCTGGCAGCCATGGCTACGGTCAATGCCATCTTCAGTGCCTTCGGCTATCTGATCGGCGGCTTACTGGGTGATCTTTCCCTAAAGTTCTGCCTGGGAATCGAGGTTGCCGGATTATGGCTGCTTTCTCTGGCCCACCTGTTACTGCTCAGTGACTGTCAGCGCAGCGGCTCGAAGACCGACCTGCTTCAGCTGCTCAGAGAAGCCAACCCCCTGAAGGCCTTCATCCTGCCAAAAAAGGACCTCAGCAAGGCTTTCATCCTGTTTTTGTTGATATGCATGCTGACGAGCTTTGCCTCGATCTGTTATGAGCAGTGCTTCAACTATTTCATCAAGGACCAGTACGGCTTTCCGCCGTCCTATAACGGCTACCTTAAGGGAGGAGTCGGCATCATTACCCTGATCGCCAACGCGACGATCTGCAGTTATCTGCTGAAGCGGACCAACATCAGCCGCTCGATCATTTATGTTCTGGCCATCTGCGTGGTGATGATGACGGGAATCGTTCTGATCAACGCCGTCGTGCCTTTCATCATCCTGAACGTCGTCTTCTTCGGCTTCAACGCGGTCTACAAGCCGCTGCTGCAGTCGATGCTTAACGGCTTTTCCCGAAGATCGGAGAGCCCGGTGGTAGGGGTATACAATTCAATTTCCAATATCGGCACCATTGTCGGTTCGCTGGTTTCCGGTTTTGTCTATGAAGTCTCGCCGAGAGGATCATTCGTCTACTCAACGGCAGCCTTCATCCTGGCGGTCGCTTGCAGCGCCGCCCTGGCAAGACAGCCTGAAATGAGCAGCCGGCGTCGGAAGGGCTGATTAGAGAGGGGAAAACATGATTATCAGTGAAAGAAGAAAGAAATGCTTTGCGGAATTCCAAAAGACCGGTCTGGACGGCATCCTGTTTGCCGGCGGCGCCAACTTCCAGTATCTGGCGGAATGCACATCCTATTTCTGGCAGCGTTACTGCTTTAACCTGGATGTTCCGGTTGCCGGATCCCACATCATTCCGGAAGTCATGATCTACATGAACCGGCAGGGAAAGACGACCATCCTGACCATTCCTTCCAAGAAGGATCACTTTGACACTACCAAGAATGATGTCGTCGTCAGTTTCATGGATCAGTTTGAGGATGAACTGCGCCACATCGTCGACGGAAAGAAGATCGGCATCGGCCGGGATTGCGACGACTGGTTTGTCCGCACTTTGAAGGAAGTCGATCCCGAGATTGAAACCTGCAGCGTGGAGACGATCTTTGACGACATCCGCCGCATCAAGGATGCCAGGGAGATCGACCAGATGAGAAAACTCGGCAAGTTCACCGATGATGCTGTCATGTACGTAGTCAAGCACATGTATGAAGGCATGACGATGTTTGAATGCGAGCGGGGAATCATTGACTACGGTCTTACCCATGGCATTCAGGACCTCTCCTTCGCACCGACCTGCGGCTTCAAGACCAGAGGGACAAAGAACGCGGAAAACATCGAGCCCTTTGAACCGGAAAGAAAACTGGTCGAAGGCACGATGGTGGCCTTTGACATCGGCTACATGGACCAGGGATACTGTTCTGACTGGGGCCGGACCGTCTACTTCGGCAAGGCGCCTGAACTGGTTAAGAAGGGATATGAAGCCCTTCAGGCTGCCGAGTGCTACATGGTCTCTCAGATCAAGCCGGGTGTTACCCGTTTCGGCGACCTCTACGATCTGATCTGCGATAAGGCGGAAGAACTCGGTTATTATGACTATCTGCGCTTCAAGCGCGACGAACCGGGCGGAAACGGCCACCACATCGGCTCGGAAGTCCACGAGGTTCCCTTCCTGATCCCGGGAACGGAGCTGGTACTGCAGCCGGGCATGATCTTCTGCAGCGAACCGAAGATGTTCTTCCCCAACGAGGGCTACATGCGGGTTGAGGACATGATCCTGGTGACCGAAGACGGCGCCGAGTTTCTGACCAATTTCCCCAGAGACCTCTTTGAGATCGGAAGATAGAAAACGAAAAAAGGAAAAGCAGACAGCCGGTCTTTCAATGGCCGGCTGTTTTCAATTGGCAGCGCAGGCAAGACTGATGAAAACGGGCCGGATTTAAATTATAATATAGCCATAAACTATGAGAGATAAGGAGCAACAAAAATGAAAAAACTGGGATTTGGCTTGATGCGCCTGCCTCAGAGCGAAGGCGTTATTGACGTTGAACAGGTCAAGGAAATGGTCGACCTTTTCCTGGAAAACGGCTTCACCTATTTTGATACCGCGTATATCTATGAGGGCAGTGAGGAAGCGACCCGCAAGGCGCTGGTCGAACGCCATCCCCGGGACAGCTATACGCTGGCCAGCAAGATCAATGCCGGGGTTGCCAAGGATGAGGAAAGCTGCAAGCAGCAGTTCTATACCTCCCTGGAAAGAACCGGGGCCGGTTATTTCGACTATTACCTGCTGCACGCCATTCAGTTGAACAACTATGAGAAATATGACGAGTACCATATCTGGGATTTCGTGAAATCTCTGAAGGAGCAGGGACTGGTAAAGCACTACGGCTTCTCCTTCCATGCTACTCCGGAACTGTTGGATAAGCTGCTGACTGAACATCCGGATGTCGACTTCGTGCAGCTGCAGATCAACTACGCCGACTGGGAGAATCCCGATGTCCAGTCCCGGGCAAACTATGAAATGGCCCGGAAGCACGGCAAGCCGATCGTGGTCATGGAGCCGATCAAGGGCGGTACTCTGGCTAATCCCATTCCCCAGGTACGGGAAGTCTTTGAACAGGCCAACCCCGATGTCAGCCTGGCCAGCTGGGCCATCAGGTTCGTAGCCAGCCATGAGGGCATCATGGTCGTACTGTCCGGCATGAGCTCACGGGAACAGATGGAGAACAACGTATCCTACATGAAGGACTTCCAGCCCTTAAGTGAGGAAGAGGAAGCGGTCATTGAGAAGGCCAGAGAAGTCTTCGCTTCAGTTGATTCGATTCCCTGCACCAAATGCCACTACTGTACCCCGGGCTGCCCGATGGGCATTCCGATTCCGGACATCTTCGAGCATGTCAACCGCCGGATCGTCTACAATGATGCCCGTTCAGTTGTCCGCTACGGGCGGGTAACCGAAGGCAAGGGCAAGGCCAGTGACTGCATCCAGTGCGGTCAGTGCGAGGCGGCCTGCCCCCAGCAGATCAACATTATCGAACGGCTGCAGCAGGCTGTGGAGCTGTTTGAACAGTAATTCAGAGCCGCGGAAGGAGGGCATTTTGCCCTGATATGGAGAAGGAGAAGAAAGAGATGGATACGGAAAGATACCTGCAGGTACTGGCGGAAATAGACCGGCTTCTGGAAAGCGACCGGGAAGTCATCCTGGTGGCCATTGACGGCCGCTGCGCTTCCGGAAAGACGACGCTTGGCAATTATCTGAAGCAGCATTATGACTGCAATCTCTTTCACATGGATGATTTCTTCCCGCAGCCTTACCAGCGCACGGAGGAAAGACTCAGCGAGCCCGGCGGCAATCTGGACAGGGAACGTTTCCAGCAGGAAGTACTGCAGCCGCTGATGGAAGGTAAGGATGTACTGTACCGGGCCTTCAACTGCAAGACGCTGGATTTCAATCCAACCGTGACGGTTCCGTTTAAGAGGCTGAACATCATTGAAGGGGCCTACAGCCAGCATCCCTATTTCCTGGATGTATATGACCTGAAGGTTTTCTGCGATGTTGACCCTGAAGATCAGCTGGCACGCATCAGCAAGCGCAATCCGGATGCGCTGGAGGCTTTCCGGAACAAGTGGATTCCCAGAGAGGAAGCCTATTTCAACGAATTCAACATCCGGGAAGGCAATCTGATTGTCAGCACTCCTGATTACTGAAATAAAGACCGGACACTTCCGGACACCCGATAAAACGAACGTAAGAGCATTAATTGGTGCTCTTTCTTTCGTCAGAAGGAAAACCGGCTGAAAAACAGTGCCCGCAGATGATATAATATTATATTGATTGTTGGAGGTGTTTTTATGTCCAGACCTGAATTCCCCAAGAGAGCAGTAATAACTGCCGGCATGCCTTATGGCAACAAAGATCTTCACTTCGGCCACATCGGCGGTGTCTTCGTTCACGCTGACGTTTTTGCCCGCTTCTTAAGAGACCGCATCGGCAAGGAGAACGTCATCTTCGTATCCGGAACCGACTGTTACGGTTCACCGATCGCTGAGGGCTATCGCAAGAAGGTTGAAACCGAAGGGTTCAAGGGAACCATCGAAGACTATGTCATGGCCAACCACCTGAGCCAGAAGAAAGCCCTTGATGATTATGAGATCTCTCTGAACATCTTTGGTGCTTCCGGACTTGGCGACAGTAAGGACATCCACCAGCAGTACACCAACGAGTTCATTACCACCTTATATAAGAACGGCTGGCTGGAAAAGCTGGTCACCAAGCAGTTCTATGATGCCAAGGCCAACTGCTTCCTGAACGGCCGGCAGGTCATCGGCAAGTGCCCAATCGAAAACTGCCAGTCGGAAAAAGGCTACGCTGACGAGTGCGATCTCGGCCACCAGTACATGCCCGAGGATCTGATCGATCCCAAGAGCACCCTGACCGGAGAGACTCCGGAAATGAGGGACGTTACCAACTGGTATTTCCGGTTGACCGACTGCAATGACATCCTGAAGGAATATGTCGAAGACATCGCCGGCAAGGAAAACGTCCGCCGGGTCGTCTACGAGACCATGAGAGAATCCCTGGCCGAGCCGATCATCTATGTCCGCAAGGAAGGTTTGGAGAAGTATAAGCAGCTGGCTGACCAGCTGCCGGAACATGAATGTTCTGATCTGGAAAACATCAAGGGCGGAAGCTTCGAGATCACCTTCAAGACTCTGAAGGACAGAGAAGCGGCCTGCACCGTTCTGACTGCAAATGGCTTACGCTACCGTACCGGCAAGACCCTGGTACCGTTAAGGCTGACCGGCAACATCGAATGGGGCGTTAAGGCACCGTCACTGGAAGGCGAGGAAGGACTGACCGTCTGGGTCTGGCCGGAAAGCCTGTGGGCACCGATCAGCTTCACCAAGACTTTCCTGAAGAGGATGGGAAAAGATGATGAGGCCTGGAAGGACTTCTGGTGTGATCCCCAAGCCGGTGTCTTCCAGTTCATCGGGCAGGACAACATCTACTTCTATGGGGTTGCCCAGATGCCGATGTTCATGGCCCAGAACGGCCGGAATCTGAACGTTCACCCGGGCAAGGGCGAACTGTGCCTGCCCACCCTGGTGGCCAACCACCACATCCTTTTCCTGGACAAGAAAGCCAGTTCTTCCGGCTCGGTAAAGCCTCCGATGGCCGCTGATCTGCTGAACTACTATACCGCTGAGCAGCTCAGGGCTCACTTCATTTCCCTGGCGCTGGCCAACAAGTCGGTCAGCTTCATGCCCAAGCCGCTGAATCCGCAGATGCAGGACAGCCGGGAAGCCGATCCGGTTCTGGCTCAGGGTAACCTGTTTACCAACGTGCTGAACCGTCTGGTCAGAAGCTGCTTCTACTGCAGCCAGAAATACTATGACAATACCGTTCCCTATGGCCAGGTAAGTAAGGAAATCAGAGAGAGCAGCGAAAAGGCGATCCTGGACTTCGAAAGGCAGATGTACCGCTTCGAACTGCATCAGCTGATGAACACCCTGGACACCTACATCCGGCAGGCCAACAAGTACTGGGCCAGAAACATGAACCAGGCTGATAAGGAAGATAACGAACCGCTGAGGAGGCAGACCCTGATTGACTGCTTCCACATGGTCCGGGTGGCAACGCTGCTGTCGCACGCCATCGTGCCGGCCGGCTGTGAAAAGACGGTTGCCTATCTGAACCTGGACGAGAGGTTCTTTGACTGGCAGTATGCCTTTGAGGATCTCTACTATTTCTTTGAAGACAAGGAAAACCATCATATCCGGGAACTGAAGGAAAAGGAAGACTTCTACCTCAAGCATCCCAGTCAGTTCGTACAGAAAGAGGGGTAAAAATAACTATGGATTATAAGAAACTGGCAGATCTGCTTTATCCAAATCTGCAGCATGACTGCCAATATTACGAAGAACTCTATCCGGCCAGAGACCTGCCCAAGGGAGCTGAGGTCCTGCGCATGGCACCATCACCGACCGGCTTCGTTCATCTGGGCAACCTGTACGGGGCCTTTGCCGATGAGCGAATCGCCCACCAGAGCGGCGGCGTCTTCTTTCTGCGCATTGAAGACACGGACCTGAAGAGAAAGGTCGAGGGCGCCGTTGAGGCGGTCATCAACTGCTTCAACTACTTCGGACTGCACTTTGACGAAGGCGCTCAGCAGCCGGTGGAAGGAAACTACGGCCCTTACTATCAGAGACAGCGCGAAGAGATCTACCAGACCTTCGCCAAGAAGCTGATCTCGGAAGGCAAGGCCTACCCCTGCTTCTGTTCACAGGAAGAACTCAATGAGATCAGAAGGCAGCAGGAAGAAAACAAGGAAGCTACCGGTTATTACGGCAAGTGGGCGCACTGCCGCAACCTGACCTACCAGCAGGTGGAAGAACACCTGAAAAACGGCGATCCCTTTGTCATCAGACTGAAGGCGGAGGGTAATCCGGAAGTCAAGCATCAGTTTCATGATGAGATCAAGGGTGACATCGTCGTCACTGAAAACAATCAGGACATCGTCCTTTTGAAGACCGACGGCATTCCAACCTATCACTTTGCCCATGCCGTTGACGATCATCTGATGCATACCACCATCGTCTTAAGAGGCGAAGAGTGGCTAGGTTCGCTGCCCGTTCATCTCGAACTGTTTGACAAGCTGGGATTCCCGCTGCCCAAGTTCGCTCATACGACCGTCTTAATGAAGATCGATAACGGCGTCAAGAGAAAGCTTTCCAAGCGCAAGGACCCGGAACTGTCTCTGGATTACTACCGTCAGCTGGGCTATCACCCCTATGCCGTCAAGGTTTATCTGCTGACGCTGCTGAACTGGAACTTTGAACAGTGGTATCTGGGTCATCCGGACAGCGATGTCGATGAGTTCAAGTTCTCTCTCGACAAGATGGGCCAGTCCGGCGCCCTGTTTGACCTGGACAAGCTCAACAACATTTCCAAGACCTATCTCTCCAAGATGAGCCTGGAGGAAATGAAGGATTATCTGCGCACCTACGTCCGTTCCTACTGCCCGGAAAGGGAAGCCATGTATTTCGGCAATGAAGAATACCTGGACAAGATCCTGACTCTGGGCATGGGCATGAATCTGAAGAAGAGAAGGAAGGACTACATCTACGCCAAGCAGATCCTGGAGTCCATTGATCTCTACTTTGCGGATGGCTATAAGCGGGAAGATGAATTCAAATATGATCCTCAGCTGACCGCCACCATTCTGAAGCAGTTCAGAGACAGCTATGATTACAGCGATGACAACGGCACCTGGTTCAACAAGGTCAAGCAGATCGCTGCTGATAACGGCTTTGCGGCGGAGATGAGCGACTACAAGGCTGCTCCGGAAAACTACCGGGGTTCCGTCAGCGATATTGCCGAAACCGTGCGCATCGCCATTACCGGCCACCGCAATTCTCCCGATCTCTGGAGCATCATGCAGATCCTGGGTGTTGAGGAGTCAAACCGCCGCATTGATGAAGTGCTTAAGGAGCTTGCTTAATGCGCTACCCGTCATTTTTGCCTAAGAATGGAACGATAGGCGTCGTGGCCCCGAGCTTCGGGGTCAGCGGCTTTCCCTACGAGGACCGCTACTTCAACGCCAAGAAGAAACTGGAAGCCTTAGGTTATACGATCAAGGAAGCGGAGCACATTTTCGGCATCGAAAAAGCCGCCAGTACGGACGGCAGGACCAGAGCTTCTGAGTTCATGGAGATGTATCTGGACGATGAAGTCGACTTCATCATTTCCGTCGCCGGCGGCGAACTGATGATGGAGATCCTTCCTTACATCGACTTTGAAAAACTCAGGCAGGCCAAACCCAAGTTCTTCATGGGCCTTTCCGACAATACCAATCTGACTTTCACCCTGCCGGTGCTTACCGATACGGCGGCTATCTACGGCAACTGCTTCGGTTCCTTCGGCATGGAGAAATGGTACCGCTCGCTGAAGGAAAACCTCAAGATCATTACCGGCCAGCAGAGCAGCCAGCTCAGTTTCCCCAAATATGAAAAGGAAGGCTGGCCGAAGGAGAATCTCGATCCTTATGCCGGCTTCAACATGAGAAAAAAGGTTGAATACAAGTCCCTGGACGGCAAAGACCACAGGATAACCGGAAGGCTGATCGGCGGCTGTCTGGACATATTGGTAATGCTGTGCGGGACCAGATATGGTGATGTTGACTTTTTTCTTGAAAAGTACAAAGATGATGGTTTTATTTGGTTCTTAGAATCCTACGACTTAAATATTCTTTCTCAGCAAAGAGCGCTGTGGCAATTAAGAGAAAACGGATGGTTCAAATACTGCAATGGCGTGATATACGGTAGGCCATTTAATTCAGAGCCACTATTTGATGTGACGTTACATGAAGCGTTATTTGCTGCCCTTAACTCTATTGATGTTCCAGTGATATATGGCTGTGACTTCGGTCACTTACCCCCGGGCTGGACGCTCATCTCTGGATCGCTGGCCACCTTTGAGAAGGAAGGAAGCAAAGGCCGCATAAGTTTTGAACTGAAATGATCAGAAATGTGATATTTGACCTGGACGGTACCCTGCTGGATACCGAATACCGGGCCATTGAGATAAAGAAGATGATCCTAGCTCGCCATGGCTTAGATCCCAATGACCAATTGATGACCAGGCTGACGGCCCGCAAGCTGAAGGATGCCCTGCCTGAACTGCTGGAGGACAAGCAGCTGGTCAGGGAGATTCTGGATGACTATTATCAGTTTGCCTATGATGGCATTGATTATGGCAAACTGAAGTTGCCCGGCAGTGATGAATTGCTACGGCAACTGAAAAAATCTGGCTACACTCTGGCTCTGGCAACCATCTCCGACCGCAGCAAGGTCGATCAGGTGCTGCAGCAGTGCCAATGGCAGGATATCTTCAGTTATACCACGACCCTTGATGATGTCAGAAAGGCCAAGCCGGATCCTGAGACCTACCTGACAGTTCTGGAAAAGCTCGGGCTGCAGGCTGAGCAGACCGTGGTCGTAGAGGATTCGCTGATTGGCATTCAGGCCGGCAACCGGGCCGGGCTGAAAGTCATCTGCCGCCGGGAGCCCAGACTGAACATGGATCAATCCGGAGCTGACTGGTATGTTGATGATCTCGATGATATTATTCTGTCCATTAGCAACAAATGAAATAAAGTGATAAAGAAAGAATCCCCAAAGACAGTTGTAAACAACTAAGAATAATTGAAACGCAAATTCCTGTTGCCACCAAACAAGAATTTATGAAACAGTAGATATTAGCTTGTTCAAACAATTATGGCCGGCTCATAATTAATAAGTGACATAGAGCACATTCTGATATAAAGTATTTCGCTGAGAGTTATTTCTCTACCTTTCTAATTATTCCTTTATTGTCTAATAGATAAAGATTTGTTGCCCCAACCCCAAGCAAACGCTTTATTTTTTCGTCAATATGGCAATTTCGTGAATCAATAAAATCAAACTCATTTTCTTTAATTGTTTGGAATACAGGGTCATTTTTAGCCTTATATGTAATTAATACTTTATCAAATAAATCGATTATATCCTTTGAGTAAGTATTATTTTGAAGTGTAGCTAATACAAGCTTTTCAACAGCAATTCCACCAATAGCTATGGATGAATTGGTTGGAAGAGGGTGAATATGCGCAAGAGAACAAGAAAGGCCATTTATGATAAATCGGATGTGGTAATCGTAAGGCCCTTTTTCACTAATCAGTATTTTATCCGATCCATATATATCTGAAAAAAGAGAAACAAGAATGTTTAGGAGGTCGCTTATCGTTCTGTTTGATAAGAAATTTATGAGACTGAATGAATGTAGGCGAAGTTGTGTAATTTGAACTCTTTCGGTAGTATCAACATAAGTTTTTTCCCACAGAACATCTAT
Source organism: Erysipelotrichaceae bacterium (assembly GCA_016280635.1). GTDB lineage: Bacteria > Bacillota_I > Bacilli_A > Erysipelotrichales > Erysipelotrichaceae > UBA1783. The sequence continues at coordinate 32,651 of JAEEHC010000084.1, forward strand.
GCCATCAGCCAATAGAGGCATTAATTCTGTTGCATCAGTTATTGGGTCAGAAACAAAAAGTAAAGAGGCCTTTTCCATTACTGAGCAAGTACGAGGAATGATTATGTTGTTTTTATAACAAAGTAGAGAGGGAACAGATACTTCGATCATGTTGTTTTTGCTTAATCCATTTATAACATAGTCGCTTAGTTTCTGCTTAACTAAGTTGCCTAAAGGGGTATATATGATATTACCAACGCTTCTTGATTTTGTGGCTATACCATAGTAGAGGAAATAATCCAATCTACTTTTAATGACGATGTGTTTTATTGTATCTTTTACTATCATATTTCACCTTAGATTGAAAAAAAATTAGACGAGTTAGATAAAAGCAAATCTATGCTCTCCACTTTGGATGGGGAAACAAGATCTAAGTCGTATAATAGATTTAAATCTTTTTTTCTTGCGTTACCAACGAAATCATAAAAATGAACATTACCTTTAAGGGATGACAATACAGCTATATGATTAAACGCTCCTCTACATGAGGAATATACACATATATTTACACCAGTATCCCCTAAATACTTAATAATCTCTTCACAACAAGGAAAAGAAAAAATGTTTTCGGTGATAATGTTAATTTTCCTAGAGTTAAGCGGGGTTATTACATTAACAAGGTTATAAACAATGTCATCAATGCAAGTGTTATTGATATTAACCGTAACTATTGATCCGTTTGTCTCAGGATTAGTTTTTGTTCTTTTTCTTTTATATTTTTTGTTTATTTGGCTTATTTGTTGTGGTGTCTCACTCACTAGTGATAGCCCTTTGTAAAACAATAAATTATGCCAGGATTCATCAACTTTAGGATCGTGAACTTTTAACTGATCGAAAAAGACAGTTCCAGGTCTTACTAGTAGTGAAGAAACATTGTATCTTATGCCAAGCAAACCAAGATAATCTAAATCATTACTCAGGCTTTCAGTCGATTGTCCAGGCAAACCCTGCATCATAAAGGCGGCAGGGAACAACCCATGTTTGTGAATAAGTTTTAGGGAGTTAATATTTTTTTCACGGTCATTATTCTTGTTTGCACGTCGGAGGACTTCGTTATCCAGGCTTTCAACCCCAAGCCAGATGCCGATAAACCCACTTGCTTTCATTAAAGCCAACAAATTGTCATCTAATATACCCGCTCTACTCTGTGCAAGTATTTTAATGTTGATAGGGTTCTCTATTAATCTTTTGCATAAAGCTGTACTCCAAGGCTTATTTAGTCCAAATATACTATCAATGAAAAAAACATACTTTGCGCCTAAAGTGGATTGGAGTTTTAAGTCATTATAGACATCATCAACTTCTCTATATCTAACTTTTCTGCCATTAAAGTTATAACAAAAAAAACAATTATATGGGCATCCTCGAGAGCCTTGAATAATAGACCAGTTTCTTATGATGCCATCAGAATTATTGTCAATTGGATAGCCAAAATAATTAATATAATTCAACAACTCGTATTTGGGGATGGAACGTGTTTGAAAAAGATCACCACCTGAATGTAGGATTCTTGATTTATTTGAGCAATCACTGTTTAATAAGGTTGCTACGGCTGTTTCCCATTCCCCAACAACAACATAATCTGCACCAGTGGCATTCAGCATCCTTTCGGGGTATAAAGAAGAATGAGCACCAACGATAATCAGTTTTCCATGACACGTTTTTTTTAGATGCTTGCAAAACGATATGGCATATAATAGCCTATAGTCAATTGGGTAGTTTTGAATAATGTCAAGCTCCGATGTACAAACAACAAGATAATCATAATCATGAAAACAAACAGATTCATTTACTCGCAAGTCATGAAGTTCAGCTGTAATTGAATCGCTTAATAAAGAGATAGTCCATAGTGAACCAAGAGGAGGTTGTAAAAAATAGCGCCCTCCTAATAATGGCGGGATAATGAAAGCGGCTTTCTTCTTTTTCATATTTACTCCAAATCTGTTCTAGTAGCCATATCTTTGTTATCGCCAGTTGCATAGAACTCTGCCCTTTTGAAAGATTTAATTAGCCACTGCATTTGATCTTCCATAGAGTTGTACTTCTGCTTCTCTGTCCATCTACAAGAACAAAGTCTTCCATCAGATAGACAGAAAATATCGTATAGGCCTTCATGGCAGGGGAAATATTTACAGCCTCGACATATGGAGTCTTCTTCATTCAAGTCGTAGTGGGATCCTTTTTTGCTGTTTTTCACTGTGACAAAAACATCACCAAATTTATATCTGTAGCATGGCGTTCCAAATCCTCTTGAATATTCATGAGTATAAACTGCATCGCACTTTTCTGCGAACTCCTGTTCTAAAGAATTAACCTCAGTGTAAAACGACTGCCGTTTAGTGCTATAGGGTACTGGCACTGAAACAATGTCCAAAATTTTTAAATCACAATGAAGGGAATCACAGTAGCTAATAATATCGTATATTTCATCATTATTATATTTACTAATAACCGTGTTTATTCTCAAAAGATGCCCTGTGTCACTTAGTAACTGTAGGCCAGATTTGATTTCTTGTAAACAATTCGCGCTTGATACAACTGTAAGAGTTTCTGGTTTTAGTGTGTCTAGACTTACTGCAAACTTGATGTTGTTAGGTAGCGATTTAATGGTGTCTTCGTGTTTTTTTAAAAGAGAACCGTTGGTGTTAACCAATGTGTAGAGGCAAGAATTGCCAAGATAATGTAAGATTTCACTGATATTTGGATGAAGAAAAGGTTCTCCACCTGTGATGCGTATTTTATGAATGCCAATGGATGAAGCATAGGAAACATATTTTTCTATTAAGGGCAATTGTATAAAAATGTTGTTTGATGCTGTAGCTTCTCCACCACTTCCACAGTATATACAGCGAAAATTGCACGCTTTTGTGATTGGGAATGATAAAAAAGGAGTCCAGTTGTTTCCGTGGTCTTTATCCACACTACAGTACTCATCCCATTTGTTTTGGAACGAGGTTTTCTTATCATAATCATGCATATCAAAGTACATTTTCATATTATATCCTCTTTCTTAACTAGTTAAATTATAAAAAGGAAAAACGACAGGTTTCAATAATTATTTGGCTGTAGAGAATAGAAGAAATACACTCTAGGGTTCTAATTCTATCAGGTCATTATCTGAACTATCTCAATGGCCCTGAGCAGGGAATCCGGACGGGCAAGGTTCCTGCCGGCGATGTCAAAGGCGGTTCCGTGGTCAACGGAAGTCCGGATGACAGGCAGACCGCAGGTGATGTTTACCCCGCCGTCAAAGTCCATCAGCTTCAGGGGAATGTGGCCCTGATCGTGATACATGGCCACCACCAGATCGTATTCGCCCTTGGCGCATTTCAAAAAGACAGTATCCGGGGGGATTGGCCCGCAGACATTGAGCCCGGCGGCCTTCATCTGCTTTACGGCGGGAATGATCTCGTCAATCTCTTCCCGGCCGAATAGGCCGTTTTCCCCGGCGTGGGGGTTAAGTCCGGCAATGGCAATCCGGGGATTCTCATATCCGGCCTTAACCAGAATTTCCTGAGCCAGTCCGGTCACCTCAATGATCCGTTCCTTCTTTACTCTTCTGATGGCTTCGGCCAGAGAAACGTGAGTAGAAACATGGATCGTCTTCAGTTTCTGAGCCCACAGCAGCATCGCGCATCTTTCAGCGTGAGTAAGTTCTTTAAGTATTTCGGTATGTCCGGCATAATCGTAACCGGCCAGATGCAGGGCTTCCTTGTTGAGCGGGCAGGTAACGATGGCGCTGATTCTGTTATCCAGGGCATCATCACAGGCTCTCTGCAGGAAGATGAAGGCGCTTTTGCCGCACAGCGGGGAAAGCTGGCCGACGGAAAATTCGGCAAGCTTCAAGCCGGTAGGGTCGATGACGTTGAGCTCGCCATCCCGAGCTTCTGCCGGTTCAGCGATCAGGTTCAAGCTGTAATGATAGCCAAAGCGATCATTATAGACCGAAAGGACATCTGCAGATCCGTAAATGATGACTTCATCCAAATGCTTATCCAGCACTTTTAGAATGATCTCCGGACCGATGCCGGCGGCATCGCCCATCGTTATTCCCAGTCTTTTTGCCATGGTGAATTTACCTCCGGTTTCAGATACTCTTTTCTGATCTTACATACATACGGGGAAAAAGGTTCGTCATCGCCGTGCAGCATCGTGCATCTGGCTTCCAGAACCTGTCCCAATAACAGATAGGCTTCTTGAGGTGTGAAGCGGTAGTCTTCGCACATCCAGTCGATCAGCTCATGGGCAGCTTCACAGAAGGAGTCCTTGATCTTAATGTTATTGGCAATGGTCATGATGTAGTCATCGTTTTCCAGCCGGATCCATTTATTGCCCTTGCGGCCCCTCAGCAGTTCGACCTGCAGGGTCACCAGAGCCTGACACTCGATGGCGCCGCCGTGAGGGATCTCGCCGTCGCCCATGATGGCGTGGCAGTCCCCGACATGCAGCAGAGCTCCTTCCACATTGATGGGCAGATAGACGGTCGTACCGGCGGTCACTTCCTGAACATCCATGTTGCCGCCGTTTTCATAGGCATACTGGGCGCTCTGGCTTCCCTGAGCCGGAGCGGTAGCAATGGTGCCGATCATCGGTTTGATGGGCAGTTTCAGCTGATCGGACCAGTCAACGTAATCATCATGAATTTCCACGGTCTTGGTTACCACATCCCAGTCATTGGGATAGATCAGCTGGGAGAGCTTGTTGCGCCAGCCGGCAAAGCCGGTATAGCCCAGTCTGCCCGGTCTGACTTCCAGGATCCTGACTGCCAGGGTATCACCGGGATGAGCCCCTTCAACATTAATGACAGTGCAGAGATTTGGTCCTCTGGACTTGGAGGGATCCCAGAGATCGGTGATGCTGTTGAGCCAGGAGCCACCGTTGAGCTGGGTTTCGACCTTAAAGGTTTCTCCGGAGCGAACGCTCAGAGCGGCTTCATTATCCGGGGAAAAGCAGTTATAGACATGATCTCTCTTTGCGGTTTTCATGTTTTCATTATATTATCTGCCGGCTGACCGGCACAAGAAAAAAGTCCGCTGAGCGGACTCTTCAAAGTCGTCTTCTGATCAGGTTCAGTCCTTCTTTTCCGGAGAGTGCAGGATCCAGCTGTTGCCGCCGACCACCATGTTATCGGGAATGAAGGTATCCCCGCCCAGAATGGTGGCGTTGGCATAGATGACAACGTTGTTGCCGATGTTGGGATGGCGCTTGCCGCCCTTGACCGGGAAGCCGTTTTCATCCATCTTGAAGCTGCGGGCTCCGATGGTAACGCCCTGATAGAGCTTGACATGATGGCCGAGCACGGCAGTTTCACCGATGACGATGCCGGTACCGTGGTCGATACAGAAGTATTCACCGATGGTCGCTCCCGGGTTGATGTCAATACCAGTCTTGCCGTGGACATATTCGGTCATGATGCGGGGAATGATGGGAACGCCCAACCGGTAAAGGCCGTGGGCCAGCCGGTAGGCCAGGATGGCGTAGAAGCCGGGGTAGGTGATGATGACTTCCTGCTTGCTGGTGGCGGCCGGGTCACCGTCATAGATGGCCTGGATGTCGGTCAACAGCACTCTCTTGATCTCTGGCAGCATGCCAACATATTCATCAATGATCGTGTCAATGTCGGCAGTTTTTTCAGCCAGCGCATAAGCGGCTGTCATCTGGTCCTTCAGCTGATTTCTGGTCAGGGAAAGGACCTGCTGCGGATCAGTTAATGAGCAGAAATGAAAATAATCAGGAAAAAGCAGCGTCTGTAAGAGTTTTAAGGCCCGGACGGTCAGTTCGCGGTCCGGAAGTCTTTCCTTATCGTCGTCTTCATTGAGTTCTCTCAGTTTTTCCAGTATTTCCTTATCCATGTTATTACCTGCTTCTATCGGTTTAATTATAGTTTTTGTCAACAATGATGTAAAGGAAACTGCCGGCATGAGGTTTGCCAGAGAGAAGGGGCAAGTTTATAATTTTGTTATTGAACTAGAAAGCGTGATTACATGAAGAAAATCGAACTTAACGAATTCTGCAATTTCAGGATGCTCTCATCAGTCACCTTTTCACCTGAGGGCGACAAGCTGGCTTATGTGCAGAGCACCATCGATGAAAAGGAAAACGAGTATCTCAGCAATCTGATGCTGATCAGAGACGGACGGACCGTTACCTTGGTAAATGACGGAAAGGTTGGCAGTTTCTTCTTTGAAGACAACGATCACATCCTCTTCTCCACCGTCAGGGGCAGGGATAAGGATAAGGAAAAGAAGGAAGAGTTTACGACTTACTACCGTCTGGATCTCAATGGCGGCGAAGCCGAAAAGGCTTATGAATTCCCCTTTATTACCGGGGAAATGAAGAAACTGGATAATGGTGACTACCTGCTTACCGGTGTCATTGACGTCCGCTATCCTGACTATTACCTGTTAAAGGATGAAAAGAAGAAGAAATTCCTGGAAAAATTCAAGGAAGAGAACGAAGACTATGAAGTTCTGACGGATTCCCCGTTCTTTTCCAATGGCGCCGGATTCGTTTCCGGAAAGCGTTCAGCGCTGTTTTATTACCATGTGAAGGATAACAGGCTGGAAAGACTGACGGATAAGTATCTGGATGTCGGTGACCTCCGGGTCAGGGGCGAGAAGGCATATTTCGTCGGTACCGGCTATAAGGCTAAGGCACCGCTGTATTCCGCTGTTTATATGCTTCCTCTGAAGGACAGAAAACCGGTCAGGATCCTGAAGCCGAAATTACAGATCTATTCTCTGGAACTGCTTAAGGACCAGCTGCTGGTCGTGGGAACGGAAGGAAAGCGCTATGGTCTCAGCGAGAACCCATTCTTCTACCTGCTCGATGAAAACACCGGCGAACTGCAGCTCATCAATGAAGCTGATGAGTCCATCGGTTTGGGAGTTCTGAGCGACGTGGAATACGGTTCAACCCGCTTCATGAAGAGCGACGGTGAGTTTGTCTATTTCCCCGCTCTTGAGCGCTATGACGGAGTTCTTAAGAGAATTGATCTGAACGGAAAGATTGAAACGGTTGCCTTTAAGCCGGGTTCCATCAATGACTATGACGTCTGTAACGGTAAGATCGCCATGATGGGCATGTTTGGCCTGGACCTGCCGGAAATCTACCTCAAGCAAGAGAATGAATACCGGAAAGTTACCAAGGCCAATGAAGAGGTATTAAAGGATAAATACCTGGCACAGCCCCGCTATCTGAAGACTGTCTGCGAAGGCGAAGAGATCGACGGCTGGGTACTGTTACCGGAAGAGTTTGATGAGCAGAAGAAATATCCGGCAGTTCTGGACATCCACGGCGGACCCAAGTGCGCCTACGGTCCGGTCTTCTTCCACGAGATGCAGCTGTGGGCATCCCGGGGCTACATCGTGATGTTCTGCAACCCCCACGGTTCCGATGGCCGTGGCAACGAGTTTGCCTCTCTGAATCTGCGCTGGGGATCCATTGACTTCCGGCACATCATGGCCTTTGTCGATAATGTGCTGAAGACCTATCCGCAGATCGATGAGAAGAAGGTCTGCTGCACCGGCGGTTCCTATGGCGGCTACATGAGCAACTGGATCATGGGTCATACCGACCGCTTCTGCTGCATTGCCACTCAGCGCAGCATTTCCAACTGGATCACCATGTACGGTGTCGGTGACATTCCGCCGATCGCCTGCGACGAGACCTGCAATACCCACCCCTACAGCGAGGAAGGATTCCGGCAGATGTGGGAGGTCTCTCCCTTGAAATATGTCCGCAATGCCAAGACTCCGACCCTGTTCATCCACAGTGATGAAGACCACCGCTGCCCGATCGAGGAAGGCTATCAGCTCTATACGGCGCTGATTTACCAGGGGGTTGAAGCCCGGATGGTGGTCTTCCATGGCGAGAACCATGAGCTGAGCCGCACCGGCAAGCCCAAGCACCGCTTAAGAAGGCTGAAGGAGATCACCGGATGGTTTGATGCTCATACCGGACAGCCCAAAAGCAATTCTTGATTAAGCCGGTAAAGTATTGTATATTTTAACTACAGGTTGTGAACAGAAGAGTAGCAGCAAGCCGGAAGCAGAGAGACATTGGCTGGTGGAAAATGTCCGAAGTGAACTGTGAACATGGTCTGGGAACCGTCCTGCCAATGTCCTTCAGGCAGGAACGTATGACGGCGTTAACGTTTTGAGAAGCAATTAAGGTGGTACCACGTTAAAGACGTCCTTTGTCGTGGTACCTTTATTTTTTACAGGAGGTATGAATATGACTGAGAAGAAACCTTATTACATTACGACGGCAATTGCCTATGCCAGCGGCAAGCCGCACATCGGCAACACCTATGAGATCATCATGGCTGATGCCATCGCCCGCTACCGCCGGGCCCAGGGCTATGACGTGCGCTTCCAGACCGGAACTGACGAGCATGGCCAGAAGATTCAGGAAAAGGCTGAGGCGGCCGGACTGACCCCGAAGCAGTTTGTCGATCTGCAGGCCGGTGAGATCAAGCGGATCTTCGATCTGATGAATACCTCCTATGACCGCTTCATCCGGACAACGGACGATGACCACGAAGCACAGGTCAAGAAGATCTTCAGGAAACTCTATGACCAGGGCGACATCTACAAGAGCGAATACGAAGGCTGGTACTGCACACCGTGTGAATCCTTCTGGACTGAATCCCAGCTGGTCGACGGCAAGTGCCCGGACTGCGGCCGGGAAGTTCACAAGGAGAAGGAGGAATCCTACTTCTTCAAGCTGAGCAAGTATCAGAAGAAACTGGAAAAGTACATTGAGGATAACCCGCACTTCATTCAGCCGGAATCCCGCAAGAATGAGATGATCAACAACTTCCTGAAGCCGGGTCTGCAGGACCTCTGCGTATCCCGCACCTCCTTCAGCTGGGGCATCCCGGTCGACTTTGATCCCAAGCATGTCGTCTACGTCTGGATCGATGCCTTAAGCAACTACATCACCGGTCTGGGCTATGATGTTGATGGTAATCATGGAGACCTCTATAAGAAGTACTGGCCGGCTGATCTGCACCTGATCGGCAAGGACATCGTCCGGTTCCACACCATCTACTGGCCGATCATGCTGCTGGCTCTGGATGTACCGCTGCCCAAGCAGGTCTTCGGTCATCCCTGGATGCTGGTAGGTGAAGACAAGATCTCCAAGAGCCGGGGCAATGCCATCTATGCTGATGACCTGGTTCACTTCTTCGGCGTTGACGCGATCAGATACTTTGTTCTGCATGAGATGCCGTTTGCTCAGGATGGCTCGATCACCTGGGAACTGGTCATCGAAAGATACAATTCCGATCTGGCCAACATCTTCGGCAATCTGGTCAGCCGCACCGTCTCAATGACCAACAAGTACTTTGACGGCCTGCTGTCCGATCAGCGCGCTGAAGAGCCTGTGGATGAGGAACTGAAGCAGCTGGCTGGCGAGACAGTCAGAAAGGTTGCGGCCAAGATGGATGAACTGAAGGTTGGTGACAGCCTGGAAGCCATCCTGGATCTGTTAAGAAGATGCAACAAGTACATCGATGAAACCACCCCGTGGCTACTGGCCAAGGAAGAAGACAAGAAAGTCAGACTTAACACCGTTCTCTACAACCTTCTGGAAGGCATTCGTACCGCTACCGTCTTACTGGCACCGTTCATGCCGGAAACCGCCGAGAAGGTCTATCAGCTGATCAACACCAGGGCAACGACTCTGGAGTCCGTTGAGCATTGGGGTGGCTATGAGGTCAACAACAAGGTCGCTGAAAAGGCAGATCCGCTGTTTGCCCGCATTGACGCCAACGCCAAACTGGATGAGATCCATGCCTATCTGGAAGAAAAGTATCCGACCGTCAAGCCGATGGTCTACAAGGATGAGATCGAGATCGGTGACTTCGAGAAGCTGGACCTGCGGGTTGGCACCGTTCTGGAGTGCCAGAAGCATCCCAAGGCCGACAAGCTGCTGGTTTCCAAGGTCAGATGCGGATCGGACACCCGTCAGATCGTTTCCGGCATTGCCAACTGGTACAAGCCGGAGGAAATGGTCGGCAAGAAGGTAGCCTTCATTGCCAACCTGAAACCGGTCGTCTTAAGAGGCGTGGAATCGCAGGGCATGATCCTGTGTGCCGAAGATGAGAAGGGCAACCTGGAAGTTGTCAGTCTGGGAAAGACTGAGGACGGAGCAACCATCCGGTGATCAGCATTGTTGCCGTCGGAAAGATCAAGGAAAAGTCCCTTCAGAATCTGATTGATGAATATCTCAAGCGGATCTCCGGCTACACTAAGATCAATGTTGTTGAAGTAGCGGATGAGCCTAATGACCGCAGTGACGTTCTTCAGATCGAAGGTCAACGGATCCTGAAGCAGATAAGGGATGACGCCTATGTCATCCTGCTGGATCTGCAGGGCAGGGAAGTTGATTCCGTCAGTTTCTCCAGGTTGATTCAGGACATCAATACCTACCGCTCTTCCCACATTGTCTTTGTGATCGGCGGGTCCCTGGGAGTCAGCGAAGAAGTCCGTAAGAGAGCCGATTACCGGCTGAAGATCTCCGAGATGACTTTTCCCCACAATCTGGCCAGACTGATCATTCTGGAACAGATCTACCGGGCCTATAAGATCGCCAACAACGAGACTTATCACAAATGAAAAGCTGTCTGCGGACAGCTTTTTGCGTGGTGATCAGTTAATGCGGACCAGAATGGCGTTGTGGCCGTTTTCCTTCAGGGCCGTCAGTTCCAGCCCGCCGTTCTTTTCCCGCCTGTAGAAGGAAAGCGTTTCTCCTTCCGTGCAGGGAGTCAGGTAATTGATTTCAAACTTTCTGATGTTCAGTTCATCCAGCTGAGCAGAACTGAAGAAGTTAAGCAGGGCGCTGACATAGGCGACGTTATTGACATGCCGGCCCAGATCGATATCGCCGGAAACGACAACATGGCGTCCGATCAGCTGGTCTTCGGTGAAATTATGATCGATCATCGTAAAATCATGCGGGCAGCAGTCGTCTTCCCGGAAAGCCAGATCAGCCGGAAACAGCCCGTCAACCGGCTGAACAGCATTGGCGGCAATGTTCCATGCGACCCACAGGGTCTTGGCTATGGCAACGATCTCATCACCGCAGGACAGCGTATAGTCGCGATAGCAGCGCTGACCTTCCGGCCGCAGCGGCCAGGTCGTAACGGTCAGCTGCTCCATCAGCTGCGGATAACGTTCAACGATCACCATGGTCTTGGTAGTCAGCCAGAACAGGCCTCTGGGCAGGATGTCGGCAGCACCGACCCCAAGCTGGCTGGCGTGCATGGTTGCCGCATCCATAAACAGGTTCATCATCGCCTTCAGCGACAGGCGGGCATTGTGATCGGTCATGCTGGGCATGACGGCGCAGCGGTATTGAAAGGTGTTTTCCATGTCAGGGAACCTCCTTCTTCAATATCATTTTACACTGTTTTCAACACCGTGAGTAAACAGACGGTCATGTCGGAGCCGGACATGAATAAACCGGGCCTTCCTCTTTATATTTTGCGGGAAATATGAGAACATTCATTTAGAGAAAAGGACAGGTGATAACATGGGTTTTCCAAAGAATTTCCTCTGGGGCGGTGCCACCGCCGCCAACCAGTGTGAGGGCGGATATGATGAAGGCGGCCGGGGCCTGGCCAATGTTGATGTTGTTCCCCACGGCAGCGAAAGAAGGCTGGTAACCACCGGGGTCAGAAAGATGCTGGACTTTGAAGAAGGCTACTACTACCCGGCCAAGCAGTCCATCGACTTTTACCATCGTTTCCGTCAGGACATTGCCTTATTCGGCGAAATGGGCTTCAAGACCTTCCGGCTTTCGATTGCCTGGAGCCGGATCTTCCCTAAGGGTGATGAAGAGGAACCTAATGAAGAAGGTCTGAAATTCTACGATGCCGTCTTTGATGAATGTCACAAATACGGCATCGAGCCGCTGGTCACCATTACGCACTTTGACATTCCCATTCACCTGATCAAACAGTATGGGGGCTGGAAGAACCGGAAACTGGTTGAGTTCTACAAACGGTTGGTCACCGTCCTGTTTAACCGCTATAAGGGCAAGGTAAAATACTGGCTGACTTTCAATGAGATCAACATGATCCTGCACCTGCCCTTCATGGGAGCCGGTCTGTACTTTGAGGAAGGCGAAGACCGGAAGAAAGCAGAATACCGGGCTGTTCACAATGAACTGTTAGCCAGTGCCTGGGCTGTCAAGATAGCCCGCGAGATCGATCCAACGATGAAGATCGGCTGCATGCTGGCGGCCGGGGAATTCTACCCGTATTGTTGCGACCCTGAGGACATCTGGCTGGCCAGGCAGACTGACCGCAGCAACCTGATGTTCATCGATGTTCAGGCCCGTGGTTATTATCCCTCTTATGCTCTGAAGCAGTTTGAACGTGATGGCATTGACATCAACCTGACGGAAGAAGACAGGGAAATTCTGAAGAATACCGTCGACTTCATTTCCCTGAGCTACTATTCCTCCAGGTGTGTCAGTACCAGAGCCGATGTGGAAAAAGCCGGCGGCAATGCCATCGGCGGAGTCCGCAATCCTTACCTCAAATGCAGCGAATGGGGCTGGGCCATTGACCCGCTGGGACTCAGGATCACCCTGAATTCCCTGTATGACCGCTATCAGAAACCGCTGTTCATCGTTGAAAACGGTTTGGGAGCCAGGGATGTTGTTGAAAAGGATGGCAGCATCAATGATGACTACCGTATTGATTACCTGCGCCAGCACATCATCGAAATGAAGAAGGCGGTCGAAGAAGATGGCGTGGAGCTTTGGGGTTATACCACCTGGGGGTGCATTGATCTGGTGTCAGCCAGTACCGGCGAGATGAGCAAGCGCTATGGCTTCATCTATGTTGACCGGGATGACTATGGCAACGGGACCCTGGAAAGAAGGAAGAAAAAGTCCTTCGAGTGGTACCGCAAGGTCATCGCCACCAATGGCGAGGATCTGTCCTGAGACAGAAAATGATTATTATTGAAAACACTTACAAAATGTTATAGAATACAGGCATAGGTAGTTTAGGAGGTTGATAATTACATATGACAGAAGTTAAAGTTCTTGTTGTTGATCCAGTTGGTTTACATGCCCGTCCGGCAACCGTCGCAGTTCATGCTGCCAGCAAGTGCAAGTGCAAGGTCACCATTTCCTTCAACGGACGTTCAATGGACATGAAGTCAATCATGGGCGTCATGTCTCTGGGCATTCCCACTCAGTCTGAAATCGTCATTACCTGTGACGGTGAAGATGAGGAAGCTGCCATCAAGTCAATCGTTGAGACTCTGGCCAGCCAGAAGGTCATCGACGCACCTGAAGCAGCACCGGCTGAAGAAGCATAGCAGTATTCAAAACGGACTGTCAAAGTATCATCTGCGGATGATACTTTTCTTTTCCGTTTTTCAGCCGGTTAATGTGTTAGAATAATATCAGAAAACCGTAAGGTAATAATCATTGGAGAGGAAAGAAAATGATCGAAGAAAAATACCTGGAATGGCTTAATCATCCGCAGATGGATGCGGACCTGCGTGAAGAACTCCAGCAGATGGATGAAACGCAGAAGAAGGACGCTTTTTACACCGACGCCAAGTTCGGCACCGCCGGCATGCGTAACCTGCTGGGTGCCGGCACTAACAGACTGAATGTCTATACCATCAGAAAGGCGACCCTGGGCTTCGGCCGTTGGCTGCTGACACAGGACGAACATCCTTCAGTGGCGATCGCCTACGACAACCGCTTCAAGTCACCGGAGTTTGCCGACCAGACTGCCAAGATCCTGGCCAGCCTGGGCATCAAGGCTTATGTCTTTGAATCGCTGCGTTCAACCCCGGAACTCTCATTTACCGTCAGATATCTGAAGTGCACCGGCGGCGTCATGATCACTGCCTCCCACAACACCAAGGAATACAATGGCTACAAGGTCTATGACCGTAACGGCTGCCAGCTGATCCCGGATCTGATCAGCCATGTCATCAAGGAGATCGACAGCATTTCCGAGGCCTTCGTTGAGGAACCGGTTCTCACCGAAGAGCAGAAGAAACTGATCGTCACCGTCGGCGAAGACATCGACATCCCCTACTACAAGGAAGTTCTGACCATTCAGCTCAACCCGCAGCTCAGCAAGGAAGACTACAAGATCGTCTTCACCCCGCAGCACGGTACTTCCCTGAAGGCCATTCAGTACCTGTTCAAACAAGTCGGCTATGACTGCACCTATGTTGAGGAACAGTGCACACCGGATCCGGCCTTCAGCAACACCATCATCCCCAACCCCGAGGATCCCAGAGCCTACAATCTGGCCATCGAATACGGCAAGAAGGTCGACGCTGACATCGTGCTGTCGACTGACCCGGATGGCGACCGCTTGGGCGTCGTCGTCAAGGATAACGGCCAGTACGTGCTGATGACCGGTAACCAGACCGGTTCCGTACTGCTCGAATATGTCTTCTCCCAGAGAAAGGAAAAGGGCCTGATGCCTCCGCATCCGGTCATGTTCAATACCGTCGTTACCAGTGACCTTGGTGAACTGGTCGGCAGAGACTACGGTGTCGACATTGAGAAGACCCTGACCGGCTTCAAGTACATCGGCGATAAGATCGCCAAGTATGAAGTCACTCATGAAAAGGACTTCGTCTTTGGCTACGAGGAATCATACGGCTATCTGATCAAGGAATTCGTCCGGGACAAGGACGCTAACCAGTCCTGCCTGCTGATCGCTGAGGCGGCCAACTACTACAAGAAGAAGGGCCTGACCTTCATGGATGTCCTGCGCCAGCTTTATGCCAAGCACGGTACTTTCCTGGAGACCCAGACTTCCCTCAACCTGCCGGGTGCTGATGGCAGTGCCAGGATCGCCGCTTTGCTGAAGGGCTTGAGAGACGAGGTCCCGACGGAAATCGCCGGTCAGAAGGTTGTCAGATACGAAGACTTCGGCACTCAGAAGTACTACGAAAACGGCAAAGAAGCCGAACTGAAGGGCTTTGACAAGAGCGATGTCCTGAAATACTTCCTGGAAGACGGCAGCTGGATCGCGGTCAGACCTTCCGGCACCGAGCCCAAGTGCAAGTTCTACTACTGCATCAAGGGCGCTGATCAGAAGGATGTCGAGGCCAAGCGCGACGCTTACTTCGCCGCCATGGACAAGCTGGCTGAATAGCAACATGACACAATAACCCAGAAAGGCCGGGCAACCGGTCTTTCTTTCAGTCATGACCCCGGTTGACCACCCGCATGGCGGCGGTGAAGAACAGGCAGATTACGGAAAGCTGGTTTTCCGCTATAATATCAATTAGAAGAGGTGTTTATGAAAATCGTCTTTTTCGACATCGATGGAACGCTGGCCGAAAGGACCCATGTCCCGCAGAGCGCCGGCGAGGCGGTAGAAAGGCTGCGGGAAGCCGGGAATCTGGTTTTCATCTGCACCGGCCGGTCGCATCATTATGTCAAGACTCATTTCGGCAGCTACGCCGACGGCTTCATCTGCCATAACGGCCGTTTCGCGATTCAGGGTGAAAACATCCTGTATGATCACCCGGTAGATTTTGAAAGAATAACGGCCATCTCGCAGGTCATAAAGGCCAGCAGGGCCGCCATGGTCTGGTATGGGTGCCGGGAGGGCTGGTATTACGGCAGTGAGCCGCCGTACGACAGTTTGAAGGAAGATGAAGAGGCGCCAACCGTCCATCCGGGCCTTTCCGCCAACATGAAGGCCTACAGCTTCAATGTTCATTTCACCCGCCGTCAGATCCTCGATCATCTGGAAGAGATTCTGAATGATCAGTGCATATTCAATCCCCATGGCCCCTTGCCCCATGCCGATGTTACCGTCAGGGGCCATGACAAGGGCAGCCCCCTGAAGGCGATCAGCAAGGCCCTCAAGGTAAATATCGAGGACACCTATGCCTTTGGCGACGGCATCAACGACATCAGCATGCTGCAGGCGGCCGGCCACGGCATTGCCATGGGCAACGGTCAGGACAGGCTGAAGGAAATCGCCGAATTCATAACTACCAACATTCATGATGACGGCATCAGAAACGGCCTGCGGCACTACGGACTGATAGAATGAAACAGGAGGACAGAGCATATGATGAAGAAACTTCCACCAATTGAAAAGATCTATGAGGCCTACAGCGCCATCGCTGACGGGCGGGTCAGCATGCATGATCACTTTGCCGAAGTGACATCCTCAGACAGAACCAAGGACTATATCGTCACCTTCAGCAACAACACCTACAGTTCCAACGACAACGGCTCATACTGGCAGTCCTATGCCGGTTATCCGATCCTGGCGGTTCTGATGCTGCAGGGAAGACTTTCCTATGATCCGCAGACCGCCAGTCTGTTTAAGAACATCAACTGGAAGAAACTGAACACTCAGTTTAAGAACAAATACGCTGATGCCGTTAAGGAGATCTTCAGGGATCTGCGCAACCGCGGCATTGATACTGATGAGATCACCAGGCAGGTTCAGGCAGGCTACAATGAACTCAAGAGGCTGGACATTTCTCTGAAGAAGAGCTCGACAAAGCCAAACCTGAAAAGCCGATAACAGTTTAACCGGGAGGAAAACACGATGAGTACCAAGGAAAGAACGCAATGCGATGAAAATGGCAACATTACCAGAATGGAACGCTATGATGGTCAGGGCCAGTTGCTGTATGTCCATGTCAGTGAGTGGCAGGACGGCCGAATCATTCGCAAGAGCAGTTATGACGCTGCCGGCAATCTGACAGCATCTTATGAGTATATTTATGATGAACGGGGGAATAATACCGAGGGAACCTGGTTCTTTTCCAACCGCGGGGTTCTGATGAAAGCCGAATTCGTCTACGATGACCAGGGCCGGCAGATTGAGATAACCCATTTTGGCACTGGCAACATTGCAACCAACAAGACCTTCCAGAGTTTTGACGATCAGGGAAAGCTGACGGTTTCTGAGTATTACGGAGCCTGGCCGGACAGCGCCCCGGTCTATACTTATTACCATTATGACGAGACCGGTTTTCCGGTAAGACAGCAGACTGAAGATGACTCCCATAACATCCTGCACTATGAACTGTTTACGGCCAACCGCTTCGGCAAGGTCGCTGAATATACCAGTTATGATGGACAGGATAAGCCGGTCTATACCATTCGCTATCTTTACGATGAGGAAGGAAAAAAGACTGGGGAAGAAAGATACGATGGTCAAGGCAAACTGGTACAGACCGGTAGCTGATTTCCTTCAATACGAAAAAAGAAGAACTGCTCTGAATTCTTCTGCTTTTCCGGTTTTTGTTTTTTATGCCTTTTTACGGCTGTGAATCATCAAGGGGATGATCAGCAGAGTCTTTTCCTAGGAATTCCTCCGCACTGATTTCCCGGCTGTTATCAACGGTCTTACCGCTGAAGGCGTTATGGTAGTAGTCGTCGGCATAGTAGTGGTTTTCCATCGGCTCCTTGCGGGCCTTGAGGAAGACAATGCCGAACATGGTGACAAACATTCCGATGAAGGAAAGCGCAAGGCTGATGATTGAAGGGGCCAGGATGGCTTTGATTTGGAAAAAAGATGCCGTCAGAGTAGCGAGCACGCTTACCGTAAACCATAGGCCGACCGCCTTGATGATCAGGTCTTCCTGCTTAGTTGCCTGCCAGCTGCCGCTGGCCTGCAGGTGCCGGCCCTTCCGTATTTCCATTAGGGGTTTTGTCCACTTCATGTTCTGCCCTCCTTTATTGCCTGTAAATCAAAACACGGGGCTGTCCCGTGTTTTCAGTCGATGTGTTCTCTCCAGATGTCAGCGCCTAGGTTGCGGAGCTTGCTGACAATGTCCTGATAGCCGCGGTCGATGTGCTTGATCTCATGAATGGTAGTCATGCCATCAGCCATCAGCCCGGCAACGACCAGAGCGGCGCCGCAGCGCAGATCAGTAGCCGTAACATCGCAGCCATGGAGATGGCTGATGCCGGTGATCTCAGCCTGAGGCTGTTCGATCTTGACCTTGGCCCCCATCTTCTCCAGCTGTTCACAGGCCTTGAAGCGTTCCGGGTAAATGGTCTCCAGAATGGTGGAAGTACCTTCCGCCTTGGTCATCAGCGCGGAAAGCGGCGACTGCAGGTCAGTCGCGAAACCCGGATAGGGCATGGTCGTGATGTCAACGGCGTTCAGGGCCGGGGAGGAGTAGACGTCTACCCTGTCCAGGGAAGGAACGATGTTGACGCCCATTTCCTTGAGCTTGGAGATCAGGGAATCCAGGTGATAGGGAATGACGTTTTCGATGCAGACATGGTTGGCCATGGCCGCGGAAAGGATGATGTAAGTGCCGGCCTCAATGCGGTCGGGGATGATCTCGTGGAAACAGCCGCCCAGCCTGTCGACGCCGTCAATGACGACCCGGCTGGTACCGCCGCCGCGGATGACCGCGCCCATGCGGTTGAGCAGGTTGATGCAGTCGATGATCTCCGGTTCGCGGGCCGCGTTTTCAATGATCGTCCGGCCCTTAGCGTAAACGGCAGCCATGATGATGTTGATGGTGGCGCCTACGGAGGCGAAGTCAAGATAGATCCTGGTGCCGACCAGTTCTTCGGCTTCAATGGTAATGATGATGTCATTGGGAATAGTCTCGTTGTCGTAGGTGATGTGAGCGCCCAGAGCCTCAAAGCCCTTCAGATGCAGGTTGATGGGGCGGGGGCCCAGATCACAGCCGCCCGGCATGCGCATGACGACCTTTCTGTATTTGCCTAACAAAGCACCCATGAAATAGTAGGAGGCTCTGAGTTTTCGGACAGCTTCCAGATCAAGAACGCGGTTTTCCATGTTGGTGGGGTCAATCAGCAGTTCATTGTCGCCGATCTCCTGAACGTCAACATTCATGAAGCGCATGATCTCCTTCAGGGAGTTGACATCGGAAATGTCGGGTATGCCGGCGATTCTGACCGGCTGATAAGCCATGACGGAGGCAGGTAAAAGGGCGACGGTGGCGTTCTTGGCACCGGATACCTTAATCGTTCCATCAAGCAGTTTCCCGCCGTTTATCCTAATTACTTCTTCCATAATTCATCTCTCTTTTTCCAAGACAAGTATATCATAATTTATCAACGGACAGAATAGAGCACAGAATGTCAGGAAAACGATGGCACGATGATATACAATGAACGTGTCAGAACAGTGAGGAAAAGAAAATGGATTGGCTTACCTGCATACGCAAGGCTATCAATTACATGGAAGAACATCTGCGGGATGACATCAGTGGCCAGGATGTCGCTGAGCAGGTCTATCTTTCGCCATTCTTTCTTCAGAGAGGCTTTTCGCTGATGACCGGATACGGTATCGGTGAATACCTGCGCAACCGCCGGCTCTATCAGGCAGCGGTGGACCTGCAGAATACGGACGAAAAGATTGCAGAGATTGCCGGCCGCTATGGCTACGAAACGCCGGAGAGTTTTTCCCGGGCCTTCACCCGTTTCCATGGATGCAGCCCGTCGCAGGTACGTGAAGGAGCGCCCTTCCGGAGCTTTCTGCCGCTGACGCTGAACATAACACTTTACGGAGGAAACAGAATGGATTACCGAATTACGCCGATGTTCCCTTTCCGGGTCATTGGCTTTGAAAGAGTATTTGACAATGAAACGGCATATGAAGAGATCCCGAAATTCTGGGATGAGATCTGTGAAAAATATGCCAATAATGTCTATGCCGGAAACCAACCGGCCAACGCCTATGAAAAGGCGCTGGTCGACAACTGCATCGGTGAGTACGGCATCTGCATCGACGACATCGGTGAGGAAAGATTCCGCTATCTGATTGCCGGAAGATACGCCGGCGGCGAAGTGCCGGAAGGCATGACGCTTTATGAATTCCCCCGGGGAGAGTGGGCCGTGTTCGACTGCAGCGGTCCCCTGCCTGGAGCCCTGCAGAGCGTCAACACCCGGATCTTCAGAGAATGGCTTCCGGGCAATCCTGACTATGAACTGTGCGGTAATGCCAATGTGGAATGGTATGACACCGTACACGGAGAGAAGACCGATCCCGATTATCACAGCGCCATCTGGATTCCGGTAAGGAAAAAAGAAGGATGATCATGTGAGTGACAGAGCAAAAAGCTCTGTTTTCTTATACCCGGGCAGGACTTTTTGGCTGGTGGAAAGGTATAATTAACATATGAAGTGAGGATAACGACAATGGAAAAGATCAGAAAGATTCTCGGAGGACTTCTGGCCGGTGCCGTCGGTGATGCCATGGGTGCGCCGACCGAGACCAGGTCAACTCAGCAGATTATTGATAAATTCGGAGGGCTGGTAACTTCCTTCCTTACTCCGCCGGAGGATGTCTTTGCCCACGGCTTTCCGGCTGGTAGCGTTACTGATGACTTTTCTCTGGCCTATTATACCGCTCAGGCCATCATTGACGCGCATGGCGTCATTGATGATGACATGGCAGCAGCAGCGCTGCTGAAATGGGCAGACACCCCTTACTATGTGATGGCCGGGCCGACGACCCGGGCGGCGGTAGACCGGATCCGCGGGCTGGAAACGCCCAGGCCGGACTTCGTCATGGCTGTTGACAATTCCAAGGCCACTAACGGCAGCGCCATGAAGATCGCTCCGGTGGGATTGGCCAGTGGCGGCGATATTGATAAGGCCATCAGAGATGCCATTACCATCTGCCGGCCTACCCACAATAATTCGACTTCACTTTCCGGCGGCTGCGCGGTAGCGGCAGCCATCAGCGCCGCACTGGCGGCTGACGCCAGTCTGGATTCCATAATCGAAGCCGGACTGAGGGGAGCCCGGGAAGGAGAAAGACACGGGGTTCAGATGTCGACGCCTTCCGTATATGAGAGGATCAAACTGGCGGTGGAAATCGGCAGGAAATACAAGGGAGATGACCGGCTGGTCATGAAGAAGATGACGGACATCATTGGCACCGGTCTGGCTGCGGCCGAAGCGGTACCCAGCGCCTTCGGTTTCCTGGCCGGCAGTGACGGAGACACCATGAAGGCCATCATCATGGGCGTAAACGCCGGTAATGATACCGATACCGTCGCAACCATTGTCGGCGCCATTGCTGGAACTTACCAAGGTTACTACGATGAGGAGATGCTGAAGAAGATCGATGAAGTAAACGGCTTCGACCTGAAGAAAACAACGGAAAGGCTGCTGGAGGTGAGCCGTGATGCATGACTATCTTCTGGCCATTGCCGGCAGTGACATTGATTATTTCTATCAGACTCAGGCCTTTCTGGGACCGGGCGATGCCTGCATAGCGACACCTTTGCAGACCCGGGTGGGCGGCTGCGTTCTCAATGTCAGCGCGGTAGCTTCAGCATCCGGGCTTAAGACAGCGGTGCTGGATTATCTGAAGGAAAACGATGAGTCTACCGACCTGCTGATCAATACTCTTAAGGAAAAGAACATCGATGTGAGCCATGTCAAATACGGCGCTGAGGTGGTCAATGGCAGCTGTTTGATCATGCAGTGCGGAAATGAAAAGTGCATCTACGTCATCGATCCGCAAAGGCCTTTCTTTACCGTCGATGAGAAAACGCAGAAACTGCTTGATGAGGCGCAATACATCTATTCACTGGCCCGGATCCTGAAGACCTCCTTCAGTGATCTGAAACCGCTGAAGAAGGCCAGAGGCAAAGGAGCCAAACTGATCTTTGACGGCGGCTGTCAGTATCAGGAAGAATATGAAAAGGACATGATCATGAACCTGGCTGACGGGCTGTTTCTCAATGAGACCGCCTACGAAAGACTGTGTCAGGTTACCGGCTGCCAAGCTAAAGAAGAACTGTTGAAGAGAGGCTGTGAGTTTGTCTGCATAACCTCCGGAGCCAGAGGAGCCAGCTGTTATACCCAAAAGGGCGAACTGTTTCAGCCGGCCATGAAGGTCGAGGTAGTTGATTCGACCGGAGCCGGAGACAGCTTTGCCGGCTGCTTTCTGAGCTGTCTGCATCAGGGAATGGACCATGGAAAGGCGCTCTATTACGCTTCCGTTGCCGGGGCCTACTGCTGCAGTCGTCAGGGTGGCATGGCTGGCAGCGTTGATCTAAAGACCCTGGAAAACTTTGCCAGAGAAAATGATTATGAAAACAATAACTGTTCAGACAGATAGGAAGGGCAACGGCATGTATCTGGACCCGGAAGAACATCTCTGTGACTGGTAGCAGGTAAAAAGCAAGGAAATCAGAGAGGCAGCAGCCTCTCTTTCTTAGAAGATCTTAATGGTAAAAAACAGGGAAAGATTTTCGTAATTAATATAGTCAAAATGACTATAATATTGTATAATGCTGGTGGAGGAGGAAAGAGAAATGGAATTCCTCAATGAAAAAGGACAGACAGAACAGCAGTTTCTGGCTGAATACGATGACAGCATGTACCGCAAGGCCAACAATACGGTGGACATGCTGCTGTTCACCATCAAGGACGGTACCCTTCAGCTTCTGCTGATAAAGAGGCGCAATCACCCCTGGATCAACCGCTGGGCGCTGCCGGGGGGCTTCGTCAACTATGATGAAGACCTGGATACCGCCGTACTCAGGGAACTGAGGGAAGAGACCAATGTCAGCGACACCGCCTACTTCCGTCAGCTCTACACCCTGGGCAAGGTCGACCGCGACCCCCGCAGCCGCACCATTTCCACAGCTTATCTGTCGCTTAGTCCGCAGGAGAACCTGAAGGATGTCCGGGGCGGCGATGACGCCCGACAGGCAGCCTGGTTCCAGGTCGAAAAGAAGACCGTTGAGCAGGATGAAAGCCAGCGGATCTCCAAACTGACCCTGAAAGGGGAATGCGAGATCTGTTATGAAATCACCGAAAAGGTCAAGGCCAATTACATCTGCCGCTCTTCCCGGCTGCTGAGCGAAGATGAACTGGCAGCCGATCACATCAAGCTGGTCAACATGGCCATCGACCAGCTCCGCAGCAATGCCATCTCTTCCGGCCTGCTGTTCAACCTGCTGCCGGAGACCTTCACGCTCAAGGAAGTGCAGACCGCTTACGAAGCGGTCAGCGGGCTGAAGGTAGATACGCCGAATTTCCGGCGCGGCATCGTTTCCCGCCTGACAGCCACCGGTCAGTACCGGCAGGGGCGCAAGGCAGCGATGCTGTACCGGTTCAATCCGTTATACGAAAACATGGAGGGTAATTAACATGAAAAAGCTATTGGTTGTTGTCGATGTTCAGAAGGATTTCGTTGACGGTTCCCTGGGAACCCCGGAAGCCGTCGCCATCATCGATAAGGTCGTTGAGACGATCTCTGATCCCCAGTATGACGATGTCGTCTTTACCAAGGACACCCACTTTGAGGATTATCTGCTGACCCAGGAAGGCCGCAACCTGCCGGTCGTCCACTGCGTCAAGGGTACCGAAGGCTGGCAGCTGGACAAGCGGGTCGAGGAAGCGGCCATGAGCAAGCTGGTTGAAGTCAGAGTCGTGGAGAAGAACGCCTTCGGCTCCAACAAGATCGCCGGCATCGCCTGCGGCTATGACGACGTGACGCTGATCGGGCTTTGCACCGACATCTGCGTCATCTCCAACGCCCTGCTGATCAAGGCGGCCAATCCGGAATTGCCGATCCATGTCATTGAAGCGGCTTGTGCCGGTGTTACCCCGGCAAAGCATGCCGCGGCCATTGAAACGATGAGAAGCTGTCAGATCGACATCATCTGAGGCAAGGAGGGAACAATGGAACAGATCATCAAGAGCCTGCTGGAAACCGACATGTACAAGTTTTCCATGGGGCAGGCCATTTATCACCAATACCCGGAATACATGACCACCTGGGATTTCAAATGCCGCAATAAGGATGTCCATTTCACCGAAGAAATGCGACAGGAGATCGCCAGACAGATCAGACTCTACTGCGACCTGCGCT
Source organism: Erysipelotrichaceae bacterium (assembly GCA_016280635.1). Lineage (GTDB taxonomy): Bacteria > Bacillota_I > Bacilli_A > Erysipelotrichales > Erysipelotrichaceae > UBA1783. Next base: position 56,544 of record JAEEHC010000084.1, read on the forward strand.
TCAGCGAGGATGAACTGAAGTATCTGGACAACATCAAGTGGATTAAGGGATCCTATGTAAACTTCCTGCGCTTATGGCATCCCAACTTCGCCGACTTTACCATTGACGATCAGGCGGAATGCGGCTTACGGATCGAGACCCGGGGCAGCTGGCTGAACACCTCTATGTATGAGATCCCGACGCTGGCCATCGTCAATGAAGTCTATTTCCGGATGAACTATGACTATGATCAGCTTTACCGCCAGTTTGAAAGGAAACTGGAGGAAAAGATCAGCTGGCTGAAAGAAGGCGCCTGTAACATCGGCTCCTTCTCCGAGTTCGGCTTGAGAAGAAGGCTGTCGGCTGAAGCCCAGGAGCTGGCCGTCAGGAGAATGAGCGAGGAGAAATACGCCGATTCGACTTTTGTCGGTACCTCGAATGTCTATCTGGCCCGCAAGTTCAATGTCACCCCGGTCGGCACTCAGGCTCATGAATGGATCATGTGCGTTGGCCAGGGCAATCATCAGCTCAACCCGTCCTATTCCAATCTCTTTGCCCTGACCAGCTGGGTCAAGGAATACGGCGTTCTCAACGGCACCGCGCTGACCGATACCATTACGACCGACATGTTCCTCAGGGACTTTGACCTGACCTTTGCCACCCTGTTCTCCGGCGTCCGCCACGACAGCGCCGACCCGATCGAATGGGGCGAAAAGATCATCGAACACTATCAGAAACTGGGCATTGATCCCAAGACCAAGACCCTGCTGTTCAGCGACAGCCTGAACTTCAAGAAGGCGGATGCCATCCGCGAGCACTTCAAGGGCCGGGCCAAGGTAGCCTTCGGCATCGGTACCTACATTGCCAACGACACCGATGTTACCCCGCTGAACATCGTCATGAAGACGGTTCTGTGCAATGGGCAGGATGTCGCAAAGCTGTCTGATGTAGCCGGCAAGGGCATGTGCCGTAACCCGGAATATGTGGATTATCTGGAAAGAAGCATTAAATGGAGGAACGAACATGAGCAGAGAATTTGACGTCAAGAAGCACACCGAAGGGATCATTGAATTCATCAGAAACTATTTCCGGGAAAACCAACTGCGCGGAGCCGTGCTGGGCATCAGCGGCGGCAAGGACAGCGGTGTTGTCGCCGGCCTGCTTTCCCTGGCCTTGGGCCCGGAAAATGTCGTCGGCATTACCATGCCCTGTCACTCCAACCCCACTGATAAGAGCGACGCTCATCTGGTAGCGGAAAAGTTCGGCTTTGAAATGCTGAACCTGGATCTGACCAGCACCTTTGACAGCTTCGTTGCCGAGGCCAGCAAGATCGCCGACTGCTCCAACCCGCTTTCCAATGCCAACATCAACCTCAAACCCAGGCTGCGCATGGCGACCAACTACTACATCGCCGCACTGTTGAGCGAGGTCAGAGGCGGCACCTGGATCGTCGCCGGTACTTCCAACAAGTGCGAACTGTATGTCGGCTACTTCACCAAGGGCGGTGACAGCACCTACGACATCGGCATTCTCAATGACCTGACCGTCGAAGAAGTCATTGCGGTTGGCGCCTACATCGGCGTACCTGATCCGGTACTCTACAAGGCTCCCAATGACGGCCTTTCCGCCAAGACGGATGAAGACAAGCTGGGTGTGAAGTATTCCGAGATCGCCAAGGTCATCAACGGCCAGGAAGGAGAAGGCCAGGAACGCATCGAGCAGCTGCACCGCAACGCTCAGCACAAGTTCCATACGCCTTACTATAAGAAATGCGATTAGGAGTCTATTTCGGAAGTTTCAACCCCGTCCACCGCGGCCACATGCAGATCGTCTACCGGCTGCTGTCGGAGAATCTCGTCGACAAGGTCATCGTGGTAGCGACCATGGAATACTGGGGCAAGACGCAGCTGATGCCGCTGGAAAAGCGGCTGGCCATGCTGAAACTGTACGGTAACGAGAACATCATCATCGATGAGACCCATAATCACGCGGAAAAGACCTATCAGCTTTTCCGTCAGCTTAAGGAAGAAAACCCGGAGGATGAACTGTTCTTCATCATCGGGGCAGACAGCCTGAACCGCTTTGACCAATGGGTCAACTACGAAGAACTGCTGACCTATACCTTCATCGTCGTGGAGAGAGACGGCATTGACATTGAAGCGGCCATGAAGCGGCTGAAAAAGCGCGACTACCTGATCATGAGAAAGGTAAGGGATGTTTCCTCTACCTTCATCAGGGAACATCTGGACGGCGATCTGAGCAATCTGGTCGACCCGGGTGTTGCCGAGATACTCAGACAGCCTGATTAAGAGATAAGAAATAAAGAAGTGAACCTGATGCCCTGAGGGGGCATAGTGTTCACTTTTTTCTTGTTATATAAGGGCTTTATTTAGTAAAATAGAATAGCGGAGGTGTCGTATGGATCTAAACGCGCTTCAGAGTTTCTATGATGGTTACAGCATCAACGCCTATGAGATCTTCGGAGCTCACATGACGGAAGATGGCACCATATTCAGAGTTTATGCCCCCAATGCCAAGAGCGTGAGGCTCATTGGTGATTTCAATGGCTGGAACCGTGAGGCTGACCGCCTTTTCAAGTCAGACCTGGGTTTCTGGGAAATCAAGATTGGCGGTCTGCAGGAATATGCCCGGTACAAATACGTTATTGAGGCAGCCGACGGGACAATGGTCGAAAAGGCCGACCCCTATGGCTTCTATAATGAGAACCGTCCGGACTGGGGCAACAAGGTTGTCTCGCTTTACCATGAGTGGCAGGACGGCGACTGGATGGCCAGCCGCGACCGCAACTTCGACAAGCCGATGAACATCTATGAGGTTCATCTGGGCGGCTTCCGTCACAACTGGGCCGACCAGTGGCTCAATTACGGCGAGATGATCGACGTGCTGATTCCCTATGTCAAGGAGATGGGCTATACGCACATTGAACTGATGCCGCTCAACGAGCACGCGCTGGACCAGAGCTGGGGCTATCAGCAGTTTGGCTACTTCTCCATCACTTCCCGCTACGGCAGTCCCAGACAGTTGATGGAATTCATCGATGCCTGCCATCGCAATGGCATCGGTGTCATCATGGACATCGTCATCGTTCACTTCGTCAAGGACAGCTATGGCCTGGGCAACTTTGACGGATCACCTCTTTATGAATCCAGTGATCCCAATTACGCGGAAAGCCAGTGGGGTACCCACTACTTTGATTTCAACAAGAACATCGTCAAGAGCTTTTTGCTCTCAAGTGCCGGCTTATGGCTGGACAAGTATCATGTTGACGGTTTGCGCGTTGACGCCGTCAGCAACCTCATCTATTTCCATGGGGACAAGAGAAAGGGAGAAAACACCGAGGCCATCAGCTTCATCAAGCGGATGAACTACCATCTCCACCAGCATTTCCCGTCCGTCATGACCATTGCGGAAGATTCCACTGACTATCCGAAAGTCACCGGAGATCCTTCTGAAGGTCTGGGCTTTGACTACAAGTGGGACCTGGGCTGGATGAACGACACCCTGAAGTACTACAAGGAAGACCCGGAGTACCGCCATTACGATCACAACCTGATCAACTTCTCGATGGCCTACTTCTTCACCGAGCGCTTCCTGCTGCCGTTCTCCCATGACGAGGTCGTCCACTCCAAGGGCACGATCATCGACAAGATGTGGGGCAGCTATGAGGATAAGTTCCGCCAGTGTCGCAACCTGATGGTCTACATGTACACCCATCCGGGCAAGAAGCTGAATTTCATGGGCAATGAAATTGCCAGCTTCCGCGAATTTGATGAGATGAAGGAACTCGACTGGTTCCTGCTCAAGTATCCGCTGCACGACAGCTTCAAGCGTCTGTGCCGGGACCTGAACATGGTCTACCGTCACAATGAGGCCTTCTGGAAGTATGATTACAGCTGGAAGGGCTTCAAGTGGATCGATGCCGACAACAGCCGGGACCGCATTTACAGCTACGTGCGCTATGATGATGAGAAGTGCTATGTCGTCGTGCTCAACATGTCGCCGGTCGGTCACGAACATTTCGAACTCGGAGTTCCGACTTACGGCTACTTCACCGAGATCATCAACTCGGAAAGGGACATCTATGGCGGCTGTAACATGTGCAACTTCCGCAAGATACAGGCACACAGGACCAAGACAGGGTGCAACGGCTTCAAGTATAAGCTGGAGATGCGGGTAGCTCCGTATGCCGGCATCATTCTGGAGGCCAAATTAAGATAGGGGATAAAGAATTATATGTTTGAGAATAAAGACAGTTTCAGAGAAGAATTCTGCCAGCGCGTCATTCAGACGTACGGGCGTTCAGTTAATAAAGTTGAAAGGTCAGACCAGTTCCTGGTTCTGGCTCAGATGGTCAGAGAATATGCCAACTTCAGCTGGATGAAGAGCAAGGAAGAAGTCTCCGGAGAGGAAGACAAGCAGCTCTTCTACTTTTCCATGGAGTTTCTGATTGGCCGGCTGCTGACCAACAACATGATGAATCTGGGCATCTACAACATCATCAAGGAAGGCCTGGCCGATCTGGACATCGACCTGGGCAAGCTGGAAGAAGTTGAAAAGGATGCCGGACTGGGCAATGGCGGCCTGGGCCGTCTGGCTGCCTGCTTCCTGGATTCTCTGGCTACTCTGGGATTGCCGGGTCACGGCAATTCCATCCGCTACGAGTACGGTCTGTTCGAGCAGAAGATCGTTGACGACAAGCAGGTTGAGGTACCGGACATCTGGCTGAAGTACGGTAACCCCTGGGAAGTAAGAAAGACCAAGCACGCGGTTGACGTGCGCTTCTACGGCAAGGTCGAGACCTTCTGGAACAGCGATGGCAACATGGACGTCAAGCATGTTGACGCAGAAGTCGTCAGGGCCGTTCCCTATGACGTGCCGGTAGTGGGCAAGGACAATGTCTGCGTCAACAACCTGCGCTTATGGAAGCCGGAGGCTTCCGATAAGGCACCGGCCGGCAAGGACTTCATTGCCTACATTCAGGATGTCAATAAGATCTGTCAGAACGTCTATCCCGACGACTCCACCGAAGAAGGCAGGATCCTGCGCATCAAGCAGGAATACTTCTTCGTATCCGCCGGTGTTCAGACCATTCTGGCTGACCACTACGCCAAGTATCATACCTTTGAGAATCTGCCGGACAAGGTCGTCATTCAGCTTAATGACACCCACCCGGTTATGGTAATCCCTGAGATCATGCGCATCCTGATGGATGATTATCAGTACAAGTGGGACGTCGCCTGGGACATCGTAACCAGAACCGTCGCCTATACCAATCACACCATCATGCAGGAAGCACTGGAGAAGTGGCCGGAAAAGCACATAGCCACGCTGTTACCGCGCATTTACCTGATCATCAAGGAGATCAACAACCGCAAGAAGGCCGAAGTCTATAACCGGACTCTGGATCCCGATCTGACCAACCGGGTCTCCATCATCCGCGATGGCCAGGTCCACATGGCCAATCTGGCTAACCATACCGTCTTCTCCATCAACGGCGTCGCCCGCATTCATACCGAGATCATCAAGAGCGATGTCATGAAGGACTTCTACTATCTCTATCCTGAGAAGTTCAACAGCAAGACAAACGGCATTACCCATCGCCGCTGGCTGCTCTATTCCAATCCCCAGCTTACTCAGCTGTTGACCGACAAGATCGGACCGGGCTTCATCAACGACCCGCAGCAGCTGGAAAAACTGCTGGACTATGTCGATGACGAGGACACCATCAACCGCTTCATGGAAGTCAAGAAACAGCGCAAGCAGATTCTGGCCAACTACATCAAGAAGAAACTGGACATCGACATTGACATCAACTCCATCTTTGACGTTCAGGCCAAGCGGCTGCATGCCTACAAGCGGCAGATGCTCAACTGCATGAACATCATCGCCCTTTATCAGCGTTTCAAGAAGGAACCGGGCTTTACGATCTACCCGCGTACCTTCATCTTTGCCGCCAAAGCCGCTCCGTCCTATGTCTATGCCAAGAATGTCATCGAACTGATCAACCGCCTGGCTGCCGTCATCAACAATGACCCGGAAGTCAGCCGTTACATGAAGGTCGTCTTCATCCCCAATTACAATGTCTCGATCGCCGAGATCCTGATGAACGCGGCCGACATTTCCGAGCAGATCTCCACCGCCGGCAAGGAAGCCAGCGGTACCGGCAACATGAAGCTGATGATGAACGGCGCCATTACTCTGGGCACCCTGGATGGAGCCAACGTCGAGATTGCCGAACTGGTCGGCGACGATAACATCATCGTCTTCGGTCACAACGTTGACGAACTGCGCTCGCTGAAGTACAACGGCTATGACGCCATGGAACTCTACCGCACTAATGAGACCATTCACGCAGTGCTGGATTCCCTGGTCGACGGGACCTGGCATCCCAACAAGGATGAGTTCAAGCCGATCTTCGACGAGATCCTCTACCGCAATGACGAATATTTCCTGCTGGCGGACTTCGAACAGTATTCCGAAGCTCAGCGCACCGTCTACCATCTCTACAAGGAACATAAGAAGTTCTGCCGCATGTGCCTGATCAACATTGCCAAGAGCGGCTACTTCAGTTCTGACCGTACGATCAGCGACTACAACCGCGACATCTGGCATCTGAAGGAAATCAGGTAGGAAAATGCGCTTACCCATCAGTGCTTTTCTTGACGACTATAATCAGATAACCTGTACGATAAGCAGGAGTTTTAACGAGGGTAAAGCCGAAAGATTTACCCTTTTAAACGGTGATGAGGCCACCGACCTTCCCATTGAATCCTTCTGGGAAGATGGCGGTCGGATCATCTATCGGCTGAGCTGCCCGGATCTACAGATTGGCCGCAGCTATCAGGTCATGGGGCCCAACGGCTATACCGTTGAGCTGGTCTACCGCTTCATCGTCAAGAGCGAGCGCTTCAACCGGGAATTCGCCTACGAAGGCGATGATCTGGGCTGCCGCAGGGAAGGCGATGAGACGGTCTTCCGCCTTTGGGCACCGACCAGCAGTGAAGTCGTCATGGTGCTGGACGGGCAGTATCATAAGATGGTCCGCAAGGAAAAGGGTGTTTACGCCCAGTCCTTCCGGGGTGATCTGAGCGGCCGCAGCTATCATTACCTGGTCAGAGTGAACGGCGAAGTCCTGCAGGCCAACGACCCGTACGGGCGGGCCTCCCTGGCCAACAGCCGGGAAAGCGTCGTCTTCTTCCCCAGACCGCTGGAGCCGGTCGAGGTCAGAAGAAGGGAGCCGGTCATCTACGAAGTGTCAGTACGTGACTACAGCGAAGCGGGCACCTTTGCCGGTTTTGGCGAGAATCTGGAATACCTGAAGCAGCTGGGTGTCAGCCATGTGCAGCTGCTGCCGGTAAACGACTTCGGCAGCGTCAACGAATGCCACCCCGAATTAAGCTACAACTGGGGCTATGATCCCGTTAATTATCAGGTGCTGGAAGGAAGCTACAGTTCCGACACCAACCGGCCGGAAAGAGCGGCTGAGGATTTTGCCGCTCTGGTCAGAAAGATCCATGAAAATGGCATGAAGGTCAACCTTGATGTGGTCTTCAACCATGTCTATTCGGTCCAGCGCAGCAGTTTCCACCGCACTGTGCCTTACTACTGGTTCCGCTACCATGGCGAACGGTTGGCCGACGGCACCTATTGCGGCAATGAGGTGGACAGCGAAATGGCGATGGTACGTAAATACATCATCGACACCTGCCGTTACTATGTGAGCCAGTTTGATGTCGATGGCTTCCGCTTTGATTTGATGGGCTTTCTTGACGTGGAGACCATGAAGCAATTGCGGGAAAGCCTGAACGAACTGAAGCCGGGAATCATGCTGTACGGGGAAGGCTGGAACATGAATACCGCCGTGCGCTCCAAGGAAGCCTGCATGGATAACTACCAGCTCTTTGAGGGCATCGGCTTCTTCAACGACGTTTTCCGCGATGTCCTGAAGGGCTCGACCTTTGATGACCGAGCGCCGGGATACGGCAGCGGCGATGTCGCAAAGGCTGATGAGATGATTGAAGCCATGAAAGGACAGCGCTTTGGCGATAAGAAGAGAAGCATCAATTACGCGGAATGTCACGATAACCTGACTCTCTTTGACAAGCTGAAGGATTGCTGCCCGGAAGACAGCGAGTACCAGCTCAGAGAACGGCAGAAGCTGATCACCACCGTTGTGCTGCTCAGTCAGGGCATCAGCCTGCTGCACGGCGGCCAGGAATTCTGCATGAGCAAGGAAAACCGCCACAACAACTACAACACCGGTGATCTCATCAACAAGATGACGGAAGAGAAAAAGCAGCCTTACCGCGAGGTCATCGACTATGTCAGGGATGTCATTGAACTGAAGAACCGCAAGCGCATCGGTGATAACCGGAATGTTTCCTTCATCAACGATGACGGCGTCATTCTTTACGGCGTCAATGATCTGCTGATCATCATCAACCCCACGCAGCAGAATCAGCTGTATACCTTTGCCGGAAAGAAGAAACTGCTTCTGGACCGCAAGGGTAAAGGCGAGCCGGTCATTTCCGCTTCCTGGACGGTTGAACCGCTCTCGGTGATGGTGTTGGAGGAGATCAGAGATGATCAACAGGACCTGGGATGACTTTCTGAACCGCGAGTTTCAGCAGCCGTATTTTCAGCAGCTTTCGCAGTTTCTGAAGAAGGAATACGCTGAGAAGACCATTTACCCGCCCAAGCAGGAAGTCTTTTCGGCGTTTTACTATACTGACCTGGACAAGGTCAGAGTCGTGATCCTGGGCCAGGATCCCTACCATGAGCCGCGGCAGGCCTGCGGGCTGTGTTTCGCGGTCAAGCCGGGAGTCGAATTGCCGCCTTCTCTGGTCAATATTTATAAGGAAATTGAAAATGAAATGGAGGTGCCGATGAATTACCGCAACGGCTATCTGGTCAGATGGGCCAGACAGGGAGTACTGTTATTGAATACTGTGCTGACCGTTGAGGAGCACCGGGCCAATTCCCATAAGGACAAGGGTTGGGAGATCTTTACCGACCATGTGATCGAAAAGCTCAATCAGCTGGACCAGCCGATCGTCTTCCTGTTGTGGGGCGCCAATGCCCGCAGCAAGCAGGCTCTGCTTGATAATCCCAGACATCTGATCCTGACTTCCGCCCATCCTTCACCCCTGAGCGTCTACCGGGGCTTTTTCGGCAACGGTCACTTTCTGAAGGCCAATCAGTTCCTCAGCGAACACGGATGCGCGCCGATTGACTGGAGGATGTAGGAATGTTCAGCAATGTGCAGCAGGCCATCGACTGGATCACCAGCCGCCACCGCAGCGAAACCGGCCGATCTGACTACCGCGCCTATCTGGCCTCACTTGGTAATCCGCAGCTGAAGCTGAAGTGCCTGCATGTAGCCGGCACCAACGGCAAGGGCTCAACCACCAACTACCTCCGCTCGATCCTGCAGAGGGCCGGCTATAAGGTCGGCAGCTTTACCTCTCCGCATCTGATGACCCATCTGGACCGCATCAGGATCAACGATGAGAACATCGATGAGCAGTTCTTTCTCGACATCGTCAACCGCTATCGGGACGAGTGGGAAGCGCATCATCTCAGCATGTTTGAAATCGATACTATCATTTCCTTCTTCTATTTCCTGGAAAGAAAGGTGGACTATGCCGTTTATGAAGTCGGCATGGGCGGCCGGCTTGACCCCACCAACGTGATAAGGCCGCTGGGTGCGGTAATAACCAACATCGAAATGGATCACATGGCAATACTGGGTGATACCATCGGCAAGATCGCCGTCGAGAAGGCCGGCATCATCAAGGATGACCTGACGGTAGTGACCTTTGAGAAGAAGAGAGCGGCCATCATGGCCTTCAACATTGCCTGCAAGGTCCATAAGGCCAGGCTGGTCAGAGTGCCGAAGGCGCGCAATGTCGTCATCAGCGATCACATTGAGTTTGACTGCCTTTCCTATCACGTTTCCCTGCCCACCATAGCCCCCTATCAGATCCTCAACGCCTCCGCAGCGTTGACGCTGATGCGCCGCATGAAGAGGGAGAATAAGATCAGGGTCAGTAAGCAGCAGATCCTTGAAGGCCTGCAGACCCAGTGGGCCGGGCGGTTTGAAATGGTCAGGAAAGATCCCACCGTCATCCTGGACGGCGCCCATAATGAAAACGGCATTGACGGTCTGTGCCAGGCACTGGACCAGATTGATGGAGAAAAGGTCATCGTCTTCTCAGCGCTGCGGGACAAGCAGTACGCAAAGATGCTGAAGAAGCTGCAGGGCAGAGGCCGGCTGATCATTACCGAGTTTGAAAACAGCCGGGCTCAGTCAGCCGAACGGCTGGCGGAAGGTTTGGCTGAGGCGGAAGTAGTGAGCGAGTGGCAGAAGGCCGTTGATCTGGCGCTGGCATCAGGAAAGACAGTGATCATTACCGGCTCGCTGTACTTCATTTCCCTGGTCAGGGAAAGATTTGAGAGCGAAAAACGCAACGGAAGCCCGGACTTCTGTTAGTATTGTTATTAGGAGGACAGAATTATGCCCAGAGAAGTATTAATGGTTATTCTCGTCATCGTTTCCACACTGGTCATCCAGGGCGGCTTCATGCTCATGCAGAGACGGCTGATCGATCAGGTCACAGGCGCGCTGATGAAGCAGGATTATGAGAAGTTTGACCGGCTGATGGAAAAGAAGACAGTAAAATATCTGATCGCCCCCTTTAACCAGGATTATCTGAAACTCAACCGCTACTCCCTAGCCGGTGATACCGACAAGATCATCGAGTGTTACGACCAGTTTGCCCAGCGCCGGCTTACCTATGGTCAGGCCAAGGAAGTTTACCTGAGTGCCTTTGACTATTTCCTGAGCCGCGGCGACAAGCAGCGCTGCCAGCTCTTCCGGGACAGGATCAACGATCTTACCAGCAAGAAGGAGAACATTGACGGCATCAAGGAGATCGTCAACGACAGCTATGATGTCTATCTGGACCACAAGACCGACATGCTGGAAAGGCTTCTGAAGCAGATTGAGGATCTGCCGGAGACCCACCGGGGAGCCAAGGAAGCCATGATCGCCAAGATCTATGAAAACCTTGGCAACAGGAAAAAGGCCGAAGAATATCACAAACTGTCGGAGGAGCACATGAAGGCGTTCCTCACCCGGCAGTAAGTCGCCGATTCAGCGAAATAGGCTAAGCCTCTGCGGAGGCCAGCGGCGAAGTTGCCGGCAACGCCAATCCGAGCGGATTTGGAGCTGACGATACCGGCCGCGCCGAAGTTACGGTCTATCTGCAGGACGGTGAGAGCATCACCATTACCGGCCTGGCAAAAGGCGAGCAGTTCGATGTTGAAGTTACCGAAAACGGAGCCGACAGATATGACACCACTATCGAGAGCAATCTGACCGATAAGAAACTTCAGTCCAAGAAGTTCAGCGTAAGTCTGGAAGATCTTGGTGATGAAGGTCTGATCGTGGAGTTCACCAATAACCATGAGGAAACTCCGGTTACCGGTGAAAAGGATGGCCTGATGTTATACGGCACCATCTCACTGTACTCAATGCTGGCCATGGGCGTCTACTGGATGCTGACCAGAAGAAGAGAAGAAACCCAGCAGTAAACCGCTGAGTGAATCGGAAAATGACAAAGCCCTCTGTTCAAACGGACAGAGGGCTTTTGCGTAGAATGTTAAGCTGTCAGTAAATGGTCGGGATATCCTCGTCAATAGCGTACTGGCGGCGGAAGTCCCGCAGGTCAGCCTCATTTCTGATCAGCATGACTTCCTGAAAGGCCATCGTGTGAAGGTCCTGAAAGCCGGCCACCTTCTCCCCGGTGCAGATGCTGCAGCGGATCACCGGACGGCGGTTTTCCCGGTCATAGCCTTTCTTCTTTTCCTTTTTCGTGAAGAACATGGCTGATCTCCTCTTTCAGTATGCTCAGCTGTAGCGGCTGACCTTGGCCTTCGGGCAGCGGTCGGTAATGTACTTCAAAACGAAGTCAAAGGCCTCGCCATCGGCGTAGACCTGGTTTCTTAACAGTCCGCCCTTGAGGGTAATCAGATTTTTCGCCGGCTCAGCTTTGATGCGCTTGACAGTCTTGAAGTCGCTGTACAGAGAGCCGCCGGCTGCCGACAGCATGCCGGCTGCCGTAGTCGTAGGCTTGCGGGTCTTCTGGCCGATGAAGATGGTCAGCAGTTCCAGTGCCCGGGCTTTTTCGGTCTTGATCTGGATATGGTCGATTCCTTTGTCATTCATTTCAAACAGGACCGTGTACAGGCCGTTATTGGCCTTGACGACGGTATAGTAAGCCGGGATCGACAGCAGGATCAGAATGAGAAATACGAGGGCGGTCATTTCCAGGGTGAACAGGGCATCAGCCAGCTTATGGCCGGACAGATAACTGATCAGCGAGCAGAAACCGGCCACAAACAGCACGGAAAGGGCAATCAGGCGCCAGACTTCCGCAAGCAGGAAGAAACTGTTCTTCATTGGCAGTTCGTAGATCCAGCGGTAGGTACCCTTATCGTCCTTGCGGATCGGTTCCTCTTTTTCATAAGCGTTTTCAGCAACGGAAAGATCCGGCAGTTGGTTGGGCTGTTCAGACAGCTTTTCCATAACGGGTGCGTTGTTGTTCATGGTAAGACCTCCTTGGGTTCGCTGATATCATTATAAGAGAGTTTTGGAATTTTGGGAAATAGGCAGGCTTGCATTATAATGAAATTGACATATGGCAGGAGGATCATGAACATGGAATTCAGGTGGATGGACGGCTTTGAGATCAGCGTAAAGGAAGACAGGAGAGAAGTAGTCATTTCGGCTAACCGGGAAGGTCTGCTTTCCCTGGCCAACAATCTCATCACGCTGGCCCAGAAAGAAGGCTGCGATCACTTTCATCTTGATGAACACAACAGCCTGGAAGAAGGGTCTGTTGAGCTGATCATCGAAAAGACGCGATAAGGATCTTCCCGCGCAATAAGAAATATGAAAAGAGAGAACCGGTGGCAGCGGCTTTCGTTCAGCCTGTTGCCGGCTTCTCTCTTTTTAATATAATCATACATTTATGCCTTAAGAGTGCTGATCCTGAAAATTCAGGAAAGCACCGATCTGGTTGGCTTCATTATAGAACCGGCAGGGTATGATCTGCAGATGAGGGGTAAAATGGCGTGAACCGGCCGGACTGATGGCCCAGAGCTCATCATATTTTCTTCTGATCGTTTCGCTGACCAACGGCTGGCGGCTGATGCCTCCGCCGATGGCCGCCTTTTCCAAATCCAGCAGCCAGTCAAGGTTGTAGAGCTGGATGGCAATGTTGGTGCACAGCTCATCGAGTGCCCTTTGGGCCTGCGGATCTTCAGGCAGACGGCGGAAAAACTCTATGCCATCGATCAGCCGGCTTTCTCCGCTTAACTGGCGGTAGCGTTCCAACAGATAGCTGGTGGAGCAGTTGCTGCCGAGATGGGTGCTCTCATCGCCAAAGGTGCTGGCCTGCGTGGCAAGATAACTGTATTCGCCGGCTGAAAAATGCGGTCCGCGGACGAGCTGCCCGTTGATGATCAGCCCGCCGCCCACACCGGTTCCGATGATGAACACGGCAGCGTTGAGACAGCCCTTAAGGCAGCCGAAGCGGTATTCCGCTAAAGCGGCAGCCTTACCGTCATTTTCGATCGCGACAGGACAGCCGCAGCGGCGGGAAATGGCAGATGCGACTTCTGGGTCATGGGGATAACGCAGCACGCCTGAACTGAAGTAATGGCCGCGTTCAGGATCGATGATCCCGGGCATGGCGATGGCAATGCCTTCAACTTCCTGACGGACCGGCTGATGAATCTCGCTGATGGTATCAAGAAAGCTTTCAAAGCTGTCCATGGGGGTAGGCCTGCTTCCCTGATGGGAGGAGTTCATCTTGTCATCCATGACGGCATGCTTGATGGCGGTAGCGCCGATGTCAATGGTCAGCAGCTTCATGGCTCATCCTTTCTTCTGCCAGGAAAGCAGATAGCGGTAATGCAGGCCATAGCGGATCCTTGCTCCGGGCAGCATCTGGCTGACGACGCTGCGGACATGCCTCATATCCGGCAACGCGTAGGATGTCGGGATGCCTAGTTGCTCAGGGGCTTTCATGTGATGAAGCCGGGAACTGATCAGCGAGGGAACGACTCGCAGTCCCTCAATGATGTGATCCTTCAGAGAGAAGGGATCAGCCAGACCGACAATGATGATCCGGCCTTTTTCGTTGAGCAGATCAACCGCTTTTCTGAGTGAGGAACGCATCTCCATGTGATGCAGGGAGGCCACAAAGATCACGGCATCGAATCTGGCGTCAGATTGGAAATCGGCAAAGCTGCAGCAGACAAACCGGCAGTTTTCCGGGGCGCTGTTTCTGGCAGCGGTAAGACACTGCTCATCGATATCGATGCCAACCAGCGTTTCCGCACTGTCGCTGAGAAAACGCAGCAGCGAACCGTCACCGCAGCCGACATCCAGAACGGCTTTGCATCCGGACAGTTGTTTTTTGATCCAGCCATAATAGGCGGTATTGTGATTCCAGTAAGGCAGCGTCATTTCTGTCTCCTTTCCTGCGCTCTGACTTCAGCATCTCTGAAGGCGATTCTGGTAAACAGCGGGGTGAAGATGAAAACCAATCCAAAGGCGGCGGTCAGGCTGATCAGAAGAGACGGCAGCCACATGGACGCGAAGGTTATCGGAGCACCGTGTGCCCGGGCTTGCCGGTAGGCCAGGTATGTCATGACGGTGGTCATGAGCGGGGTGTAGATGACATCGGAGAGAAGTGCTTCCGCTGCTCGGGCCTTCAGGGATCCGGGCTGCAGTTTCAGCCTGTTCACCAGCTGAGTTCCCAGCTGCTTAACGGGGACAGCCAGACCAAGAAGGAAACTGAAGGAAAAACTGATGAGGACATTGGTGAAAAAACCGGGCAGAGTAAACTTCCGTGCCGACAGCAGGCCAATCAGAGAAAGAGTGATGCTCATGGCTGCGCCCATCATAAAGCTCATCTTCAATCCCGCTTTTTTCATTTTCCATTCCTCCGGGCAGTTGTGACTGCGGATTTTCTTTGATTAAGTTATCTTCTGTCTGCTGGCTTTGTTGCGGTCAGCTGATACATCTCTTCGTTGTCGATGACGGTTTGAACATCAAGAAACTCAGTCATGATCTCCGCCAGCTGTATTGCCGGCTTCAGCGGCTTCTTTATCTCTGGGGAGACGTTGCGATGATGATTGTTGATCCTTTCCCTGCTCATGCCGTGAGCGATGGTCAGCCGGCCGTTTTCCCTTAACAGTTCAGCCAGCTTGCTGATGAGCTGGCAGTCATCAGGAAAATGCGGCAGGGCATTATAGACGACAATGCGGTCATAGAGCTGACCCGGGTTAAATTCATTCACATCACCGCAGATTATGGTTACCTTTTCTTCAGTTAAAAACTTATCCCTGGCGATCGCGCACATCTTTTCGGACAGGTCAATGGCGGTAACGGCGGCAACCTGTCTTTCCAGATAATAGGGAATCAGCACGCCGGTGCCGCAGGCGACATCAAGAACTTCAACGCCTTCATTTACCTGAGCGTTGTCCAATATGGTATTAATGATGCGGTCGTTACGAACCATTCCCTCATCCCAGCTATCAGCTCGGCAATCGAAGAAATCCCTGATCATCTGAATATTCATATACTCAATTTTAGCACAGAAAACCCCTGACGCATCATCAGGGGCCCTGATAGACAATATGTTAAGAGATATGATTACTGCCGGATGAGTTCCAGCTGTACCTTTCCTCTTTCCAGGTCAATGCCGTAGACTTCCACTTCAACGATGTCACCTACGGAGAGGATCTCGGAGGGAACCGGATTTCGGCCCTGCCCCATTTTGGACTTGTGAATGAGTCCGTCATCATGCAGGCCGACGTCGACGAAGGCGCCGAAGTCCACGACGTTTCTCACTACGCCCTGCAGCCGGTCGCCGACATGCAGATCGGACAGTTCAAGAACGTCAGACCTTAAGACCGGACCGTCATACTGGTCACGGTAGTCCCGTAATGGGGTTTTGAGAGAAGCAATGATGTCGTTAAGGGTATATGAGTCAACCTTGACCTGGCCGGCCAGTTTTTCTCTGTCCAGTTTATCCAGCGTATCAGCCAGTTGCCGGGAGCCCAGGGGCAGATTGCCGGCCATGGCCCAAACGGCCTTGGCCGCCGGGTAGCTTTCCGGGTGGATCTCGGTTGCGTCCAGAGGTTCGCAGCCGTCCGGTACCCGTAAGAAGCCGGAAGCCTGCTGGAAGACCCGGTCAGTAAATCGCTTTACTTCCATAAATTCCTGACGGTCAGTGAAACGGCCATGCTGATTGCGATAGGCAACGAAATTCTCGGCGACCGCCTTGTTAAAGCCGGAGATGTGAGCCAGCAGTTCCCGGGAAGCGGTATTGGCGTCGACGCCTACCCGGTTGACGACCTTTTCCACCGCGAAGTCCAGTCTTTCCTCAAGCTGCTTCTGCGGTAAATCGTGCTGATACTGGCCGACACCGATGCTCTTGGGGTCGATCTTGATCAGCTCCGCCAGAGGATCCTGGATCCGTCGGCCGATGGACACTGCTGATCTTTCCTCGACATGGAGGTCAGGGAACTCAGCCCGGGCCAGCTCAGAAGCGGAATAAACGGAAGCGCCGGCTTCAGAGACCAGGGTGAACTGAACATTCAGTTTGTTTTTCCTGATCAGCTCACTGACAAAGGCTTCGGATTCCCGGGAAGCGGTGCCGTTACCGATGGCGATGATCTCGATCTTATAGTCGCTGATCAGCTTAAGCATGATCTTTTCCGCTTCGGCCTTCTTGCTGACCGGCGGATGGGGGAAGATCTTGTCGATCTTCAATACCTTGCCGGTACGGTCCAGAACCGCAAGCTTGCAGCCGGTGCGGTAGGCCGGGTCAAAGCCCAAAACATTTCTGCCGGTTAAGGGCGGCTGTAAGAGCAGTTTTTCCAGATTGCCGGAGAAGACCTCAATTGATTTCTCCGCGGCTTTGTCGCTGAGCTCTCCCCAGACTTCATTCTCTACGGAAGGAAAGGCCAGCCGTTTGAGTCCGTCGGTTACCGCCAACGCTATCTGCTCATCGGCAATGGTATAGCGGTCATGGGTCAGTCCCTTCAGACAGTAGGAATTCAGATAATCAGTATCGTATTCAAAGGAAACGGTGATGACCTTTTCCTTCTGGGCCCGGTTGATGGCCATGACGCGGTGGGCTTCAATGAATTTCAGTTTTTCTCTGTGGTCGTAGTAAAGCTGATAGACTTTCTTTTCATCGGGATTATCCTTCTTGACCTTGGTCTGGACAAAGCCGTAGTTAAACAGGGAATCGTAGATCTTCTTTCTGAACTTCGGATCATCGGAGACCTTTTCAGCGATGATGTCCCGGGCGCCCTGCAGAGCTTCTTCAACTGTTTTTACTTCTTCGTTCAAGTACTTTGAAGCCTGCTGTTCAACGCTGCCCCTGTCCGGCAGGGAAAGAAGCCAGTCAGCCAGCGGCTGCAGGCCCTTTCTTGCCGCCTCGGTCGCCCTGGTCTTACGCTTCTGCTGGTAAGGACGGTAGATGTCTTCCACTTCCTTCAGCTTTGTGCAGGCCAGAACCGCCTGGCGGATCTCGTCGGTAAGCTTGCCTTGGGCTTCAATGAGCCTCAGGACATCCTGCTTGCGGTTTTCCAGACTGACCTGGTATTCATATTGCTTGGAAATGGCCCTGATCTGCTCTTCGTCGAGTGATCCGGTCCTTTCCTTACGGTAGCGGGCAATAAAGGGGACCGTGTTGCCCTCTTCCAATAATTTAAGGGTTTCCTCGATCTGCCTGACACTGACATGCAGGACTTCGGAGATTTCCCTGATAAGCTGTTGTTCCATAACTAGCACCTCACTATCACGATACACGCAAATGTTCATTTTAAACAGTCTTGACTTATGCAAAGAGACAAAAAAGAGAAAAAGGAAAAATCGGCAAAACATAACGGTTAATGTGTTGTATAATGGTCTTGTAAGCGTATACACACAATAATACCAATAGATAAGGTGGCGATGAAATGAAAACAGAAATGCTAGCGATGATATTGGCCGGTGGACGTGGGACCAGACTTTTTGATCTGACCAAAAAGGCAGCAAAACCGGCTGTTTATTATGGCGGAAAGTATCGTATTATTGACTTCCCATTGAGTAACTGCGCTAACTCCAATGTGGGAATTGTAGGCGTGCTGACTCAGTATGAGTCGATCCTGTTAGGCTCTTACGTATCCAGAGCTTCCCTGTGGGGCCTGGATGGCCGGGACAGAGGCACCTTCGTTCTGCCTCCCCGGGAAACTGACAGCGGTTTCTCATCCTATGCCGGCACGGCGGATGCCATTTATCAGAACATTGACTTCATGGATCAGTACAATCCGGAATACGTGGTCATCCTCTCTGGCGACCATATCTACAAGATGGATTATGATGACATGCTGAACTTCCATAAGGCCAACAACTGCGATGTTACCATCGCCGGTCTGACCGTTACCTATGAAGAAGCGACCCGCTTTGGCATCATGAACACCCGGGAAGACAATCGGATCTATGAATTTGAAGAGAAACCGGCTCACCCGAAGAACAATCAGGCTTCCATGGGCATTTACATCTTCACTTATTCCGTGCTGAGAAAGGCGCTGATCGAAGACCATGCCGTTGAGACTTCCAGCCACGACTTCGGCAAGAACATCATTCCCAACCTGCTTAATGAAGGCAAGCGGCTGTTTGCCTATCCGTTTGCCGGCTACTGGAAGGATGTCGGAACCATTGATTCTCTCTGGGAAGCCAACATGGACCTGCTGGATCCCGCCAACCCACTGGGACTGGGCGATGAGAAGTGGAAGATCTATACGGAAGACTTCCCGGAACTGCCGCAGTTCATTACCGACAACGCTGAGATCGAAAAAGCACTGATCAACCAGGGCTGCTATGTTGACGGCAAGGTCAAGGGCAGCGTGCTGTTTGGCGGCGTCAAGGTCAAGAAGGGCGCCCAGGTAATTGATTCGGTCATCATGCCCAATGTCACCATTGAGGAAGGTGCCGTCGTCAGAAAATGCATAGTCGCTGAAAACCTGACCATTAAGGCCGGCCATCAGATTGGTGACGGCAAGAAGGTTCAGCTGATTGCCAAAGAGGAGGATTGTTAAGATGTTTAAATGTCTGGGTATTGTAACATTTGAAAACGATCGTCACGAGATTGAAGGCATGAGCCGCTACCGCACCATTCCGGCAATGTCTTTCCTGGGCCGCTACCGCATCATTGACATTGTCTTAAGCAACATGGTCAATTCCGGCATCGACCACATCAAGATCCTGACCAAGAACAAACCGAGATCGCTGATTGAACACCTCGGTTCCGGATCGCAGTACAACATCAACTCCAAGAGCGGTTCCCTGCAGATCCTCTACACTGACGAGCCGGTAACCAACCCGCTGTACTTTACCGATCTGGCGCTGTTAAGGCAATATGCCAATACCATCGCCGACAGCAAGCAGGACTATGTCCTGATCGCTCCCAGCTTCATGATCAACCGGATCAACTTTCAGGACATGATCGCTCAGCACGTCAAGAGCGGCGCCGACATCACCGTAGCCTACAAGAACATCGATGATGCCGACACCAACTTCTTAAGATGCCACAAGCTGACCTTTGAAGGTGAGCACATCGTTGACTCCAACCTCAATCAGGGTGACGAGAAGAACGCTCCGATCTCCCTGGAGACCTATGTCATGAGCACTGACTTCTTCCTGAAAGTCCTGAAGAACGCTGCCAAGGTTTCCGCTCTGTATACCCTGAAGGAATTCCTGACCGCGCAGGCTCGCAAGATGAAGGTTGTGGGCTACCAGTACAAGGGTTACCTGAGCTGCATCAACTCCCTGAAGAAGTACTTTGACACTAACATGGAACTGATCGACTACGACAAGGCCATGGAACTGTTTGACAAGGACTGGCCGATCTATACCAAGACCAATGACTCCTCGCCGACCTTCTATTCCCAGGATGCCAATGTCCATCATTCCCTGATCGCCAATGGCTGCGCGATAAGGGGAACGGTTGAAAACTGCATCATCGGCCGGGGTGCCAAGATCCATAAGGGCGCCGTGGTCCGCAACTCGCTGATCCTGCCTCAGGCGGAGATCTTCGAGGGTGCCCATATCGAATACGCAGTCATTGACAAGCATGCGGAAGTCAAGTATGTCAAGGAGATCATCGGTTCCGAAGAGAACCTGATGTATGTAGCCAGAAGGGATACCGTCTGATGAGAGGTGTCTTATACGCGGCCGCTGAAGGCCTGCCCTATATCAAGTCCGGCGGACTGGCCGATGTCATCGGCTCGCTGCCGCAGTGCATTGACCACGACAAGTATCAGGTCGCCGTTGTCATGCCGATGTACAAGAAGATCATCGACAAGTTCGAAATGGAAAAGGTCGCTGATTTCCCGGTGCAGTCCGGCATCATCAACAAGCAGGCTTCCCTGTACAAGGATGTCAGCAACGGCATTGACTACTACTTCATCCGCCAGGATGACTACTTCTACCGCGACGGCATGTACGGCTTTGCCGATGACGGCGAAAGATTCGCCTTCTATTGCAAGGCCGTGCTGGAAATGCTGAAGTTCGTACCGTTCAAGATCGACATCATCCATACCCATGACTGGCATACCGGCATGATCCCGATTCTGGCCAAGAAGGAATATACGGATGAGTACCACAACTCCATCAAGCATGTCTTCACCATCCACAACCTGGCTTTCCAGGGCAACTTCCCGCGGGAACTGATGAACTGCTTCAACCTGCACAGCCGCTACTTTGACAACGGCGATCTGAAGTTTGACACCGGCATGAGCTTCATGAAGGGAGCCATCGTCTATGCCGACAAGATCACGACCGTTTCCAACAGCTATGCCGGGGAGATCCTTTCCCCGGAATTCGGTGAAAGACTGAATGAAGCCCTCAGCTACCGCCGCAATGACCTCTGGGGCATTGTCAACGGCATTGACACCGACAGTTGGAATCCGGAGACCGACAAGAATCTGTTTGCCCACTATTCCTTGAAGAACATGGCCAACAAGAAGAAGAACAAGAGAGACCTGCAGAGAAGACTGGGCTTAAGAGAAGATGACAATGTCCTGTTGATGGGCATGGTCTCCCGGCTGACTTGGCAGAAAGGCGTATCCCTGCTGATTGAAAAGATGAGCACCATCATGGGCCAGGACGTTCAGCTGATCATTCTCGGCACCGGCGATAACTACATTGAAAACCAGCTCAAGCGCATTGAGTTTGATTACCCCCATCGGGCGGTCTTCTATTGCGGCTATGATGAGGCTCTTTCCCACAGCATCTATGCCGGCGTGGACATGTTCCTGATGCCCTCGCTGTTTGAACCCTGCGGCATCTCCCAGCTGATCTCCATGCGCTACGGCACTTTGCCGTTAGTCCGTGAAGTCGGCGGCTTGCGCGACACCGTGGTTCCCTACAACGAATATACCAAGGCCGGAACCGGCTTTACCTTCAAGAACTTCTCCGGCGATGACTTCATCTACATGATCAAGTACGCCATTGAGGTATTCTACTACCGCAAGGACGACTGGAAAAAGATGATGAAGAACGCCATGAAGGAAGACGTTTCCTGGCAGAAGAGCGCCCTGCTCTACGACCAGCTCTACAGCTGCCTGTAGGTCTGAGAACTCTCCAATCACAACTTAAGGCGGGAATCCCGCCTTTTGTCTTGACCGTGATATTTCCCGGGAAATGAGCAACCGGGCGCTGATTTGTTTCACCGGGGCAAATGTATTATAATTATCTATGCATGGGAGGGAGATTTTTATGTCTTCAGGAAAAAAGATAACAGTCGGCATGCTGATCCTGGCCCTGAGCGGTCTGCTTCTGGGCGGCGCGCTGGGATATGTGCTGACCCACACATACATGAGCAATAAGGTCCTTAACGAGATGCTGAAGGAAGGCTATGTGCTGACCAATGACGCCACGGCTACGGCTGATGACATCGTCAACGGCAAGAGCGGCTTTGTGGACGGCCAGCTGGTCATGGGCAACATCCGGGTTTTTGATACTTCGGACGCTACCGCTACCTCATCAGTGATTGTCAAGGGCAAGACGGCATACATCAACGGGGAACTGGTTGTCGGTGCCCTGCCGGTAAGTTATGGCGAAGACATCATGCCTACCACTACCGGAATCAATGTCCAGGGAGGCCAGTATCTGGCTGAGGACATCATCATCAGAGGCTGTAAGGATCTGCTGGCTTCCAACATCCGCAAGGGTGTAGAGATCTTCGGCATTACCGGAACATATTACATCGAACCGGAGCCGGAACCGGATGGAGGTGAGTAGGATGAAGTGGAGTATTTTCAAGGACACCTCCGTCGACAGCGAACTGGAGAAGTACGATGTTGAAGCGGAAGAACCTGAAGAGGAAGTAAACGCTGAAGCGGCTGCTGAAAGTGAAGAAAAGCGCAAGCCGGAAGAGGGAATGTCTGCCATTGAAGCGCTGACCATGATGACCGCCGGACGTCCGGGCATGTCAGAACCGACAGCTGCGGCTGAGACACCGGCCAGTGAGCAGACCATCGAATACAAGACGACCTTCAGTCTGGAAGAAGACGAAGGCGAAAGTGAAAGAGAAGAGAAGACTGTCATCAGCGAACCGACTGAGGAGATCGACCTGGATGAGGAAGAAGATGAGGACGAAGAATACGAATATGTAACCCCTCATTATTTCCGCAACGCCTTTCTGATTGTTCTGCTGTTCATGCTGATCGGCGCGGTTGCCAGTTTCTTCCTGTTCAATAACCGGATGGCTGAACAGCTGCGGGCCGGTTATCTGGCCAACGGTTACATCATGACCAACGAAGCCACGGCGACAGCCGCGGACATCCGTGAAGGCAAGACTGCTTACGTTCACGGCAAACTGGTCACCGGAACCTACATTGACATTGACACTTCCAATGCCACGGCGACCCCGGGGGACATTCTGGAAGGATATACGGCCTATGTCAACGGTCAGCTGATCACCGGAACCATTCCGACCTATACCGGCAACGGCTCTTTCGTGATCGTTCCGACTACCAAGGACATCATCATTCCCAAGGGCTATTATCTGAAGACCACTCTGAACATCAGCGGCAGCGGTCAGCTGCAGAGCAAGAACATCAAATACGGTGTTGAGATCTTCGGCATCGTCGGAAGCTATACGGGGAACTGACATGAAGCCGGAAATCCTGGAAAAAATCGAGTATTATAAGCAGCTTGGCCATGTCGTGCCCAAGCTTTCATCCATCAAGACCGAAGAACAGATCGAAGGGATCCGTAAGAGCGGCGTGATCAATACCGGAGTGCTGGACTATGTCGCCTCCAAGATCAAAGCCGGAGTCAGCACACAGGACATCGATGACTGGGTAACCGAGTATACTGAAGGTCATGGCGCCATCTGCGCGGACTTCCACTATGAAGGCTATCCCAAGCACGTCTGCGTTTCCATTGACGATGTGGTCTGCCACGGCATCCCCTCCAGCAAGGAGATCCTCAGGGAAGGCATGATCGTCAATGTTGATGTATCCACGATTCTGGACGGCTACTTTTCCGATGCCAGCCGGATGTTCATCATCGGCGAGACGACTAAAGAAAAGCAGCGGCTGGTTGAGGTGACCAAGCAGTGTCTGGACATCGGCGCTGAGCAGATCAAGCCCTATGGTTTCATCGGGGACATCGGCTATGCCATTGAGCAGCATGCCAACCGCAACGGCTACAAGGTTGTCCGGGAATTCGGCGGCCACGGCGTCGGCCTGCAGTTCCATGAAGAACCCTGGGTCGGTCATTTCGGCAAGAAGAACACCGGCATGCTGATCGTACCGGGCATGGTATTTACCATTGAACCGATGATCAACATGCGCAAGTCCGGCATCCGGGTCAGTGCCCTGGACGGCTGGACTGTCTATACCAAGGACAAGCTGCCTTCTGCCCAATGGGAGCACACCTTCCTGGCTACTGAGGAAGGCTTTGAGATCCTGACTTATTAGAGGTCGTCCATGAAGAAAAAGACCTTTGTCAAGTTTCTCATCATTCTGATGGTAGCGCTGATGTGCTTCAGCGTTCTGTCAGCACTGCTGAACCTGTAGAAGATATTTGCGAAAAAACGATCGGCGGTTAGTGAACTGCCGATTTTCCTATGGCCGAAAGAAAACAGCAATGTCTTTTGGCACAAATCGATATGTACTCAATGATCTTGACTTATATCAGAATCATCATTATCCAAACCATAGGCCGCGGAAATAGTGGCATATTTCCTGCATCCTGCTTCTTCCATCTTTTTAATAAGATTTCTTTTCAGTTCCGGATCACTGACCATTAAGATACTTTGTGATTGAACGTTAACAATACCATATCCATAAGGAGAATCAACCAGGACCCATTGGTCTTTTTCGTCTTTCCACAAATACTCATATCTAGAAACATCCATATTATATTCTCTTCCTTTCATAATCAAATTTTGTTACCCCTCTCCCCACAGCAATTATTATTGAGATTTTTTGCGGCGCTCCTATTGATTTAAGATAGTGCAGTGTTTGGCAATGACCACTCCCCGCATTGGTGTTTTTGAACTGTGTGAACGCACTCGTTAGTTAATGGTGAAGAAAACCCGCTGCATAGCGGGTTGGTTTGATCATTCGATCATGCCCAGCAAGTCCAGGATCCTATTGAGATCATCGGTATCATGGAAGGAAAGATTGATGGACTTATCAGTTATCTTGACCGGCGTGCCGTATTTTTCCTTCAGCCGCTTTTCCAGATCAGCGATGAAAGGATCCTTCTTCGGCTTTACCGGGTTCACTGCCGGCTGGGGCAAATGAGACAGGGCTTCAACGGCTCTGACGGACAATCCGTCCGCCACGGCTTTCTGGGCCAGCTGTGAGCAGGTCTTGGAATCCAGGGTAATCAGCGGCCGAACATGTCCCATGGACAGCTTGCCGTCTTCGACCAGCTTCTGCACGTCCTTGGGCAGCTTCAGCAGCCGTACCGTGTTGGCAATGTGCTCACGGCTTTTGCCGATGCGGGCAGCCAGCTGTTCCTGGGTGCAGTTCATCTTTTTCATTAAGGTCTGATAGGCAGTCGCCTCTTCAATGACGTTGAGGTTTTCTCTCTGAATGTTTTCCAGAAGGGAGATCTCCATCATCTGGTCGTCAGTTGCCTCCATGATGATGGCCGGGATGGTTTCCCTGCCGGCGATCTCGCTGGCTCTTAACCGTCTCTCACCGGAGATCAGTTCATAGCCGCCAACCGCCTTGCGGACCAGTATCGGGGTGAAGACCCCCTGCTGGCGGATGGAGTCAGCCAGTTCCCGGATCTTTTCGTCGTCAAAGACATGACGGGGCTGATAGGGGTTGGTGCGGATCTCACTGAGCTTAAGGGAGACCTTGCGGCCGCTGCCGTCATCGTGAGCGGTGTTTTCAATCTCGCTGATAACGTCTTCAATGTTTTCGCCGAAGATGGCCGACAGACCGGTTCCCAGTCGTTCTTTCTTAGCAGCCATTTGACCTCCTAACTGTTCTTGGTAATGACTTCCTTGGCCAAAGCGGCATAGGCTCTGGCGCCTTCGGACTTGATGTCATGCTCAAAAATGCTCTTGCCGTAGGACGGCGCTTCAGACAGGCGGATGTTGCGGGGGATATAGGAGCGGTAGACTCTTTCCTTGAAGTACTTGCGGACTTCCTGCTGAACTTCAACGGACAGCTTGGTACGGGCGTCATACATGGTAAGCAGAACGCCTTCGATGTAGAGCTGCGGGTTGGAGACCTTCTGGACCATTCGGATGGAAGCCAGCAGCTGGGTCAGACCTTCCAGAGCGTAGTATTCGCACTGAACGGGGATGATGACGGAATCGGCCGCGGTCAGGGCGTTGGTGTTGAAAAGACCCAGAGTTGGCGGGCAGTCGATGAGAATGTAGTCATACTTGTCTCTCAGCGGAGCCAGCTTGGCTTTCAATAACTTGTCGCGGTCCTGGTTATAGTTGGCCATTTCCAGGTCACTGCCGGCCAGGTCGATGGTCGCCGGAATGATGTCCAGCGGCGGGATGCGCTTGGTGATGATGCACTCTTCTGGAGTGGCATCCTGCAGCAGCAGCTCATAAGTGCTTTTTCTGACTTCTTCCCGGACACCGATACCCTGAGTGGCATTGGCCTGCGGATCCAGGTCTACCAATAAGACTTTCTTTCCCAGATATGCCAAACCTGCAGCCAGGTTAATGCTTGTTGTTGTCTTGCCGACGCCGCCCTTCTGGTTGGCTAAGGCGATAATCTTTCCCATAAACATACACCTCTCAAATCATTTTATCATATATCAGGCGGTTTTTCTTACCTTTATTGTCATGACGTAGTACTCATCGTCTTCGCTCTCCTCCATTGAGACCTTATCAGAGAGCTGACGGCACTTATTATAGCTGTCCTTCAGGGAATTGATGAGAATTTTTTCGGACACCCCGAAACACTTCAGCTTTCCGGCCTTTCTGGCCGGTTTGCGGCTGACCAGTTCCTCGGTCTGCTGAACATTAAGATTCTTCTTTCTAATGGTCTCCAGCGTCCTCACTTGTTTTTCTGGCGGCAGTCCTAGCAATGCCCGGCCGTGGCGCTCACTGATCTCGCCGGCGCTGATGGCGGACTGGACCTCGGATGTGAGGTTCAGCAGCCGCAGCTTGTTGGCGATGGATGACTGGCTGCGGCCCAGCCGGTCAGCGAGCTGCTGCTGGGTCATGCCGGTCAGCTTGAGGATCTGTAGGTAGCCGCTGGCTTCCTCCATGGCATTGAGGTCCTCACGCTGGATGTTTTCGATCAGGGCCAGCTGTGCGCTCTTTACCTCACCGGCGTCGATGACGATGGCCGGAATCTCCTTATGGCCTAATAACTTACAGGCTCTCAGTCTTCTTTCCCCGGCGATCACTTCGTAGCCGAAGTAGGTCTCCCGGACGCTGATGGGCTGAAGCAGGCCGTTTTCGGCGATCGAATCGGCCAGCTGGCGCAGGCTTTCCTCTTCAAAGTCGCTGCGGGGCTGATAGGGGTTGGTCTTGATCTTGTCTATGCTGATCTGTTTTAACTGTGACATTTATTAATCATTCCTTTACAATGGCTTTTTCTTGATCTGTGAATAGTTGCGGGGGTAGCGGCGGTCAGTTGGAGCATTCTTGACGATGTCGATGATCAGCCGCTGCTGTTCATCCAACTGATGGCTGTCGACGGCGACTACCCTGCCGTTGAGCTTTTTGAGGGCGTTTTCGCTTTCCTGGAGTTCCTCGCTTCCCCGGGGGCCCTTCATGGCCAGAAAATGGCCGCCGACCCGCACCAGCGGCAGGCAGAGTTCACTGAGGATGTTGAGAGAAGCTACGGCCCGGGAAGTGACGGTATCAAAGCCCTCATAGTGGCTTTGGGCATAATCCTCGCTGCGCTGATTGACGGCTTCGATGCCGCTTAGCTCCAGCCGGATGATCACCTCATTGAGGAAGGTAATCTTCTTGTTGTTGGGCTCCAGCATGGTCACCTGAAGGTCAGGATTGCTGATCTTGAGCACGATGGCCGGGAAACCGGCTCCGGTACCTACATCCACCAGGGAATTTCCCAGCGGGTAGCGGTTGAGCAGCAGGCAGTCGGCAAAGTGCTTGAGGTAGATTTCCTGACGCTGGGTTATGGCGGTCAGATTAAACTTCCCGTTCCACTCAATCAGCAGATCGGCAAAAAGCTCCAGCTGCTGCAGCTGTCTTTCCGTCAGCGTCATTTCGTGGCCTTCAAGAAGTTGTCTTAGTTCCATGCTTCACCTCGCCTACCTATTATAACAGAGATTACGCCTGATAAACCGAATTCTCCTGCTGTTTTTCCGCATCCGGCAGGCTGAATGATTACGGCAATCGCGCTGTTTTATGGTATCATAAATTTAGAAGAAAAAACCGCCAGGCGGTGAAAAGGACAAGGAGAAATAACATGAGAATCGGAATCGGAAATGACCATACAGCCGTGGAAATGAAAAACGCCATCAAGGCCTACCTGGAATCCAAGGGCCATGAAGTTGTCAACTACGGTACGGACAGCACGGAGAGTTATGACTATTCAATTGCCGGATACATCGTCGGTAAGGCCGTGGCTTCCGGTGAAGTTGACTGTGCCGTACTGACCTGCGGCACCGGCATCGGCATCTCACTGGCAGCCAACAAGGTACATGGCATCAGAGCGGCTGTCTGCTCAGAACCCTATTCAGCCAGAATGACCAAGATGCACAACAATGCCAACATCATCTGCTTCGGTGCCCGGGTAGTCGGCGTGGAAATGGCCAAGATGATCGTTGATGAATGGCTTAACACCAAATATGAGGGCGGAAGGCATCAGAGAAGAGTCGACATGATCACGGAGATTGAGCAGACTCAGAACCTGAAATACTGAGCCGGCTGAAAAAGCAGCTTAGAAGAAAACCTGACAAAATCTCTTAAATTAAAGGTGGACACCCAGGCGACCGGAATCGCCTGGGTTTTCATAGTGCCGGAAGACGGCTGCTCAAAGGTCGGGATTGAGCTCGCTGTCAGCTTTCTGCTGAATTGCCTTGCCGATGCTATTGCCTTATGAAAAGGGAATCGGGTTTTTGGTCATCCGGCTTTGCTGAGCCTTTTGAGTGAGCCAGGTAAGCCATCCTTGACCGGATAAAGTTCAGAAAACCTCCAGGTGTCTCGTAAACGGCGCATTGACTGGCGATTTTGGCTTTTATTTTACTGTAAATTTTTATGAAAGCATACTGAAAGTATGGTGAAAATATTGAAGTGGCTGAAAACTTTCGGTAAAATATATGAGAAAGCGATTGCATGGCTTCCTTTTAACATTTAGAGGAGGCGGGGAAGAGCACGAATTCATATTACTGTTCTGACCTTCAAGGCAATCCGAAAGGAGATTCTATGAAGAAAGGTAGAAGATTTACAGCAATGTTGCTGGCAGTTCTGATGCTTTTTGCTTTTGCTCCGGCAACTGCGAAGGCAGAAGATCAGGCGGCAACCCGTGTCCTTAGCGGCATTCCTGAAAATGTTACCGTTTCGGTCGACGGCACTCCGAAGACCCCGAATAACGGTAAACTGAATGTCGAAGCGGGCAGCACTGTTCTGGTCACTCCTAACGATGGCTGGAAAATTGTCAGCCTCAGAGTAACTTATCAAGCAGAAACTACTCATCCCGATACAGCCGTGGTAACCCTGACTGTCGGTGATGTTTGGGGAGACGGAACAGGTTATCAGATGCTGCTGGATGCCGACGGTACCGCATTTGGCACGATTATCCCTGAAACTGGAGCATTAGCATCCGGCGACGTTGAAGCCTCCGTCTATGCGGAATTCGAATATAAGATTCCGGAAAACGCTGACGGCAGCCTTACGACCAGCAATATCGTTCTGAATGACAGTGTAACCATTGAGATTCCGGGTGGAACCTATGACTGGTGCATCACCAACCCGACTCCGGGTGACAGAATGTGGATCGCTTCCGCTAATGGAACTGTCGGTGGACGCTATGATGACTTCGTGTTTGAAAATGGCAAGGACTACACATTTGTGGTAGAACTTGGCGGCAACAATGACAAGGTTGACCTCTTTGCCAGTGGTGAAGTGGTTGTTACCGCGGAAACTAATGGATACTCATTCGAGATGCCTGACGCTGATGCTGTCATGGAATGCGAAGTAGCGGAGAAAGTCTACAGAGATCACTGGGACTTCAATGGTGAGGATCAGCTTGACGAACAGCTCGAAGGATGGCTTCTTCTAGATGCTGATGGTGATGAAGATAACTGGGGCTTAGCTACTGGGGGCCACGGAGATTATGAGCCGGCAGATGAAAACTATGCGTTGTCTTCTTATTCTTGGTACGGGGATGCTCTTACCCCCGACAACTGGCTGATTTCTCCGACGATCATTGTTCCTGACAAGGACGCAACTTTGACCTTCTGGCTCCTTGGTAATCCCAACTATCCCGGAGATGTTCTCGGTGTTTTAGTTGGCCCTGATTCCGCCGTTGAAGAAACCACTATCGATACCAGCGCATTCGTTGCGCTTGGCGAGGACATCGTAACTACTGGTGAGTGGGTACAGCATACTTATGACTTAAGCAATTATGCCGGTACGGAAATCAGACTGGTTTTCCGTCATTATAACTGCACAGATATTTACTGGTTAAAACTCGATGATATTGGCATTGATGGTGAATTTGAACAGAAGGAACTGCAGCTTGAAGTTGACAAGATGGGCACTGATGGCATTGAACTGTCATGGAACGATCTTGGCGCTGACAGCTATGAACTCTACAGAGGTACTGAAGGATTCTCAGTATCAGACACCAAGTATGTTGACAATGTCGGCAGAACCATGGGTACTGAATACACCTATGTTGTCAAGGCTGTCAAGGACGGCGAATATGTTGCTGAAAGCAAGCCGATCGACGTAATCTACAACCCGTTCGAAGACGTTGAGTATGATACTCCGACCTTCGATCATGTTGCCTGGGCTTACAACAACAGCATCGTCAATGGTCTGTCCAACAACCATTACAAGTTCGGTGTTGAGAACCTGTGCCGCAGATCTCAGTTCTGCTACATGCTCTGGAGGATGGCCGGCAGCCCGAGCGTTTCCGGTTCCGTTCCGTTCGAAGATATCGGCGATCTGAGTGGCAACAACAAGAAGGCCCTGATCTGGTGCTACCAGCAGGAAATCGTCAACGGTACTTCACCGACGACCTTCGCTCCTAGCGGAGACATCAACAGAGCTCAGCTGGCTATCATGGTCTGGAAGATGGCTGGCAAGCCGGCTACTACCGGCATGACCTGCCCGTACACTGACATTGACTCACTGACTGCCAACAACAAGAAGGCCGTCATCTGGTGCTACAACAAGGGTCTGATCGACAGCATTACCGGCACTAAGTTCGAACCGAAGACCAAGGGCAACAGAGCTCTGCTGTGCGAAATGATGTATGGTCTGAACCTCGAAATGGGTCTGGTACCGGTTGACAATGTCGTTGAGACCAAGTTAGCCGCATCCGCTCTGAATGTTAAGCCGATCATCCTGACCAACCTCGTCAAGGGTGATGCCAAGGCTGATTTCAAGGTAAAGGACTAATCCTACAGTAATTTACTGAAAGACAACAGAACCCGGGAAACCGGGTTTTGTTTTGGCTTGAAAAAATAGCCAATACCATCCCTTATAGTGGAACAAACGGCATCAGGCAATGGACATGTCTTTTTCTTTGGCTTATAATAATTAATGAACCTGTTAAAAAGGAGAATTCGAGAATAATGGGAGTTTTTGATGTTTTGTATGATTATGGAGAATATGATTATTCTTCATACTACAATGGGCTACTGACTGATTACCTGGCCAGTCACCAGGACAAATTCCACGATCTGTTTGAGCAGATCGCGGCCATAGACAACACCGTTTGTCTTTATACCAACTTTGAGATCCGCTGTAATCTGGAAGCGTTAGCCAATAAGAAGATTGGCTACCGGGACATCAACAAGGTTCCGGCCGGCGTCATGAAGGCACCATACATCCTGTACTGGAAGAAGGACAACAACCAGAGAGCGATCCTGATCAATCTTGATAGCTACATAGAGGCAAAGGGCATGTATTACTGCCTCAGTGAAGTCGATAATGTCTTTGAAAAACAGCGTCTGGAACTGCTGGCCATGTATCTTAATGAAGACAACCAGAATAATCTGTTGAACAGCTTTAAGACTCTGTATGAAAACCGCAAGACGGTTGGAGCCGTGCAGAGAAAGTTTGACAGCCAGTACATTCCCAACATGGAAGACATGAAGGAAGCCGCTGTTGAGGAGTCAACCAGACTGTTTGATGAACTTATCGCCGCTCTGGCTCAGACGGAAGACAAGGAGACCAAGGCTCAGCTCATTTACCGGGGAGTCAGCCGCATCTTCCTGCTTAAGAAGGCCATCTATGTCAGCTACATGACCAACAAGACGCTTCTGGTGGAAAGACACGGTGAGAACGTCGTCGAGCAGCGCCGCTTTGCCAAGGCCTATGCCGATGAGGTCCGCATCGTTCCGTTCTATCAGCTCTGGAATCCGGAATCAGCCGGCCAGAACGAAGAATAGCCATTGCATCACTTAAAACAAAATGAAAAACGCCTGTCAGGGCGTTTTCTTTCGTGATGAGAAAGATACTCCGGAGAGTTTCTCAGAAGATCAGTCCAAACAGGCGGTAGACCAGATAAAGGACCACGTATAACCCGGCGACTACCGCGCTTAACGGCAGCAGATACAGGCATCTTACCGGGATGTACTTGTAACAGAGCAAAAGGATGCCGTTATCACCGGGATCATAAGTGAACATGTAATTGGCGCAGTCGCACAGATGCAGGCTGCGGACGGTAAAGTTCACCAGATGGGCCAGCAGCATCAGGCAGAGGGTTATCAGCACCACTCCCCAGACATCACCCAGTTCAGGCCGGCAGACATCCAGCACGGTGAAGGCCAGGCAGTTGATGATCAGCAGTGAGTGGTAACCGAAGAAGCCGATGGCCTTCCAGGAAAACAATTCAATGTTGCGGAAGAGCGGGTCCGGCTTCATGAAGGCCAGAAGCGCACCGGCAAAGCCCATGGAATAGCAGAAGACACCGACAAGCCGGTTGCCGGTTATTGAAGCATAGATGGCGCATAATGTCGACAGGTTGCACAGGTAGAAGGGCAGTTCGTTGAAGATGTTGTAATCATAATCCTTCAGAAAGCGCAAGCCGAATTTGTAGACAGCCAGATAGACAAAGCTGAAAATGCCGATGCCAAGCAAGACGCGCAGGCGAACAGCCAGGTCAAGCGGATAGACAAAAAGCCTCAGCAGTACCAGGGCAATGACGATGAAGGCCCAGAAACCGTACCAGGGAAGGGAAAAAGTGGTGATCCTGATTTTCTTCATTCTTCCTCCTTTAAACTGTCATCGACAGCCTGAAAGCGTAAAGCGGCACAAGCCGCTTTAGTTGGTTACATTTTTTCGGGAGCGGTTACGCCCAGCAGCTCCAGGGCATTATGCAGGGTGATCCGGGCAGCTTCCAAAAGAGCCAGACGCTGCGCAGTAAGCTCGGGGTTGGCGGGATCGTTGACCCGGCAGCTGCCGTAGAAGGAGTGGAAATCAGCGGCCAGCTTCTGGATGTAGTTGCAGATCTTATTGGGCAGCCGGCTGGCTGCGGCTTCCCCGACCAGACCGGTAAAGCTGTTGAGATGCTTCAGCAGTTCGGTCTCCTTCTGGTCGGTCAGCAGATCATAGCTCTCCAGCATTCTTACCGCCGGAGCCTGCTTGAGGATGGAACACATCCGGGCATGGGCATACTGGGCATAGAATACCGGGTTATCGTTGGACTGGCTCTTGGCCAGCGTCAAATCGAGATCCATGTGGGTATCGACGGCCTTGCTGACGAAGAAGTAACGGGCAGCGTCGCAGCCGATGTCATCCACCAGTTCCCTGATGGTGATGGCGTTGCCGGTACGCTTGCTCATCTTGACTTCCACGCCGTTTTCCACCAGTCTGACCATCTGAATCAGATCAACTTCCAGGGCATCCTTGGGATAACCAAGAGCCTCGATGGCGGCCTTCATGCGGGCAATGTAGCCGTGATGGTCGGCGCCCCAGAAATTAACCAGTTTCTGATAGCCGCGGTCGATCTTGTAGAGGTGGTTGGCAATGTCGGGAGTAAGGTAAGTGTAGAAACCGTCGCTCTTTCTCAAGACGCGGTCCTTGTCATCGCCGTATTCAGTGCTGCGGAACCAGATGGCGCCGTCCTTTTCATAGGTCAGGCCCTTTTCCTGCATTCTCTTCAGAGAGGATTCGATCATGTGCTGATCGACGATCCAGCGCTCGGAGATCCAGGAATCAAACTCGCAACGGAAGTAGGCCAGATCTTTTTTGATCCTTTCCAGTTCCCGAGTGCGTCCTTCCCACTTGAAGAAGTCAACAGCCTCCCCTTTGTCCGTGTGAAGATAACGGTCCCCGACATCCTTGATGATGTCATTGGTAACTTCGATGACATCGGGTCCATGGTAGCCGTCTTCAGGAAGCGCGCAGTCAATGCCGAAGGCCTGCAGATAGCGGGCATAGATGGATTCGCCGAGCATGTCGATCTGATGGCCGGCATCGTTGATGTAGTATTCCCGTAAGACATCGTAGCCGCTCTTCTTCATCAGCCGGCAGACGACATCTCCCCAGGCGGCACCGCGGGCATGGCCGCAGTGCAGCGGTCCGGTCGGGTTGGCAGATACGTATTCCACCAGCACCTTCAGGCCGTTGCCGGAGTTGTTTCTGCCGAAGTCGTCCTTCATGGTCAGGACGGTATTGATGATATCAGCCAGAGCAGCCTTCTTCATCCAGAAGTTGATGAAGCCGGGCCCGGCAATTTCAATCTTCTCAGTGTTAGCGAGTCTTTCCTGAAGCCCTTCGACAATCTTCTGGGCAATGTTACGGGGGTTATCGTGGAGAGTTCTGGCCAGACGCATGGCGATGTTGGTTGAGTAGTCGCCGTTATCGGAATCCTTGGGGGTCTCGATCATGATCAGATCGTCTTCCGGCTGGCAGGAAAACAGCTCGATGACCGTTTCCCGGATGGCCTGTTTAAGAGCAGTTTCAAGTTCGTTCATAAACTCTCCTCCTTCTTCGATAATGTAAAAATATCATATCATAGCGCCCCCTTTTATTAAAGAGCCGGGGCTCAGGCATAAAAAAAGTGGCGCGCCAGAAGGGACTCGAACCCCTGACCGTCCGCTTAGAAGGCGGATGCTCTATCCAACTGAGCTACTGGCGCATGCCTGCCTAAACATATTAGCACAAAAGAAAATCAATAACAACAAAAAATGTAAGCAGACGCAATAATGACGGCATTATCTGACCCTGGCTATGAAGATTCCGGAACCATTCTGGTATTCCCTGATGTCCATGCCGATGAAGACGCTGCCAAGATCGGCGTTGGAGATCAGATAATCGACATCGCTGCTGTTGCACAGGGTGAAGATGGCGCTATGGCTGAGTTTCTGTTTTTCAAACAGATAGACCGAACAGGCAGAGTTGGCCAGGGCGACCTTGCGAAGATGGGTCTCCTGCTCCGAATAGTCGGAAATGCGGCCGTCCAGACCAATGGCCGGCGTGGAAATGAAGGCAAAGTCAGTTCGGATGGATGACAGGTAGGATTCGGCATCGTAGCCGACAAAGCCCATCGATTCGTCATTCAGGTCACCGCCGGTACACTTGACGGGGATGCCGTAGTTATGCAGCAGCTGGATGGCCGGTACGGAGTTGGTCACCACGGTGATGTTCTTGCGGTTTTTAAGATAGTCGATCATGCACATGACCGTCGTTGAAGTGTCCAGATAAATGATGTTGCCGTCAGCAAGCAGAGAACAGGCTGCCTGGGCGATCTTTCGTTTTTCTTCCTTCATGTCGCCGAAGCGGTAGGAAAAGGGCTTGGGAAGACCGTTGCCGGCCAGAACCACGCCGCCGTGATTGCGGACGACGATGCCCTCCCTTTCCAGTTCGGAAAGCGATCTTCTGACGGTCGGGGTACTGGCGTGCAGAAGATTGGCCAGGTCCTTGACGCTGATGTAGCTGTACTTTTCCAACAGGCTGATGATGCTGGTGGCTCTCTCCGTGTTCATGTACTTCTCCTTATTAAAAAATGATTGAAAACGATCAAATTCTACCTTGATTTTAGCTGTTTCCTGATCGTTTATCAACTATTTAGCCATTTATTGACACTATTTCGTTCACTTTTCTATAATGAAATCAACAAAGATAAAAATGATCATAAAAACATGAGAAGAAGGTCTTTTGCCATTTTTGACCTTCTCTCCGCAACCAACCGCACATGTCTGAAAAGAAGGAGGTTTTCATGAGAGTAGGATGTGTCAGAGAAATCAAAAACAATGAATTCCGGGTAGGTCTGACGCCGGACAACACGGCAGCCTATGTCAGGGAAGGAAACGAGGTCTACATTGAAAGGGGAGCCGGTAGTGGATCCGGGTTTACTGACGAAGAATATGTCAGAGCTGGAGCCCGGATACTGGACAGCGCTGAAGAAGTCTGGAAACTGTCAGAGATGATGGTTAAGGTCAAGGAACCGCTGAAGCAGGAGTATCCCTTTTTCCATGAGGGCCTGATCATCTATACCTATCTGCATCTGGCTGCTGATAAGCAGCAGATGGATGCTCTTCTTGACCGAAAGGTCACCGGGGTCGCCTATGAGACCCTGCAGGAAAGGGATGGCTCGCTGCCGCTGTTAGTGCCGATGAGCCAGATTGCCGGCCGGCTTTCCATTCAGGAAGGGGCCAAGTATCTGGAAAAGAAGTTCGGGGGACGCGGTGTACTTCTGTCCGGAGTCCCGGGAACGCCGAAAGCCAAGGTCGTTATCATCGGTGCCGGAACGGTCGGCTCCAATGCCTGCAGGATAGCCGTTGGCATGGGTGCAGATGTTACCGTCATTGACATCAACCTGAAACGGCTGGAGGAACTGGACAGCCTCTACGGTGGCCGCATACAGACCTTGGTATCCAATGACTCCAATATTGAAAGAGAAGTCATTGAAGCTGATCTGGTTGTCGGTTCCGTGCTGATACCCGGAGCCAGCGCACCCAAGCTCTTCAAGGAAAGATATCTCCGGGAAATGAAGCCGGGCGCGGTCTTCGTCGATGTAGCCATTGACCAGGGCGGCTGCGGTGAGACCTCAGTGATGACGACTCATGACGATCCCGTCTACATTAAGGAAGGCATCGTTCATTACTGCGTTGGCAACATGCCGGGCGCGGTTTCCCGCACCAGCACCATCGCTCTGACTAACGCGACTTTGAGATATGGCCTGCAGATTGCCAGATACGGTCTGGAAGAAGCCTGCCGGAGAAACGAGGTAATCTACAGCGCCATCAACACCTATCAGGGCAAGCTCACTTATAAGAATGTCGCTGACAGCTTTGCAGGATATCAGTATACCGATATCCGGACCCTAATTTAGGAAAGAAGACCTGAAGAGGTCATGAAAATAAAGGAGGAAAATATGAAAAAGTTATTATGCATTGTTCTCTCTGTGCTGATGCTTTGCAGCTTCGTCGGCTGTAACAAGAAACCTGATGACACCGGCGACCATGTCCTGAAGATCGGATATGTTGAGAACCTGACCGGCAAGTCATCCAACTCCGGTTCATTATGCAAGAGAGGCATTGACCTGGCTCATGAACTCAATGACAAGGTAACCATCAATGGCGTTGAGTACACCGTTGAACTGGTCGTTGTCGACTGCAAGAGCGACAAGGTCGAAGCTGCTACCTGCGCTTCCCGCGTCATCGAGCAGGAAAAGGTTACCGCCATTCTCGGTCCGTCCAACTCCGGAACCAACATGGCGATGAGCCAGATCGTTGAAGATGCCGGCATTCCGGCCATCTGCGGCACCGCTACCAACCCGCTGGTAACCCAGGGCTACAAGTACTACTTCACCGCCTGCTTCACCAACAACTTCCATGCCACAGTCATGGCTCAGTTCGCCTATGAGCAGGGCTGGCGCAAGATTGCCGTAGTCAAGGAAATCGATACCGAAGCCGCCGTTGACTGCGCCAACAGATTTGAGGACATCTTCAAGAAGCTGACCGGTGATCCGGACTGCATCGTTACCGAAGTCGGCTACAATGTTGCTGACCAGGACTACAACGCTCAGATCGGCGTTTTGAAGCAGGCTCAGTTTGATGCCATCTTCGCCCCCAACACCGCCGCCAACCTGGCCATGATGATGGCTCAGGCTGAAACAGCCGGCCTGGATGCCAAGTGGATGGGCATTGACTCCTGCGAGGTTGCTGCTTTCATCGAAATCGGCGGCAAGTCGCTGGTCAACAGAGTATTCTTCAGTTCCTTCTTCGATTCCGGTACGGCTCAGACTCCGACCACTCAGAAGTTGTTCGACGAATACGCCAAGAGATATGACGATGTTATCGCCGCTCATACAGCCATGAGCTTTGATGCCTACAACCTGCTGATTGAGGGCATTAAGCAGGCCCAGTCCCTGGAAGGAGACAAGATCGTCGCCGCCATGGAAGCCATCAAGAACTTTGAAGGCGCTTCCGGCTATCTGAGCTTCAATGAAAACCACAACGTTGAGAACCAGGCCGTCATCAAGACCGTTGACGAGAACCTGAAGTTCCATTACGTAACCACCGTCAAGAACGGTAACTAACAGATAGCAGTTATCCTTTGCCACAATGCCCTTATTCAGGGCATTGTGGCTCAGAAGAAAGCAGGGGTAGATTATGCAGTATCATCTTGAAGAAACCAGGAAATTCGATCCTGAACTGTATGAACTGATAAAACTCGAAGAACAGAGACAGCAGAATACGCTGGAGTTGATTGCCTCTGAAAGCATTCAGTCCCCGCAGCTGCTGGAAATCAATGGCTGTGCCTTCAACAATAAGACCGCGGTCGGCAAGCCCGGAGACATGCACCTGCTGGGTTCACAGTATGCGGATGCCCTGATTGCCCTGACCGCCCGGAGAGCCTGCCAGCTGTTTGGCGCTGAACACGCCAACGTCCAGGTCTATTCCGGTTCCACAGCCAATTATGCCGTTTATGCCGCCTGCCTGAAGGTGGGCGACCGGGTGCTGGCCATGAGCCCCTCGCAGGGAGGCCACGCCACCCATGGATCAACCAGAAACTATACCAGCCAGGTATATCATTTTGAGCATTACGGCGTTGATCCCGAAAGCCAGCTCATCGATTATGACGAGCTGCGCCGCAAGGCAATGGAGTTCAGACCAAAACTGATCATTGCCGGGGGAAGCACTTATTCCCAATTCATTGACTTTGAAAGAATCAGCCAGATCGCCAGAGAGGCGGAAGCCTATTTTCTGGTGGACATGGCGCATTATACCGGCCTGATCGCCGCCGGTCTGGTACCTTCACCGGTTCCCTGGGCCGATTTCGTTACCGGTTCGACGACCAAGACCATCTGCGGGCCGCGCAGCGGCTTCATTCTCTGTAAGCAGAAATACGCCGACATGATCGATGACGGCGCCTATCCAAAGATCGTCGCCTCCCTGCATCTGCAGACCATGGCAGCCATGGCCAGTGCCTTTGGCTATGCCATGAGCGAAGAATTCCGGCAGGTCATGCGGGCTACGGCCGACAATGCCGACACGCTGGCCAGAGAACTGCAGAAGCGGGGGTTCACCATCGTTTCCGGCGGCACCAGATGCCATCTGATGGTCGTTGACATGCGCGGTAAGGGCATTAACGGCAAGGAATTCGCCAAGATCCTGGAAACGATCAACCTGTCGGTAAATGCCGTTGACATTCCCTATGACACTTCGCCGGTCAGAAACGGGGTGCGCATCGGCTGTACGGTGGTTTCCCAGCGGGGCATGGGGAGAGCGGAGATGGCGGAGATCGCCGACATCATTGCCGCAGTTGCCCAGGCACCTGCTGACCGGAAAGTGCTGGACAGCTGTGCCGCAAGGGTAAGAGCTCTTTGCGACCGCTTCCCGCTTTACGGCCGCTTTGATAAACTGAGTAAGGAAAGGGGTGAACAGCATGCCGTTTGACGTACTTATCCAGCAAATATGCAACGGTCTGGTACTGGGCTGCGTCTACGCGCTGGTATCCATCGGCTATACCATAACCTACGGAATCATCAGACTGATCAACTTTGCCCATAACAGCATCTTCATGCTCAGCATGTATTTCGCCATCGTCTTTGTGACCATGCTGGCGCTGCCCTGGTGGCTGGGGTTCATCATTGTGATCGCCCTGACTGCCATCATGGGCGTGCTGACCGAAAAACTGGCCTATCACCGCCTGCGCAACCGCGGTGCCCCGACCAGCACCATCAAGATTGCCGCCCTGGGCGTCAGCTATCTGATCGACAATGTCGTCATCGTCATCTTCTCCGGCCGGCCGAAACAGTTCCCCACCGTGGATCTGCTGACAGATGTCTTTGAGATTGGACCGGTCAGGCTGCAGAGAACGGCCATTATCGTTCCGCTGGTCGTGCTGGTCCTGTTAGTAGGACTGACCTATTTCCTCAATCACACCAAACCCGGTCTGGCCATGCGGGCAGTAAGCCGTGACATGGAGGCCGCCCGGTTGATGGGCATCGATGTCGACAAGACCATTGCCTTCTCCTTTGCGATTGGCTCCGGACTGGCCGCCATCGGCGCCATCCTGTGGGGCCAGCGCTACACTTCGGTAATACCGACCGTCGGGTCAATGCCCGGCATGAAGTCTTTCATCGCCGCGGTCATCGGCGGCATCGGCAACATTGACGGCGCGGTCATCGGCGGCATGCTGATCGGCATGATCGAGGTCATGGTCGTCGCCTTCTTCCCGGGCCTGTCAAGCTACCGGGATGTATTCAGTTTCTGCCTGCTGCTGATCGTCTTATTGATCAAACCTACCGGAATCATCGGCGAGAAAGTCGCCGATAAGGCTTAGGAGGTGGCATCATGGAAAAGAAAAACAATGCCATCTTCCAGAGAATACTGGAAAACCGCAATAAGGTTCTGACGATCGTCTTTCTGGCTCTCATCATGGTAATTGTCGGTAACTTGAAACCCTGGTTTGGCAGCTACTGGGTCCGGGTATTCAATACCTGTTGCATCTATTCGATGGTCACCATGAGCATGAACCTTGTCAACGGCTGTACCGGCATCTTCACGATGGGCTCTCCGGGCTTCATGTGCATCGGTGCCTATACCACGGCCATCCTGACCCTGACTCCGGAAGTCAAGGACGCTGTCTATTATCTTTCACCCATCGCTCCCTGGCTCAGGGAACTTAATACCAGCTTCCCGGTAGCTCTGCTATTGGGCGGTCTGTTTGCGGCCATTGCGGCCTTCATCATCGGTTTCCCGGTACTGAGATTATCGGGAGACTACCTGTCCATCGCGACCATGGCCTTCTCTGAGATCGCCAGGGTCATCATGCTGAATGCCCAGAGCATTACCAATGGGCCCATCGGCATCACCAAGATCAAGAATCACGTGACCGTCTGGGTAGCCTTCATGGCGCTGGTGTCGGTGTATGTCCTGTTGAGACTGCTGATGCGTTCTACCTACGGGCGGGCGCTGAAAGCCGTCCGCGATGATCCGGTTGCCGCTGAGGCCATCGGCATACCGCTGTTCAGGACCAAGATGACTTCCTTCATCATTTCCGGTTTCATTGCCGGCATAGCCGGAGGTCTGCTGGCTTCTCTGGTCGGTACCATTGATGCCAACCAGTTCGTTTATTCGTATGTCAACCAGTTTTTGCTGATGATGATACTGGGCGGCAACGGCTCGATGACCGGATCCATCCTGGGCTCCTTCGTCATCACCACGGCTCTGGAAGTCTTCCGCTTCATGGATGAGCCGATTGACTTCGGCTTCTGGAAGTATCCCGGCATCGGCGGCATGAGAATGGTCCTCTTCTCCATTTCCCTGATGCTGATCGTCCTGTTCTGGGAACATGGCATCATGGGATCCAACGAATTCTCCTGGGACCGCATCATTGAGAGAGTGAAGAAACTGGTGAGTTC
Organism: Erysipelotrichaceae bacterium; assembly: GCA_016280635.1. GTDB lineage: Bacteria > Bacillota_I > Bacilli_A > Erysipelotrichales > Erysipelotrichaceae > UBA1783. Next base: position 98,130 of record JAEEHC010000084.1, read on the forward strand.
AATCAGGGGACTGTTTAAGAGAAAAGAGGAACAGGCATGAACGTACTGGAAACCAGGCATGTCACCATGCGCTTCGGCGGCCTGACGGCCGTCGATGATCTGAACATCGTAATTGAGGAAGGTGAAATCGTCTCTCTGATCGGACCCAACGGAGCGGGAAAAACGACCTGTTTCAACGTGATCACCGGAATCTACCAGCCTACCGAGGGCGAAGTGTTCTTCTATGGCGAAAAGCTCAACGGCAAGCGTCCGGATCAGGTAGCTTCCATTGGCATTTCCCGTACTTTCCAGAACATCCGCCTGTTCAAGACAATGACGGTATTGGAAAACGTCCTGTGTGCTACTCATTTCAACCGCCACAGCGGTCTGTTCTCCAACATCCTGCATCTGCCTAACGCGCTGAAGGAAGAAGGATTAAACCGGGACAAGGCTCTGAAGATCCTTGATGAGGTCGGTCTGGCGCAGTATGCTGACTGGAAGGCCACCAGCCTGCCGTATGGATTACAGAGAAGGCTGGAGATCGCCAGGGCCTTGGTCAGTGAACCAAAGCTGCTCTTACTGGATGAACCGGCAGCCGGCATGAACCCAAAGGAAAGTGATGAACTGGCGGATTTCATCTTTGAGATCAAGGACAAGTTCCACATTACCGTTTTCCTGATCGAACATCACATGAAACTGGTCATGAAGATCTCTGACCGGATCTATGTTACTCAGTATGGCAAGACCATCGCGATGGGTACGCCGGAAGAGATCCGCAACAACCCGCTGGTCATCCAGGCCTATCTGGGAGAGGAGGGATAACATGCTGGAAATAAAGAATCTGAGCGTCAGTTATGGCGGCATCAAGGCCCTCAAGTCCATCAGCATAACCGTTCCTGACAAGAAGATCGTCACGCTGATCGGCGCTAACGGCGCCGGCAAGAGCACGACCTTGCGGGCCATTGCCAAACTCATCAAGCATGACTCCGGAACCATCATCTACAACGGTGAAGACATAACCGCCATCTCCGCCAGGGAAACCGTGCAAAAGGGAATCACGCTGATTCCCGAAGGACGGCATGTCTTCCCGGACATGACCGTACTGGAAAACCTGAAACTGGGAGCTTTCCTGCGCACTGATAATAAGGCCATCAAGGAAGACATTGACTACATGTATGAGCTCTTCCCGGTATTGAAGGAAAGAAGCACACAGTTGGCCGGGACCCTTTCGGGCGGCGAGCAGCAGATGCTGGCGGTATCAAGAGCGCTGATGGCCCGGCCGAAGATGCTGATGATGGATGAGCCGTCATTGGGACTGGCTCCGATGCTGGTCAAGGATATCTTCACCATCATCGAAAGGGTCAACCGGGAAGACGGCTTGCCAATCCTTCTGATCGAGCAGAATGCCAACTTCGCCCTGAAGGTAGCAGACTACGGATACGTTCTGGAAACCGGAACGATCCAGCTGGAGGGTACCGGCGAGCAGCTATTGGAAAATGAAAAGGTCAAGGAACTCTATCTGGGAACCGGAGACTGATGTCTGCGGATCATGAACTCATTAACATAAAGCGTCAGGAGAACCTGAAGCTTTGACTTTTGCGGTAAATAAATTGATGGAAAAGCAGGGTGATTGCGCTATAATAAGAGTACCGGAGAGTTAGCTCAGTCGGGAGAGCGCGCGCGTCACATGCGTGAGGTCATGGGTTCAAGCCCCATACTTTCCACCATTGCCATCAAAAAAAGCCTTGCGGCTTTTTTCTTTTGCTCGATTAAGGCGTTCAGCGGGTCTCCTGATAGTCATCGGGATCATTGGGCTGTCTGCCGTGAATGTCCAGGAAATCGACAAAGCCGGTCATCTCAAAGATCTGCTCGACATCACCGCTGACGTTGACAAGATGCAGCTTTTCGCTGCCGAGGCGCTTGGCCAGCGACAGCAGAATGCGCAGTCCGGTTGAGGAGATGTAGTCGACATCATCAAAGTCGATGGTAACATCGCGGCCATCCGCTTCAATGTCGTCGCAGGCATTCTTCAAGATCTCGGCGGTTGCCGTATTTACCGGTCCGAACAACTGCAGAGTTACGGTCTGGTCATCTTCGAACCTCTCCGTCTGCAGGTCGGTGTTTCCCTCGATCAGGCCGAAGTGCTTCAGGGCGTTTTCGATGCCGTTATCATCAATGTCGGTAGTAACGTAATCAGCAGCTGCCTTGACCTTGTCCTTGGCATTGCCCATGGCTACCCCGATGCCGGCGTACTGCAGCATCGGAATGTCGTTTTCCCCGTCTCCGAAGGACATCGTTTCCGCCTTGAGGAGACCTTCCTTTTCCATGAAGCGCTGCATGCCGACATCCTTGCCGCCGCCTCTGGCGATGATGTCAATGCCGGTGTCATTCCAGCTGGTGATGTCGCATTCATCCAGCGTCTTTCTCAGCAGCTGCTTTTCCGGTTCGGGAATGAAGCCCAGTACCTGGTAGATCTTTTCGCCGTTATAGGTACTGATCTCCGGAATGGTACCGTGGGTACTGTTCTGGGTGTTGATGACCGTCTCATTGACATAGTTAATGGCCCGGCCATCTTCTCTGATCAGTACCAGAGGAATGCGTTTGGCTTCAAACATGGAGATCAGGATTTCCATGTCACCTTCGCCGATCGGCGTACCGGCAAACATGTGGTAGTTTTCGTCCAGACACAGCTGGCCGTTCAGCGTCAGGTAGGCGTCAAAGGGGACGTCCAGAACCGGCAGCTTGACGAGTTCCTCCAGCGAGCGCCCGGTGCAGATGATTGTCTTGATTCCCTTTTCCCGCAGCTTTTTCAGTGCCTTGGTGGTTGAGGCGGGAACCTTGCCGGTTGCGTGGGACAGCAGGGTGCCGTCGATGTCAAAAAAGCATGCTTTGATCATATGCTAAGTTACCCTCTTTCTCCTTTATGATAGCACAAAAAAGCCCGCGGGTTTTCCGCAGGCTGACATATTTAGAACAGATCGCTCAGATAATTCTGAAGGATCACCTGAACGACAATGATGACGACATAGAAAACGATGAAGACAATGTAGGAGATGGAATGGGGTATCAGTCTGAACGGCTTGCCCAGTTCTTTCCAGCGAATCTTCCGGAAGAACAGAATAAAAAGGATTATCAGAAAGATGGCCGCGATCAGATAGACGAGAGTCTCACTTATCTCAAAGGTAAAGAAGCTTTCCAGGGTGGAAAGGGTATTGTTGGCCACGTGCAGCAGCACGGTCGGAATGATCGAGTTATAGTGCCAGGCGATCAGGCCAAAGGCCAGACCGATGAAGATGGCCGGGACGCTCTGCTCAACAGTGCCATGGAACAACCCAAAGGACAGGGCGGAGATCAGCACATAGCACCAGCAGCCATAGGGCTTCATGAGCTTGCGGATCCAGCAGCGGAAGACCAGTTCTTCCATGATGGGAGCGCCAACGCAGGCATAAAGAATGCTCATCAGAGAAAGACTGTCTTCTGAAGCGGAAGAGAAGTCAACGACCAGCCCCCACAGCTGCCAGCAGGCCAAAACAAAGAAGAATGTGCCTATGCAAAGAGGAATGAGGGGAAGAATGTCTTTGTTTCGGACCGGTTCAAAACGGTAAAAACGGTCAACGTACTTACGGAAAAAGATCATGTATCCCAGATAATAACTCAGGATGATGCAGCCGTAAAGAAGTGCTGAAGTGAGGAATTCCTGGATGAAGGGATTGGGGAAAACGAAGGTCACCATGACGGCGATGCCGGAAGAGGCGCCTTGCAGGGCATACATGATCACGCTCAGTGAGAGTACATAGCCGGCCACGCAGCGGAAGGGCTTGTAATAGTTTCTTTGTTCGCTTGTTTCTTTTCTTGCCATGTTGCTCACCTACTTTACTCTGAAGGCCTTCGGGGCCTTTTTCATGACCAGGACATACATGATTGCGGATACGGCAGCCAGAACGATGGTTATGATGGTCAGAACGGGAAGACTGATGGTTAAGTGAACTTCCATCAGGATATAGGAAACCAGATAGAAGACCCCGTCAATGACCGGGTAGGTCTTGTTGACGACCGTTCCCTCAAAGGAATAGGGCTGCAGAAGATAATAGGAAGTGATGTTGAAGAAACTGAAGAAGACGGCCAGTACCAGCGGTAAAAGGAAGCAGACAGCTACCTTGCCGGTCACCACGGTATCGGAATGAAGGGCCATGGCCACGCTCATTCCCACCCCCAGGATCAGGCCGATGGTCAGATTCTGCAGCATCACCGTGCGCAAGCGCAGATGGAGGTTTTCCATGATGCTGTCGCGGGTACGGTAGAAGTTATAGTTGATCAGATGGCGGTCCAGCTGGAAGAAGCAGAGCTGAATGAACTGCTTGGTGGGCCGGGAAGTGAAGATGTACATCAGAAAGAACATGTTCGGCATCATCCGGTAGATGGTGTCTCCGGTTATCTCGATTTCCAGGATGTCGGTAAAGAGTGCGGTGTCTGCCAGAAAGATGAAGACGGCCACCGGCAGAAGGCTGAAGATGACGCAGCCGATGAAACCGGGCAGGATGCTGCGGCGGTAGCGGGACAGAAACAGCCGGTATATGTAGCGGTAGCCGGTCCGGTTGGTCTTTTCCTCCTTTTCCCTGATCTTGATCTTCCTGTTCAGGTCGGTATAGTCAACGCCATCAATGACAAGGTTCTTGTTCTTGCCGCTGATGGTCAGCTGCAGCAGGTTGTACTTGAACAGGACGTCATACTTGTCGAAGTTCCAGAGATACAGCCAGGCTCCCACACCACCGATGACCAGCAGGATGCCGGCCAGCTCCAGAAACAGCACCGGCAGGCAGATGTCGAAGAAGACCGCCAGGGCGCAGACGATCAGGCAGGCCGCGGCCAGGGCCAGCCTCAGCGCCAGTTTTTGGGTAACATATCTTCCCCGTTTCTCGCTGATCATCAGGTTGATGCCTTCAGTCACATAGGTGATTGCCAGACGCAGGATGATCCAGTAGAGTACCCGCAGATAGCTGACATTCAGTGAAGCAGCGATGAACAGTCCGGCCAGACCATAGAGCAGGCCCTGCTCGAGCAGATAGTTCTTCAGCAGATAGCGGCCGTAATCTTTGGGATTGGCTTTCATCAGGATGATCAGGTCATAGTCATCTTCATTGAAAAGGAAGATGCCGTTGAAGGGCTCCCTGGCAATGCCCAGAAACAGCATCAGGGTCAGAAAGACGCTGAGTTGTGAGTTGGAAATGGTTCTGATGATCAGAAAGTAAATGATCTTTCTGGTAAAGCGATACAGATAGGACAGAATGGTCAGGGTAAGACCGATTCCTTCCTTGGCCAGATATTCCGACGGCAGGTCATCGTAGAAGAAGCGCCGGAACAGGAAACTGTGCGACAGAAAGTAAAAGAAGGAATTGGCTTTCTTGCGGGAACGCAGGTCCCTGATCTGCCGGTTCAGCTGACGGTTATTCACCTTTCAGTATCTCCACGATCCGCTCTTCGAATTCCGGAGTCTTGATGATGTCATTGTCAACCAGCTCCAGCTTACCGTTATTCAGAACCACGATCTCATCGCACAGGGAAGTGGCCAGTTCCAGAATATGGGTAGAGAAGATGATCACGTGATCCTCCTTGAGATCCTTGAGCATCTGCTTGATTTCAGCGGCAACGATGACATCCAGGGAAGTCAGCGGTTCATCAAGTAAAAGCACCTTGGGCCGGGCGATCAGGTACATCAGGATCTGCAGCTTGTGCTTCATGCCCATCGAGTAATCTTTGATCAGCTTGTGCTGGCTGGTTTCCTCAATGTCGATCAACTGAAAGTATTCACTGATTGTACGGTCTGGGGTGATGCCATTGATCTCGATGAAGGCCTTGATGAACTCATAACCGGTCAGAAACTCCGGCAGCATCGGGTCGGTCAGTACCAGGCCCAGATTGTGGGCATCCAGCTCTTCCCGGCTGCCGTCATCGTGTTCAATGTAGGCTTCACCCTTTTCGTGGTCGATCAGACCGTCTACGCAGTTGAAAAGGGTCGTCTTGCCGGAGCCGTTACGCCCCAGTAAGCCATACATCCTTCCCTGTTCAAAGGTGAAGGAAAGATCGTCCAATACCAGAGTGCTGCCGTAGCTCTTGGTGAGATTGCTGATGACCAGTTTCATATGTTCATCCTCCTTGTGAGAAAAATCAGAATAATGTACAGGGCTGCTGCCGCTGTCCAATTCAGTATATCATAATTCTTTTTTGCCGATTTCCTTAAACAAATCACACTTTTGTGGTAATATAAGCGATATATGTTTAGAGAAAGGAGAGGGACATGAAGTACATATTCGTGATTAATCCGGCTGCCGGTATTGAGAACTCCGAAGACAGACTGCTGGACTCTCTGAAAAAGAAGAAAAAGCTTAACTATGACATTTATTATACAAAGGCTCCCAAGGACGCCATCAGTTTCGTAAAGAAGACCTGTCAGGAAAACCCTCAGGAGACTTTCTGCTTCGTTGCTGCCGGCGGCGACGGCACCCTCAATGAGGTGGTTAATGGCGTAGCCGACTGCGAGAATGCCTGCTTCGGCTGCTGGCCCTGCGGTTCGGGCAACGACTTCGTCAAGTATTACGGCGAGGTTTCCAACGCCGCCAACCTCGACAACCTGCTTAACGGTCATCTGGAGACCATCGACCTGTTGCTGATCAACGGAAAGCGCTACTCGGTCAATGTCATCGACACCGGTTTTGACTGCGTGGTCATCAATCAGATGGAAAAGATCAGAAGGACACCAATCATAGGCGGCAAGAATGCCTATACTACCGGCATCGTTCAGGCCCTTTTCGGCGGCCGCCATCACCGGGGCATCATCAAGGTAGACGGGCAGATCATCAACCCCAAGGGCACCTTCATGCTGGCGACCTTTGCCAATGCCAGCCATATCGGCGGCGGCTACAAGGCAGCCCCGCGGGCACTGGCTGATGATGGACTGATCGATGTCTGCGTAGCCCGGCCGATCTCGATCCCCAAACTGGCCCAGATCATCGGCATCTACCGCAAGGGCGAGCATCTGGAGGACAAGAGATGCAAGGGCATTTTCTCCTATTATCAGGGCCGGGTAGTTGAAATTGACGCTGCCAGCCCGCTCTACATTGCCGCGGACGGCGAGATGATCAAAAGCCGGCACTTCCGCATCGAGATCGTCGACAAGAAGGTCCGCTATCTGGTTCCCCGCAACAGCATTGAGCACAAGAAAGGTTCAGAGAACTGAACCTGATTAATTGATTTGAGTCAGGGCACGCTTGGGCGTGCCTTTTGCTTACCAGTCGACGGCAATGTCGAGCTGGTAGACATTGCGGTGGGCAAAGGCTCCGGTATCGCAGACGATGCCCATGCCCAGTGAGGTCAGCACCAGAGTGCCCCGGGGCCGGATGTCCAGATTGGCGGCGACCATGATGTAATCGCCCAGCATCTTGCAGCCGTCTTCTCTTATCCAGTAGGGATCGTTGTTTCCCCGGCGGCGCATGATTCGGATGACGCCGTCCATCGGGAGGTTATAGTAGGTCTCCTTACCGCTGGGACCGTTGACGGTTCCGCGCTTTTTGGTCAGCTTCTCGCCCTTGTAGGCCGGGTTGCGGTAGTTGGAGGCGGAGCGGACGACGACGCTGTAGCTGTGGCTTTCCTTATTGCCCTGTCTGTCCAGTGCTTCCACGGTAACCCGGTAGGTTCCAACCTTGAGGTTATTGACCGCTGAGGATATGGTATAACTGCCGGGCAGCAGTTTCTCGCTTAAGGACAGCTTGCCGTCGACATTGTCGCTGACGGAAAGCAGATTGCCGGAGGGGTCAAATTCACCGCCGGCGATCATGGAGACGGTTTCGTTTTTGAATTCAATGACCGGTGCCACGGCATCGACGACGCAGACCGTAAAGCTATCGGAGACGCTGCAGGTCTGCCCGTACTCATCGGCTGAGTTGACGGTAACATTAATGACATGCTCTCCCGGCTGGGAAAGGTCGATCCGCTCACGGTCAAAGATGATCTCATTGCCGCCGTAAGCTTCCAGAAACTGGAAACAGTCCCAGTCTTCTTCGCTGCAGTTAAGTTCGATCTCCCTGTCCTTCAGGGTCAGGAAGGTCTCCTGTTGTAGCCGCTCCAGGCTTTCGGCCATGAGTTTCTTGAGATGATAGTGATTGTAAACCGTCAGGCCGCACAGGATGTTGGCGGCTGTCAGGATGACGATCAGGATCTTTTTCATGCCATGACACCTTTCTTGTCTGTCTATTATATAATACTTTTCCGGAAAAAGACAAATGGCGCGTCTGTGGAAAGCGTTTGGAAAAACCGGTAAATATGATAAAATGATACCGAGGTGGAAAGAATGAAGAAAATATTAGTAATGTTATTAGCTCTGGCTTTCCTGTTACCGGGCTGTTCGTCCGGAAAGGGAACCACACAGGCCTATGATACCGGACTGGGACTGGAACTGTATCTGCCGGCCGGTTTTGAGGAATTTGATTCCGAAGACTTTGCCTATGCGATTTCCAACGAGGATAATGTAGCTCTGGACAGCGCCAGAATGGTCGTTTTCGTCAATTATGAAAGTGACGACTATCTGAAGGCCATGGGTGCCTTCTATAAGGACACCAAGGAATACGGCGAAAGCGTCAGTACCGACACGGCCATTAAGACTTCGGCCGGCATGGTTGGTGACCGTTATGTCTTCGACTACGATTATGATGACCTCTATTACAAGGTCGCCTGCATCCCCGGCAACGGCGGTTATTACATTGTCAACTTCTGCTGCTACAACGATTCCAAGGAGCTTCCGGCCCGCTTTGATGAATATGCCAAGCAGATCAAGGTAGTCAAGGCCAAGGCTGATCTGGGCGTCAAGACCTATACCAACTCCCGCTTCAGCATCGTTCTTCCCGATTGCTTCGAGGAAGAAAAGGATAATGCTGACCTCTACGCTGACGCTGTCGGCCTGAGATTCAGCCTGTTCGATGAAGAATTCTTCAAGGAAAAAGGATATCCCTTCCCGGCCAGTGAGAAGGAAGCCCTGGAGAGTTTCCGGGCAATCTTTGAGGATACGGCCTATGAGATAAAGAATGACGGCGATCTGTACTACTATGTCCTTCCGGATGAAAAGGAAGGCTATGCCTATGTCTATACCATGAAGAAAGACAGCGACGGCTACATCGGCGTCGACGGCATCACCTTCATCGAGCACAAGGATGACATGATTCCGGTCATCCTGAAGTGGACCAAGACCATCCAGCTTGTTGACTGATAACATCAGAAAATGGGGGCTCTTAAATTAAACGTGGTTTAGCGTGGTTTAGGAGAGTAACCCATCAAAAACTATTAAATTAAACGTGGACGCCCAAGTGATGGAAATCACTTGGGTTTTCCATAGGTAAGAATGAGTAAAGCGCGGTTTCTGAAACGCCTGAAATTGTGATATCCATAGGCTGATTTTATGATCGTTTTCAGCTGGTTGTTGAGAGATTCCGCGACCGCATTGGTAAGCTTGGTACGGTTCTGAGACCTGGCTATCCCATTGGCTATTCCCGCCTTCCATTTAAGATAGGTGTTGCCAACAGAGATCAGGGAATCGTTTCCGGAATCGATAAGCCTCTTCGATATGAACTCAATGAATTCCAGAGCTTCATGATAATTGACCTTCTGGTCATACCTGTAGAGGTCCTGAAGGATGTTGTAGGCGGTAAGCAGA
>JAEEHC010000085.1 GCA_016280635.1 Erysipelotrichaceae bacterium
AGTGGTAATCTGAGCTGAATTGCGCTACTATGAACTTGCCTAGATATAGTAGTGTAATCCATGATTACATTATACAGTAAAACCCGGTCTCCCCGGGTTTTACTGTTTCTTATGGGCCTTTTTCGTTACAGCCCCTTTTACGACTTGACTGTCAGCTTTGTTTATTCGTCTTCAAAATCCATTCCGGAGAAAAGGAAGGCAAACAGCTGCATCATCAGATCTTCTTCACTTGCCTTGGCTGCGTTTTCAGCTTCCTTGGGAAGAGCGATCGATGAACCGTCCAGAATGTTCATGGTGACCTTGGATACGATGTCGTTGCCGTTTTCATCAAAGGAAGCTTCCTCATAAACGATTCTTTCGACCTTGTCGTTGCATACCCAAATCTCAGCCGGGAAGTCTTCTTCCCCGTCTTCACCCTTAACGGTGACGGTAATGATGTCATATTCCTTGCCGTTTTCAGTTACGGTTTCCTTATAGGTGACATCTTTCAGATCATCAAATGACCCGGTCATTTCCTCAGCAGTTACCGGCTGCATCGATTCAGCGTCTTCGGTTTCGGTATAGACCCACTCGCCAGGCTGATCGGGAAGGGTAACTTTCATGTAGAGAGCCTTGTCATTGCCAATCATTTCCAATGAACGTCCTTCAAAGGCCATCCGGCAGGTAAACATTTCGCCTTTGGCACCGATCTCCATGATCATGTCCGTCATGTCGGAATAATTGACGGAAATCATGAACGGGTCCTTGACCAGTTCGTGGTTATCAAAATATGTGGCATAATATTCCTGTTTGTTCTTTTCAGCCGGTTTGTCTGAACCGCCGCCATTGCCGCATCCGGCCAGAGTTATGACCATCAACATGGCTATAACGGCAAGTAATAACTTCTTCATTTTCCTACCTCCTGATTATCTGTTGTCCTGATGGATAGAATCATTATAACAGTTTAATGCGAAGGAAAAAAGGGGATGATCACCTTGCGGATGTTGTTTACCAGATTCCTTAACATTGGCTGTCCTCCCTGTTCAGCTGATGCTGACCAGCTTGTAGATGGTTTCAACCTGTTCCCGGGTGGGCAGGTAAGGCACCATGACGGCGGCGCTGCCACAGCTGACGCCGTATTTCAGAGATGTCTGAAGGTCATCGCCGTTAGCCAGGTGGCCGATGGTGGCACTCAACATTGAATCGCCGGCAGCCACGGTATTAAGCGGCTTCATGACCGGACCTGTGATGGTATAGGTTTCCTCATTGTTCAGATAGCAGGCTCCATCCTTGCCTAAGGAGACCAGGATGCTGCCGACGCCCTTGTCCAGCAACTGCTGCCTGGCTAAGGGTAAGAGTTCCTTCAATGGCAGATCACTCTGCAGGAAGCTCTGCAGTTCTTCCAGATTGGGCTTGATCAGATAAGGACGGCAGGCAACCAGATCATCCAGCGGCAGATTGGGAATGTCCAGAACCAGACGGCCATCATGGCTGTTTACGGCCTCGGCCAAGGAGACGATGAATTCATTGAGGCCGTGCTGGATGCTGCCGGAAATGATGACGTAGTCATCTTTCTGAACACTGTCCATCAGTTTCAGAAGTTTCCGCTGGGTTTCATCACTTAGCTTGGGTCCTTCAGCGTTCAGATCAGTCTCCTGCTCATGGCGGATCTTGACATTGATGCGGCTGGTGCCTTCGATCATGACCGGCTTGACGTCGATCAGACTGATCTTCTTCAGACTTTCAACCAGGAAAGCGCCGGTAAAGCCACCGGCAGGAAAGATGCAGCTCGAGGGTATCGACAGCTCGCTGAGCATGCGGGAAACATTGATGCCCTTTCCGGCAGCAATGTAATCAACATTATTGGTACGGTTAATGGCCCCGACTTGCAGGTGCTCGGGGTAGAGATAGTAATCAATGGATGGATTTAGGGTAATGGTGTAGATCATATTATCTGTTCCTTTAACTGTATTTTAAAGGGTCTCGGGAAGTGTTTTCAAATGGTTTTAAAGCGGGACTTCAACAACGCAGCGGAAATGGGAAAGCGCATATTGCCCATGCAAAAACACGCAAATTCGATGCGTGTTTTGAAATTTCTGTGAAATATTTGTCTTAAAGTAAACGGATTTTTGCTTGTTGTTGTGGGATGCTAGCCAGCTTTTGCGCAAAGGTCTTTCAATAAATCAGCCAACTTTTCCGACATCTCATAGACCTTGGTATAGTCGCCGGTCTTGGCGTTGAAAGTGTGGTTGGCATCTTCAATCTTGATCAGGGTCTTCTTTGTTCCCGGATACTCATCGTAGAAATCCAGTGAGACCTGCGGGGGCAGGGTAGGATCGGACATGCCGACGACGACGACCAGATCGCCCTGATAATCCTTCAGGGACTGGCTGACACTGTATCCTGCGGCACTGTCATTGAAGGTTTTGTAGAGCAGTTCGTGGCGGCCGTCTGAACAGGGAACGATGGTGTATTCATCATTGACCCATACATTCCGGTACATCGGCTTGTCCTTCATGCCGGGGATCTCCTTATCAGTAACCCCGCCATTGAGGGTGACAATGCAGAAAGGCTTAAGATCAGCGGACAGGCAGACCAGCTTGCCACCCAGGGAGTGGCCGATCAGGCCAATGCGCTTGGGATCAATGCCGGGCTTGCTTTGCATGTGCCGGTAAGCCGTCGCGACATCACTCAACAGATTGGGATAGGTATAATCACGGCGGTCATTGCGGTTTTCGCCCATCGAGGTGCAGTCAATGCGCAGGCTGGCAATGCCCTTGCGGGCCAGATAATCGGCCAGGATACCCTGAAAGAGACCGTCACCTTCCTTATAGGCCATGTAGCCGTGGACGATCAGGAAAGCCGGGCAGTTTTCCTGATGGTCATCAGGGAACTGATAGATACCGGGAATCGGCCAACGGGCTCCATCCTTGGATATGAATACGCGTTCAATTATTTTTCTTTCTCCTTATTTCTTCAGCTTGCTGAGGTCGATGCAGTTGTCAATTGGGCTGGGATAATCACCGGTTGAGTCGGTAATGATGGTGATCTCACCGATGTCGGCAAACTTGCCGGGATAGATCAGGTTGAACTTGGAATGGTCAGCCAGAGCGTAGGTTTGCTGGGAGCGGCTGATCAGCAGGGACTTGCTGGCGGCTTCCAGGTCATTGGTGGTAGAAAGACCGCCCATCGGGTGGATCCCGTTGACGCCCAGAAAGGCAATGTCATAGAAATAGGATTCCATCTGTTCCAGGGTCTTCCGTCCGGTAATGGCCATTGTCGTCTTGCGGACGGTGCCGCCTAAGACGATGGTATTGATGCCCCGCTCCAGCAGCTTGCTGATGTGGGGAATGCCGACAGTTACCACGGTGATGTTGCGGGCCAGAATGTAATCCAGCATCGCAAAGGTAGCGCTGCCGGCATCGATGTAGACCATCTGGTTGTCTTTGATCAGTGAGGCAGCATAGCGGCCGACCTCCAGCTTGCTGGGGGAATTGGTGCCATGCTTCAGCAGCATCGGCGGTTCGGAAATACGCGAGTCGTTGATGCGCGCCCCGCCGTAATAACGCTCGATGATTGCCAGGTCTTCCATTTCCTGCAGGTCGCGGCGGATCGTGGACAGCGAGGTGTTAAAGGTTTCCGCCAGCTGCTGAACGGAAACATCCTGCTGCTCGCGGATCGTCGCAATGATATTGTTCCATCTGATTTCCTTACGCATGTGATTGTTTCCTTATCTGTATTTCATCTACATTATAGCCTAAAATGCGGCTTTGTTGACAGGATTAACAGTTGCGAAAAGACGGAAGATAAAGCTAGAATAATAGCGTAACTGATAAGGAGGAGTGGGCATGAACGAACATGAGATGGTCAGACTGATACCGTCACTTAAGGATTTTCTCTGGGGCGGTACCCGGCTGAAGGAGGAATTCGGCAAGAACTGTGATCTGGAAAAAGTGGCGGAATCCTGGGAACTCTCGGTCCACCGCTCTGGCGAAAGCATCGTTGCCCAGACCGGTCAGCCGCTTTCCGCATTTCTCAAGGAAAATCCGGGTTTTCTGGGAAAAGAGCATGATTCACTGGACATTCTGATCAAGTTCATCGATGCCCGTGATAACCTCTCTCTGCAGGTCCATCCGGATGAAAAGTATGCCAACGAACATGAAAACCAGCACGGCAAGACGGAGATGTGGTACATTATCGATGCCTCTGAAGATGCTTCCATCATCTTCGGTATGAAGGATCAGCTGACCAGAGAGCAGTTCCGCCAGGCCATTAGCGACAATACGATTCTTGAACATGTCAATCGCGTTCCCGTCCGCAAGGGTGATTACTGTCTGATCCAAGCCGGGACGCTGCATGCCGTCGGCCGCGGCTGTCTGATTGCTGAGATCCAGCAGTCCAGTGATGTCACCTACCGGGTCTATGACTATGACCGCCGGGATAAGGATGGCAACCCCCGCCAGCTGCACATTGAAAAGGCAATCGATGTCACCAATCTGGTTCCCTTTGAAAGCGGGGTCCGCAATACCGAAGGCCTGACGACAGTCATGGCTGATAATGAACTGTTTACCGTCGTCTATCATCCCATGTCAGATAAACTGGTCCTGAAAACTTCCCCAGCCAGCTTCACGGCGGTCATTTTCACTGATGGCTCCGGCAGCATCACTCATGGCAGTTTAACCCGCCACTACACTAAGGGCGATAGCTGGCTGATATCGGCCGGTGATGAAGACATCGTCATTCAGGGCAGCGGGGAATGCCTGCAGGTAACGGTAAGATAGAAAAGAAAAGGCAGAATTCATTTGAACTGCCCCAGTGAAAATGGATAGTAAATAAAAAAAGACATACCCTCTTGTACAATAGAAGTACAGGAGGGTTTTGATATGGCAGGAAAACCAAACAATAAGTATTCGCCAGAATTCAAGAAAGAAGCAGTTGAGAAGA
>JAEEHC010000086.1 GCA_016280635.1 Erysipelotrichaceae bacterium
AGAGCAGTCTGGTAGCTCGTCGGGCTCATAACCCGGAGGTCGTTGGTTCAAATCCTTCCCTCGCAACCATTGGTTCAGTAGCTCAGTTGGTAGAGCAGCGGACTGAAAATCCGCGTGTCGCTGGTTCAACTCCGGCCTGGACCACCACTGAAATCAAAACAGCAGAAATGCTGTTTTTTTGTATCTGAAGGCTGGTGTTATAATACAGTCAGTAAGGAGAACGCGAATGGGCGAAAAATGGGATCTCTATGATCATAACCGCAATAAGTTGGGCTTAACAATTGACCGCGGGCAGTTGCTGCCGGCTGGGTGTTACCATTTGGTAATTCATTTCTGCCTGTTCAATTCCCAGGGTCTTCTGCTCTGCCAGCGCCGTTCCATAACCAAATCGACTTATCCGCTATTTTGGGATGTCACCGTCGGTGGAGCCGCCTTGGCCGGGGAGACCAGCCAGCAGGCCGTTCACCGGGAAGTTCTTGAAGAGATTGGACTTGACATCGACTTTTCCCTCAGTGAGCCCGAATTGACCAATGTCTTCATTGAATATATCGACGATTACTACTTTATGGTCAGTGATGTTGACCTCAGAAAACTAACGCTTCAGGAAAATGAGGTGTGCGATGTCCGCTACTTCAGCCTAGATGAGGTTGCACGGATGATTGAGGAAGGAAGCTTCGTCCAATTCCTCTGTTTTGAGCGCATCAGGGAAGTTCATGACAGACTGTTTGCGACAAAATAAAAAAAGGAAATAGTGGGCAATCTATTTCCTTGTGAAACAAGAATAATGGGGTAAAAATTAGTTCTTGTTCATTCAAAGTATAGCATAATGTGCAAGCGCTTTCGTGAAAAGCGGAAGGATTTTCGGCATAAAAAAGAATAAAAAAAGAAAGAAAACTGACATATTAGTCAGTTTTCAGTTTTAATGTCGAAATTGCTTAATCCCGTTTTTTAAATTGGAAAGCCTTACTCACCAATGGCCGTTTCCAGGGCCACTTCGATCATATGAGTCAGGTTTTTCTCGGCATCATTCTGACTGATCTCTTCACCGGTTTCCATGTTTATGGTATTGGTGAAGATGGCCAATGCCTTGCCGCCAAAAGCCAGTGCGTTGCAATAGAGGCCATAACTCTCCATCTCACTGCCGATGGTGCCCATCTTAGCCCAGGCCCTCCAGACCTTGTCATCGCGATAGAGGACATCCGAACAGGCTACGTTGCCGACGTGATAGCGGTAGCCCAATCTTTCCGCAGCTTCAGTCGCCTTCTTGAGCAGTCCGAAATCACAGGTAGCAGCCAGCTGACCAGGCAATTCAAACTGCGAAGCGTAATTGGAATCAGTGCAGGCACCGATGGCCATGATGATGTCGCCCAGTTGAATGTCCGGACGCATGCCACCGGAGGTACCGATCCTGATCAGATTCTTGCACTTGTAAACATTGTAGAGTTCATAGGAATAGATGCCAATGGAGGGAATGCCCATGCCGGTAGCCATGACTGATACTCGCTTACCCTTGTAGTAACCGGTATAACCATAGGCGCAGCGGATGGTATTGAAGCACTTTGCATCTTTTAGATATCTTTCCGCGATGAACTTGGCCCTTAGCGGGTCGCCAGGTAATAATACCGATTCAGCAATGTCGCCCACTTCAGCCTGATTGTGCCATGTACTCATCTTATTCTCTTCCTTTCAAAAGATTATTATCCTTTATGATCTGCCAGTGCATTCGGGAATAGCGGAAGCCGACATATAAGGCCGCAACTGAAAGCACACCGGCAATTATCCATATATAAGTTCCCGGAACCTTGGTGAAGATCAATAACAGACCGACCGTAACATCGATCAATACCGTTACAACCTTGCCGAAGACTCTGGCTCTGACGATTTCGGGATCATATTTGACCAGCCAGAGATTCATGAAGCTCATGTAGAACTCCTTGATCATGAAGACGATGACAAACAGCCACATCTGCGGGTAATTGCCCAATAAGGCCAAGGCCAGTACGAACTGCAGCAGTTTGTCAGCGATCGGGTCGATCATTTTGCCCCACTGGGTAACACAATTGAACCGTCTGGCAATGAAGCCATCCAGCGCGTCCGTAAGCATGGCAAAAGCCAGCAGAACAAAGGCCCGAACATAATCTGAGCTGTCCGTAGCGTTACGGTACATGAACAGAAACACCGGCAAAAGAATCAGCCGGATGTAACACAGCAGATTAGGTACATTGAAGTAATCCTTCAGTTTCATATCCTTCAGTTCCATGCTTACATTATAGCACATTCACTTTTTTGCCGTTTCATTTGAAACGGTAATTGGTCTTAGTTTTTCCTTAACACTGGCTTAAGAGCGTCGATTCGACTGATTTAAAATCTTGGAAAAAACCCTGTCTATAATGATATAATTAACTTAAAGTTCATTATTAGTAATAATGTAGAGGTAATTAACCATGACTAATGAAAAAGAAAAGAAAAAGTTAACGAAAGTGGAAAAGGCCTGGGTGCTTTACGACGTTGGTAACTCCGCCTTTACCATGCTGGCCTGCTCCCTGATTCCCATCTGGTTCAAGGATTTGGCCATCGGCACGGCTCCCGGGCAGATCTCATCGGACCAGGCCACGGCTTACTACTCAATCGCCGTCGCGATCGTCACAGTAGTCGTCGCCATTATCGGTCCGGTCTGCGGCGCCATTGCTGACCACAAGGATACCAAGAAGATCGTCTTCACCACTGCCATGGCCTTAGGCGTCATCGGGTGCATCATCAACGGCTTTGCCACCACCTGGGTCGCCTTCATCGTCATCCATGTGCTGTCAAAGATCTTCTACAGTGCCTCACTTACTTTCTACGATTCCATGCTCAATGACGTAACCACAGAAGATCGCATGGATGAGGTTTCCTCATATGGCTATGCCTGGGGTTACATCGGCTCCTGTGCTCCCTTCATTCTGGCCATGATTGCCTACATCCTCGGCGGCGGTTTAAGTGAAGACATCATGTACTTCTCACCAACCGTAGCCAAGATCATCGGCTTTACCGTCACCGGTGTCTGGTGGTTCCTGGTTACCGTTCCGCTGTTAAAGAACTACAAACAGATAAACTATGTTGAAGAGGAAAGAGGCGCCATCCACAAGACCTTTGCGCAGATTTTCAGAACCCTGAAGACCATCGCTACCAGGAACAAGAAAGTTCTGTTCTTCCTGATCGCCTTCTTCCTGTACATTGACGGTGTCGGCACCATCATCGACAACTGCATCAATATCGGTACCGACTTAGGCTTGCCGACCGTTGGTCAGGTCGTCTTCTTACTGGCTACTCAGGTAGTTGCCTGGCTTGGTTCACTGGTATTCGCCAAGCTGTCAAAGAAGTACGCAACCGTACCACTTATTCTTATCTGCATCTGCGGCTACTTCGCCGTCTGCCTGTATGCTCTGACGCTGAAAACCCTTGTAGACTTCGGCATTCTGGCCTTCGGCGTAGGCTGCTTCCAGGGTTCCATTCAGTCCCTGTCCAGATCATACTATTCCAAGATCATTCCGGCTGAGAACTCCGGCGAGTACTTCGGCATCTATGACATCTTCTCCAAGGGGGCTTCCTTCCTGGGTTCCGCTGTCATCGCCGCCGTCAAGCTGATGGGAGGTTCCATCAACATCGCCGTCGCTTCCCTGGCCATCTTCTTCGCGGTTGGTTTCCTCTTCCTGAAACTGGCCGACAAGCAGCCGAAAGTAGAATAAGCATATCAAAAGGTGGCACCGCCACCTTTTCATTATCGGAATGATTCAGGTGACAGTCAGCTGTCACCTGTTTTTTACATTATTTGTTCAGTCAGTGGGTATTGTTTCTTGATGCGGTTCACTGCTCTTTCAAAACCCTCATCGCGATAGCGCCGCGCTGCCCTGGCAACTTTCGCGTTCAGCCCGTAAACGTCAAAGGCGTGGTAACAGCCCGCAAACTCCCGGAAATGCACCCGAACACCGGCCTTTTTAAGATTATTCACATAATTGACCGTCTCGTTATAGAAAGGCTCAATGGTTCCCACATAAGTCAGAGTCTCCGGTAAACCTGAGTAATCATACTCCAAAGCCGGACAGGCATATTTGGATATCGGATACTTGTTACCCAGATACAGGTCCCAGCCTTTGATATTGCACTGGCTGTCCCAAACCGGGGCATTGTTATCAGTGGAAGAAGGGGTCGGTCGGTAATCCAGCATCGGATAAAGCGGCATCTGGAATTTCAGATCCACTTCCTGACGGTCCCGGGCCAACAAACTCAGACTGGCACACAGACCACCGCCGGCACTGACGCCGCCGACCATCAGCCAATCAGGGTTGATTCCCAGCATCGCCGCATTCTCATTCATCCATAACAGGGTTCGATAACTGTCATCCAGAGCGGCTGGGAAAGGTTTTTCAATGGAAAGGGTATAATCAGGAGCCACAACAACGCAGTTGGTCTTGCGGATCATGTTTTCAAACACCATGAATTCACTTTCCGGCACACCGGTACAATAACCTCCGCCATGCAACCACAATAACCCTGCCTCCGGCTTGCCGGTTGGCTGTAATGGGCGGTAAACACAGACCCGGATCGGCTCGCCCTCGTGTTTTTTTACCCAATGCTGCTCGTAATGGAGCTTTGAGGTCAGGGAATGGCCACGGAAAAAACGTCGACAGAAGCTGTTAACCACTCTCATGCTGGTTTCGTTGCGAAAACCCAGCTTGGCGCGGTTAAGTTTGCCCATCACCAGCAATTCATGATCGATCATTTCATCCGTTATCTTCATATTTTTATTATACAACAAAGGGATGGCCTTGATGGTCATCCCCTTGTGATTTAATTGATTATTTGATTTCCGTTACCTTGAACTCATCATCGACAAAGTCAACCTGCAACGTAGTATTGCCGTCGATACCCTCCGAGACGATCGCATAGGCAACCTTGGTCTCGACCTGCTTCTGAATGAACCGCTTCAGCGGTCTGGCGCCATAGGTAATGTCGCTGCCCTGTTCGATGATCTGAACTCTCGCCCGGTCAGTCAGCACCAGCTTGATGTTCTTATCAGCCAATCTCTTGGCCAGTAAGCCGATGAACTTGTCAACAATGCCGCCCAGAACTTCAGTAGTCAGCGGATTGAAGATGACAATGTCATCGATACGGTTGACGAACTCCGGCTTGAAGGTCGCCTTGACAATCTTTTCGTATGCTTCCGTCTTTTTCTGCATATCCGGCTCAAAGGCATATTCGGAGCCCAGATTGGAAGTCATGATGATGATGGTATTCTTGAAGTCTACGGTCACACCCTTGGAGTCGGTGATCCGGCCGTCATCCAATATCTGCAGCAGAATGTTGAAGACATCAGGATGGGCCTTTTCAATTTCGTCCAGTAAGACGATGGAATAAGGCTTTCTTCTGACTGCTTCGGTCAGCTGACCGCCTTCATCATAGCCGACATATCCCGGCGGAGCACCGATCAGACGGGAGGTGGAGAACTTCTCCATGTACTCGCTCATGTCGATCCTGACAATCTTGTTTTCATCATCAAACAGCTGTTCCGCCAGTGCTCTGGCAACTTCGGTCTTGCCGACACCGGTCGGACCTAAGAACAGGAAGGAACCGATCGGCCGGTTGGAATCCTGAATCTGAGCCTTGGAGCGCAGCACGGCGTTGTAGACCAGATCGATGGCCTGATCCTGACCGATGACTCTCTCAGCCAGTTTTTCCTTTAAGCCCAGGATCTTCTGGCGATCGGAAGCCATCAGCTTGCTGACGGCGATGCCGGTCCAGCGGGAAACCACACCGGCGATCAGCTGCTCATCAACAGTTTCCTGAATCAGAGCATCATGACGGTCAGCCTCCTTGGCCTTCTGGATTTCCTTTTCCAGATTCGGAATGGTTTCATAACGCAGTCTGGCTGCCTCATCATATCTGGTTGAGTTCTGAGCTTCTTCCAGCTCCAGCTTGGCCTTTTCCAGAGCCTCACGGTTGCGCTTGCTGGCTTCCAGTGTCTTCTTTTCTTCCTCCCACTTGGAGGTGATGGCGGTCTGCTGCTCAGTCAGGTCAGCGATCTCCCGCTCGATCTGACTGAGTCTTTCCTTGCTGCGGTCATCCTCTTCCTTGGCTAAGGCTCGCTGCTCGATCTGCAGCTGCATGATCTTGCGGTTGACCTCATCCAATTCGTAGGGCAGAGAATCCATTTCCACTCTCAGAGATGCGCAGGCTTCATCGATCAGGTCAATGGCCTTATCCGGCAGGAATCGGTCGGAGATGTAGCGGTTGGACATCGTGGCTGCCGCGATGATGGCCTCATCAAGGATCTGAACGCCATGATGGGCCTCAAAGCGGTCCTTAAGACCTCTTAATATCGAGATGGTCTCTTCAACACTGGGTTCATCAACGGTTACTCGCTGGAACCGTCTTTCCAGCGCCTTATCGGTCTCAAAGTACTTGCGGTATTCGTTATAGGTAGTAGCGCCAATGCATCTGAGTTCCCCGCGGGCCAGCATCGGCTTCAAGAGGTTGGCAGCGTCCATTGACCCTTCGGTCTTGCCGGCGCCGACCAGATTGTGAATCTCATCGATGAACAGGATGATGCCGCCGTCAGCCTGCTTGACTTCCTCAAGCACGGCCTTCAGCCTTTCCTCAAATTCGCCGCGGTACTTGGCTCCGGCGATCAGGGCACCCATGTCCAGTTCGATCAGCCTCTTCTCTCTAAGGTTCAGCGGCACATCCTGCTTGTAGATGCGCCAGGCCAGACCCTCGACAACGGCGGTCTTGCCGACACCCGGTTCACCAATGAGAACCGGATTGTTCTTGCTCTTGCGGGAAAGGATCTCGATCATCCTTCTGATCTCATCATCCCGGCCGATGACCGGGTCAACCTTGCCGTCCCGGACATCCTGGACCAGATCATGCCCATACTTCTCCAGGGCATCGATCGACTCTTCACTGTTGGTGTCAGTCATCTTCTTGCCCTTGCGTCTGGCCAGTTCCTCATTGAGGACCATTTCCTTGGTCAGGTTGTACTTCTTAACGATCTCATTGGAGATTGGGGAATCGTTGAACAGCAGGTGGATGAAGGCGGTCGCTACCGTCAGATAGGTCTCATCGTGCTCTCTGGCCCAGCTGATGGCGTTGACCAGAGCGTCGTTGACCTTGCGGTTAAAGACCGGCTGAGGCACGTAATCAACGGAAGCGATGTTCTTTAAGCGTGACTGAGCGATCTGCAGGCAGTCCTGCTTATTGACATTGATGCGTTTCAATAAACCGTCCAAGGTGTTGTCCGCAAACATCTGACAGAACAGATGGACGGTAGTAATTTCGGTATGGTGAGAGGTGCTGGCCATTTCCAGCGCCTTCATGACGATGGACTGCAGATTAGTGGAGAAACTGTTAATATCCATGAATCTTACCTCCTTTAAATTATTAATATCTGTTAAGAAAAGTAACAAAGGGTTTTGTTACTTAAAGGTGTTCTTGAATTTTTCAAAGATGTTCTTCTTGCCATTGGATTCCACGCTCTTCAGCTTTCCATAGAGGTCTTTCTCCTCCCTGGTCAGGCTGGAGGGAATCACTACATCGATGATCACGTACTGATCACCGTAGTAGCCGGAACGGATGTTCTTGACACCCTTTCCGCGCAGGCGGAATTTCTGACCGGGCTGTGTACCGGCCGGAATGGTCAGTTCCACATCGCCATAGACGGTGGGAACGTCGATCTTGCAGCCAAGGGTAGCGTCGACGGCTGATAACGGCACCTCGATCAGAATGTCGTCGCCGTCCCGGACAAAGTGCTTGTCCTGATCAACGATGATTTCCACATACAGGTCGCCATTCGGCCCGCCATTATAGCCCTTGTTGCCCTTGCCGGCAATGCGCAGCTGCTGACCGGACTGAATGCCGGCCGGAATGGTGAGGTCGACCTCGACCTTCTTTCTGACATAGCCGGAGCCATGGCACTTGGCGCAGGGCTTGACGATCTTCTTACCGGTACCCCGGCAATCAGGGCAGGTTGACTGTGACTGCATGGCCATGCCGAACATGTTGGTAGATCTTACCACCCTTCCCGTTCCCTTGCAGGTCGGACAGACCTTGATGTCATCCTTGCTGCGGGCGCCAGACCCCAGGCAATCGGGACACTGTTCCTCAACGTCCAAAGAGATGGTCTTGCTTAAGCCGTTGATGGCATCCATGAAGCTGATGCGCATCTGCAGGTAACTGTCCTCGCCCTTACGGGGACCGTTGGCGGACTGGGAGCGGCCCCGTCCCATTGAGCCCATGCCGCCGCCGAAGATCGAGTCAAAGATATCACCGAAACCGAAATCGGCAGCCGAACCAAAGCCGTTGAAATTGAAGTTGA
This sequence comes from Erysipelotrichaceae bacterium, assembly GCA_016280635.1. GTDB lineage: Bacteria > Bacillota_I > Bacilli_A > Erysipelotrichales > Erysipelotrichaceae > UBA1783. The sequence goes on from JAEEHC010000086.1 coordinate 8,354, forward strand.
ACCCCTGATCATCCAGTCCGGCAAAGCCGTACTGGTCATAGGTGGAACGCTTCTGCGGGTCGGAAAGGACCTCATAGGCTTCCTGCACTTCCTTGAACTTCTCGGGAGCATCAGCATCCTTATTCAGGTCCGGATGGTATTTCTTAGCCAGGGTACGGTAGGCTTTCTTGATCTGCTCTTCACTGGCATCCCGGGAAAGGCCCAGTACCTCATAATAATCTCTCTTGTTGCTGGTGGGCATGAAATCACCTCGGTTTCAAATCCATGCCCGGCTGACGCCGGGCGTGGATGATGTAATTCAAATACTGCTCTTTACTTTTCGGTAAAGTCGGCATCCATGACGTTGTCGTCATTTCCGCCATTTCCATTCGGGTTGGACTGGTAGTTAGCCTGTCCGCCGGCCTGCTGGTACATCTGCTGGCTCATCTGCTGAGCAGCCTGTTCCAGCGCATCCAGCTTGGTCTTTAAGGTAGCGTAGTCATTGTTGTCAATGGCCTGCTGCAGTTCGTTCTTCATTCTTTCGACTTCAGCCTTCTGGTTGGCGTCGAACTTGTCACCGTTTTCCTTCAGGGTATCTTCGATCTGAATGATGAAGCCTTCAGCCTTGTTCTTCAGTTCGATCTCTTCCTTACGCTTGTCATCTTCAGCCTTGTGGGCTTCCGCTTCCTTGACCATTCTGTCGATCTCGGCATCACTTAAGCCTGAGGAGTTCTGAATGGTGATGGACTGTTCACGGCCGGTTCCCTTATCCTTGGCGGATACGTGAACGATGCCGTTAACGTCGATATCGAAGGTGACTTCGATCTGCGGGACACCTCTTCTGGCCGGGGCAATACCGGTCAGCTGGAAGTTACCCAGGGACTTGTTGTCCGCAGCCATCGGTCTTTCACCCTGCAGGACGTTGATGTCAACGGCCGGCTGGTTATCAGCAGCCGTGGAGAAAATCTGGCTCTTGCTGGTCGGAATGGTAGTGTTACGCTCGATCAGTCTGGTCATGACACCGCCCAGGGTCTCAATGCCTAATGACAGCGGAGTTACGTCCAGTAACAGGATGTCGTTGCGGTCTCCGCTTAAGACACTGCCCTGAATGGCGGCGCCGATGGCGACGACTTCATCCGGATTAACGCTCTTGTTGGGTTCCTTGCCCAGTTCTCTCTTGACAGCTTCCTGGACACAGGGGATACGGGTTGAACCACCGACCAGCAATACCTGGTCAATGTCATTCTTGGTTAAGCCGGCATCGGAGAGGGCCTGTCTGACCGGTCCGATCGTCTGCTCAACGATACCCTTGATCATGTCTTCAAACTTGGCTCTGGTCAGGCTCATGTCAACATGCAGCGGACCGTTTTCGTTGGAAGCGATGAACGGGATGGAGATCTGAACTTCCTTCATGCTGGAGAGGTCCTTCTTGGCCTTTTCCGCGGATTCCTTGATTCTCTGTAAGGCCATGCGGTCCTTCTTCAGATCGACGCCGTGCAGTTTGCGGAAGTCTTCGCAGATCCAGTCAACCAGCAGGTTATCGATGTCATCGCCACCCAGATGGTTGTTACCGGCGGTAGCCAGAACTTCGAAGGTACCGTCTGCCAGCTGCAGGATGGAGACATCGAAGGTGCCGCCGCCCAGGTCATAGACCATGACCTTCTGTTCAACGTCGGTCTTGTCAATACCATAAGCCAGAGCGGCCGCGGTCGGCTCGTTGATGATTCTTTCGACTTCCAGTCCGGCAATGCGGCCGGCATCCTTGGTAGCCTGTCTCTGTGCGTCATTGAAGTAAGCCGGAACGGTGATGACGGCCTTGGTTACCGGTTCACCGAGATAGCCTTCCGCATAGGTCTTGATGTACTGCAGGATCATCGCGGAGATTTCCTGCGGGGTGTAGGACTTGCCTTCCAGGGTAACCTTTTCCGTTGAGCCCATCTTACGCTTGATGGAAATGACGGAATTCAGGTTGGTTACGACCTGTCTCTTGGCGGCATCGCCGACGATCTTCTCGCCGTTCTTGAATGCGACAACTGAAGGTGTGGTTCTGTTGCCTTCCGGGTTAGTTATGACGACTGGATCGCCGTTTTCAACGACAGCGACACATGAATTTGTTGTACCTAAGTCAATACCGATAATCTTACTCATGATTTATTCCTCCTTTATTCGCTGA
>JAEEHC010000087.1 GCA_016280635.1 Erysipelotrichaceae bacterium
AGTATTCTCTTTTACGAGCTTCAGCAAGGGTACCATTTCTTGAGACCTGTCTTTTGAAACGACGTAAAGCGTCATCAAGACCTTCGTTATCCTTAACTACTACCTTCGGCATTAACTACCCTCCCTTCTGAAACTGTAAAATCTTTTTACACGATGATATTTTACACTAGCAAAAGGTGATTTGCAACGAAAAATGTGAACATTATGGGAATATTTTCGTCGATTTTGGCATGAAAAGACCGGAGGGTGTTCGTAAACAGCTCCGGTTTCTTCATTTTCATAACAATTACTGATTTGCGGCCCGATATCCTTCAATGATCTTGATTCCGGCGCTGCAGCCCAGTCTTTCAGCTCCGGCATCGATCATCTTCTGAGCATCCTCATAGCTTCTGATGCCACCGGCTGCCTTGACCTTGCAGGTCTCGCCGACCGTTTTCTTCATCAGGGCAACATCATGCTCAGTAGCTCCGGCGGTAGAGAAACCGGTTGAAGTCTTGACAAACTGAGCGCCGGCTTTCATGGCACACTTGCAGGCTCTGACCTTTTCCCTGTCAGTCAGCAGGCAGGTCTCGATGATAACCTTGACAAGCTTGCCTTTGGCAGCCTTGACAACGGCCTTGATGTCTCTGGTCACATATCTCCAGTTGGCTTCCTTGGCGGCGCCGATGTTGATGACCATGTCGATCTCATCAGCTCCATCCTTGACGGCCTGTCTGGTCTCAAAGGCCTTGGCCTTGGTGCTCATGGCACCTAAGGGGAAGCCGACAACGCAGCAGACATTGACACCGCTGCCTTCAAGCAGATCATGGCAAAGCGGTACGTAGCAGGTATTAACGCAGACGGAAGCAAAATCATTTTCTCTGGCTTCATTGCAGAGCTTGGTGATCTGTTCACTGGTAGCGTCTGCCTTCAATAAAGTGTGATCAATGTACTTATTAATTTTCATTTTTATCTCCTTCCAGCATGTTTTTCAGGATTTCCCGGCATGCTGCATCATCACCCATCCAGTCGACCTTACCATCACCGATCTTGAAGTACTGTTCATCAGCCTTGCCAAGAACACAGACGGTATCGCCGCTGTTGGCCAGTTCGATGCCCTGTCTGATGGCGTCGTAGCGGTCTTCAATGTATACGTAGGAATGCTTGGTAATGCCTTCACCGATCTGCCGGCAGATCTCCGCCGGGTCTTCCCAGTGGTTGTCTTCCGAACAGAGGATGATGACATCGGAATTCTCATCGGCGATCTTGCCGATCATCGGCCGCTTTGCATGGTCTCTGGCGCCGTGAGCGCCGAAGACCGAGATGATTCGCTTGTCTTCAGGGGTAATCTTGTGAACGTAGTCATAGATCTTCTCATAGCCGTCAGGGGTATGAGCGTAGTCAACGATGACATTGAAGTTCTGTCCTTCGTCAATTCTTTCCGCCCGACCCAGAACCTGAGGTATGGTTGCCAGATAAGGACTCAGTTTTTCCATCGTATAACCGTCTTCCATCAGTGTTGCCAGAACGCCAAGCAGGTTGTAGACATTGAAGCGGGCTACCAGGTTTGTATTGACCGGCCAGCTCTGTTCACCATGAATGAGGGTAAATTCGGTATGATCGGCAAATTCCCTAATGTCCTCTGCCCGGTAGTCTGCCGGCTTATCAATGCCGTAAGTAACCACCCGGCAGGAAGTCTCACTGATCAGTCTTTCAGCATACTCATCGTCAACATTGATGACAGCGGTCTTGTCAGCGGGCATGTTGCGGAACATCTTGGCCTTGGCCTGATAGTAGTTTTCCATGGTCAGATGGTAGTCGAGATGGTCATGGGTCAGGTTGGTGAAGATGGCATAGTCAAAGTCAACCGCTTCAACCCTGCGCATGTCAATGCCCTGTGATGACGCCTCGATGGCGATGGCGCGGGCATGATGGTTGTAGATCTGCTTGATCATCTTGTGAATGACATTGACTTCCGGAGTAGTCAGGAAGCTGTCCTTGATGTTTTCATCCCACATGTAGCCAATAGTGCCGATATAGCCGCACTTGCGGAAGCGGGAGACCAGATATCTGATGACCCAGGCAATGGTGGTCTTGCCATTGGTACCGGTGACGCCATATACCTTCATCTTCTTGGTCACATCGCCATAGAAGGCAGCGGTAAAGATGTTCAAAGCACCCAGCGTATCCTCTACCTGAATGTAGGTAACTCCCTGGCGGTAGTCGGTAAGATCACGGCTGTGAACGATGCAGATGGCTCCGTTCTCAATGGCCTGATCAATGAAGTCATGACCGTCATTGACCAGTCCGGCAACGCAGAAAAAGATGGCGTCCTTCAGCTTGACGCGTGAATCCGTCATGATGTTCTTTATTTCCAGAGACGGTGCGTTCTCAAATATGCTAGAAATGTTCATATTAATCCCCTTAAATAAGATGTCCCTTCAGGCATTCTCCTTCAATGCCGTCAATGTGGACACGGCAGATCTGATGTCTCAGATCGCTTTGGCTGTTGACAGTGACTTCCACGTACTCACTGCAATGCCCCTTAAGCAGCCCGTTTTCAGAAGTCTCAAACAGTACTTCGACTTCCTTGTTCAAAAAGCTGCTCATGTAATCATTATATAGTCGCTGCGAGAGTTTCGTCAAACCGGCCGCGCGCTGCTTCCGCACATTTTCCGGCACCTGAGCAAGAGAGGCATCAGGGGTATGCTGCTTACGGGCATAGGGGAAGACGTGGAGGAAGGAGAGACGGCAGCTTTCTATGAAAGCCATGGTTTGTTCATGTTCCTGATCGGTTTCGGTAGGCAGACCGGCAATGATGTCGGAGGATATTGAGATCCCCGGTATCCGCTCTCTGATCTCATTAATGCGATCATGGTATTCCTTTGTCGTATATGGACGGTTATTAAGCTTAAGCAGCCGGTCATTACCGGTCTGCAGCGGAATGTGCAGGTGACGGGCAATCCGCCGGTCGCCGGCCATCAGTTCAATCAGCCGGTCACTGACTTCCGTCATCTCGATTGAGGATAAGCGGATGCGCTGAAGTCCTTCCACTTCTCTTAACAGCGCCTGCATCAGATCAGCCAGATCATGCTTTCCATCATTCCAGCGTCCGGTATGAATGCCGGTCAGAACGAGCTCCTGATGGCCGCCCTGTACCAGCAGACGGGCATTTTCCACTACCCGGTCCAGATCAAGACTTCTTTCCCGGCCTCGGGCCAGGGGAATGGTGCAGTAACCGCAGAACTGATTGCAGCCGTCCTGAATCTTCAGATAGGCTCTGGTCTGATTGAAATGACACAGCGCCATCTCCTCAAAGGGAGTGATCTCAAAGGGACCGACGTCAACGATCCGCTGACCGGTATGCAGAAACTCTTCAATGTACTGGGGAAGTTTCTTCTTGTTGCGGCTGCCGATCAGAATGTCACAGTCGGTGAAGATGTCCTCATTGCGGTATTCCAGCTGAACATAACAGCTTACCGCAGCGATGACGGCTTTGGGATTACGCTTGCGGGCCCGGTGGATCATCTGCCGGCTCTTGGAACCGGCTGTATTGGTAACCGAACAGCTGTTGATCACATATATGTCAGCCGCTTCGCTGAAGCTTACCTCTTCATACTTTTCACCCAGAGCCTGGCTGTACCAGTTGGCCTCATAGTTATTAACCTTGCAGCCCAGATTGCAGATGGCGAATTTCATAATACATTCCTTCCGGCGTCAATGACGGCCAGGGCATACAGCAGGGCTGTTTCGGCCCGTAAGATGCGCTCGCCCAGCGAGCAGCTCCGAAAGCCCAGTGAGTTGAGAAATTCAGCTTCCTGACTGCTGAAGCCGCCCTCCGGCCCGGTGACAATGGTTATGTCGCGGTTGTCACAGAGATCCAGCAACTGAACATTGGCCTCATTTTCATAGGCCAACAGATTATTATCTGAACGGTATGCAGCAATATTGACCAGATAGACAGGACGTTCAACAACGCAGATGTCCGTGCGGTTGGATTGCTGGCAGGCTTCCAAAGCGATCTTGTTCCACCTGGCCAGTTTTCTGTCCATCTCCTTTTCATCGATATGGATGATGGTGCGGCTGGAAATTACCGGAACGATGCGGTCAGCACCCAGTTCCGCGGCTTTCTGGATCAGCATTTCCCATTTGTCGCGCTTGATCAGACAGGGACAGCAGGTTATCCTGCCCCGCTGCCGGCGGGAAGCAAGCTGTTCATAGGCCTGAGCCTGAACTTCCTCATCAACGATCAGCCGCGCCAGAAAGGCGCTGCCCTGACAGTCAACCAGACGGATGACCTCGCCGCTTTTTTTCCGCAATACATTCTTTAGGTGATGAGCGATCTCTTCACTAAGGGTTACAATGCTGCCGCACTGCAGTTTTTCTTTGACAAAATACTGGCGCATTACTCGCTCTTTCCTTCCTCAGCCATCATTTTCAATGACTTGATCTCATGAGGTCTAAGCCGGCGGTAACTGCCGGAAGGTATCTGATCATCGGTAACGGTACCGAAACGGGTACGGTGCAGTCTGGTAACCTCATAGCCCAGTGCCTCGATCATCCGGCGAACCTGACGGTTGCGCCCTTCGTAGATGGTAATGTCGATGGTGCACTTGTCAGCCTCACGATCATAATTGACCAACTGGACTTCCGAACGCATGGTCTTGATTCCGTCATACAGAACAATACCCCTGCGCAAGGCGAGAATGTCGTTTTTGCTCAGAACGCCCTTAATGGTCACGTGGTAGGTCTTGGGAATGTGGAATTTCGGATGGGTCAGCAGATTGGCAAACTCACCGTCATTGGTCAGTATCAGTAAACCGGTTGATTCATAGTCCAGTCTTCCCACCGGAAAGATCCGTTCCGGGCTGTCGATCAGATCGGTCACCTTGGCGCGGTCATGTTCATCAGCGGCTGTGGAAACGTATTTTCTGGGCTTGTTGAGCAGGTAGTATACCAGTTCTTCCTTCTTAAGCGTCTTATCGTCAACGGTGATGACGTCGCTGTTGGAAACCTGGGTGCCAAGCTGGCTGACGGTAATGCCGTTAACCTTTACCCGGCCCTGAGTTATCAGTTCTTCCGCCTTGCGCCGGGAAGCAATCCCGGCCCGGGCGATTACTTTCTGCAGTCTTTCCATCAGTCGAACAGCTCTCCTTCCTCGCTTACCTTCTGATAATCCGGCAGCTTGGGCAGTTCTTCAAGCGACTTCAGGGAGAAGGTATCCATGAACTGCTCCGTTACTTCGTAAGTATAGGGTAAACCCGGGGTATCAAGCCGACCGGCTTCCCTTATGAGATTGCGTGCCTGCAGTTTCTTGAGCATCATCTCACAGCTGACGCCTCTGATCTCCTCGATCTCAACTCTGGTGATCGGCTGGTTATAGGCAATGATGGCCAGGGTCTCCAGAGCCGCCTGGGAGAACTGAATGGTGGTATCCTGTTCAAACAGTTTCTGGACATAGGGATGACAGGACGCCTTGCTGACGAGCTTGTAATGACGGCCGTAATAGACGGCTTCCATACCCCTTTCTTCGTGCTGGTTATACTCCATGATGAAATCGTCCATCATGGACTGCAGGGTTTCTTCATTTATTGCCAGGACATCCGCCAGCTGGGCCAGGGTCACGCCCTCATCGCCGCAGACAAACAGAATGCCTTCAACGATCGCTCTCAATTCGTTATTCATAATTCACACCTTTTTTAAAATAGACTTCATCCTTGTCAATGGCAAAGACGAGATAGCTGTTATTTACCATGTTCAATACGGCCAGGAAGGTAACGACGACATCATAGACATCCCGGCAGTCTTCCATCATTTCCGTCAGCGTAAAGCTCTTGTTGCGGTCAATGTTGCGGTAACGCTTTACCAGCTGTTTTTCCCTCTCCTCAGCGGTGGTGCGCTGGGTGGCGATGGATACTTCATAGGGATTGGCCAATTGATAGCGGTTAAGAACCCGTTTCATCGCCTTGATCAGTTCATATGGCGAGGTTTCCTTATAGGTCGTCTCACCGTTTATCCAGTCGCTGGCGATCTCAGACTGTACCTTGTCATGCATCAGCGCCCGCTCCTTATAGAGCTGGTCAAACTGGGCGGTGATCTCCTTGTACTTCTGATATTCGATCAGACGCTGTACCAGGTCCATCTTCTGCTCTTCATAATCGTCGATCAGTTCGCTCTCCTGAACCGGCAGCAGCTTCTTGCTCTTGTATTCGATCAGACCGGCCAGTTCGCTGAGATACTCGGAAGCAACATCAAGATGCATCTCCTCCATCTGATGTATGTAGGCGATGTACTGGTCAGCCAGCTGGGAAATGTCCAGATCAAAAATGTCCAGATCCTTTTCCTTTATCAGATGTATCATCAGATCCAGCGGTCCATCAAACTGATCGATCGTCACAACAAAAGACATCGGTTTCACCTCACCTGACAAGTATAGCATATTTTCCCAACGGGAAAAAAGCCGTTGTTGCGGTTACTTCATTGTAAAAAGGAAGCCTTCAAGCTTTAATTGGGCTATCCGGCTTCCTTAAGTTGTCAACACATGGCCGTGGAGAGGGCTATCAGCAGCAGACCGACAAAGTAGGTCAGGCTGTTGGCCCTTACCAGCCATTTGTTCTCACCGAACACGTAATTATACAGCGTCAGGATGATGTCCGAGATCATGAACAGAAAGGAACCAATGCCCATGACCCTAAAGGCCGGCACCGCAACCAGCAGGGCCATGAACAGGCCGGTAATGCCATGGGTATAGATTGATGAAAGATAAAAGGTCATTGGCCAGCGCATCTTTCCCAATCTGAACTTATTAGGCCATTTGGAACAGGCAAAGATGAAAAGTCCCAGCATCGCCGCTACGACGGCAAATACCCAGCCGTACTGCCTGAAGGTGAGGCCATTATCGCTCATTACCATCATTTCATAGAGAGTAAAGCCGACATTTCCGGCCAGAAAGAAGTCGCCGCCGCGGCCGAAGTCAAATACCAGAAAGACATCACCCAGCCAGGCCATGATCAAAGCCAGGATCAGCATCGTGTGATAGCTGGCAAAGGGCTGACGGACAGAAATGTGGTAAATGCCATAAACCAGATACATGGTGGCCATCAGGTACTTGTTGACTGCCCGGTATTTCTTCGTTTCCGAGGTACGGGTAAAGAAATAACAGAACAGAGCGATCAGATAAACGATTATGAATGCGATCATCGGATGTTACCTCACTTGTCTAATATCGGAATCTCAATTTCCATGTCCGATAGGGGATAGCAGACACAGGGATGCAGATAACCGAACTTACGGTCCGCTTCCCGGCGGAAATCATTCTTTTCATCAACAAAATACTCTCCTGATATCAGCCGGCTGTGGCAGTAGCCGCATACGCCGTTCTTACAGCGTACCGGAGCCGGTATTCTGGCCCTTTCCAGGGCGGTTATCAGGGTCTCCTCGCTTCTGGCCAGCATCTCATAGACCTCATCGCGCACGTGGACCTTCAGCCGGAAAATCTGCGGCTCATCAACGGAGCGGTTGCCGACGGAATTGCGTTCTCTGCGGAAATGCTCAACATTGAGTTCAGCAAGTTCATGAGCCGTGAATCCGTACATTGCTTCCGGGCCGCACATGAAGACAGTTGTATCATCATCCAGATACGGCGCAATGACGGTGCGGTCGATGAAGCCGTAGAAGTATCCTTCCGACTGTTCATCAGAGAGAACCGGAATTACCCTGATCCGCTCATTTTCATACTCTTCAGGTTTGAGGAGAAGATGCTGAAGCGTACGGGCTCCGTATAACAATGTCAGACGGAAATCCTCACTGCCCTCCCGGATGGCCTTCATCATGGCAACAAACGGTGTTACGCCGCTGCCCCCGGCAATGGCCAGGATATGATCATGGTCGCGCAGCGAGTCATGATAGAAATCACCTGAAGGCTCATTGACCAGAACGATCTCGCCAATGCGGGCTTCTTCAATCAGCCAGCGGGAGAAGATTCCCTTTTTCTGTACGGTTATTTCATAAATGCCTTCCAAAGCCTGTTTGGGTGAAGAAGACAGGGAATAGGGACGGCTGATGAAGGAATCGCCAACTTCCGCGGAAAGGGTGATAAACTGCCCGGCTCGGAACCAGGCAAACCGGCCATCCTTACCCAGTGACTGCAGGGTAATGACGCAGCAGTCTACGCCTGCCGGTCTCTTTTCACTGATTCTGGCTCTGACAATGCCGGGATGCAGGGAAGCAGCCAGTTCATTGACGCCATAGCTTGCCTGAGGGAGTTGCGAAGAACTCTGTTCGATCAGTTCACGGCGTCTGGCCGGCATTTCCATTGCTCTTCTGATGTCTTCTCCGGGTATGGGACTGCGCTGGAATGTCATGGCTGTACCTCCTCTCTCTCAATGTCCTTTAAGGTGCGGTTAGCCTCATTGACCCCGCTTTTGTAACTGCTGGGATATCCCAACAGTCTTTCTCCGAATCCGCCGCCGATTCTCAGCCCTTCAACGAAATGATCTTCCTCAACCATCTGGATGCGGTTCATAAGGCCGTCATAGTACTGCGATTCATAGCCGTAGATGGTTCCCTGCGGATGACCGCAATAACGGGCGTAGGTCTGCGGAGTGGCTATGGCCAGTTCCTCAATGTGATCACGGATGTTCACACCAGTGGCCTGTTCAAAGCGTTCAATCATTGCTGTGGCGACCTTTTCCTTTACCTGATGATATTCCTGCTGAGATACCTGAGACCAGACGTCATCGGTAAACAGCGTCGTCATGTAGAGGATCGCCGTTCCTTCAGGCGAGCAGTCAGGAATGGCATTATTCAGGCATACCGTGGCCTGAGCGGCGGTATTGCCGAAATTCTTCATGGCTTCATACTGCGCAACGCTGTCGCAGGTATCGTAGATGAAATAGTTATGATCCATGATGCCCAGCTGTTCTGCGGAGCGGTTCAGGCCGAGAAAGACCGTAAAGCCCCTGCCGGCCAGTTTGCGGAAGTTGGTCAGCCGGCGGGCCTTTTCCGGAACCGCGCCGGGGTCCATCAGCTTTCCGTAAACAACATGTGGAGATATGTCAGCGATCACATGCCGGCTTTCCAGTTGCCGGCCATCCTTCAGTTCAATGCCTTTTACCCGGCCATTTTCATCAGTCAGTATCCTGGTAACCTCACTGTTATACCAGATGTCTCCACCCAGCTCATGAATGCGCTGTTCAAAGGCCAGCGAGAGTTCGTGGGAACGATGGCGGGGAACGGCTGCTCCTTTGGCAAAATAGCTGTAGATCATGTTGGCGTAATGCAGGAAGGACAGGTTGTTTCCGTCAGCTCCCAGATAACACCAGTAGGTATTCAGATTGTCGACGATCTCTTTGGGGTAACCAAGAGCTTCAAAGGCTTCATTGACGCTGTAGGAACCGCAGGCCAGATAATCGGGATATTTTTCCATCATCACCTTTGGGTCAGGTCTTCCCTTGCTGGCGCTCAGGTATTCCATGGCATCACGGATCTGCTGACAGAGAGCGAAGAAATGACGGATGTATTTTTCCCCTTCCGGATGGATTTGGTTATTGGCCAAGGCGAAGGCCTCATAGCCAAAAGGCATGACAAAGTCATACCCTTCCTTACGGGAGATCAGATGGTAGGCATCCTTCAATTGGACCCATTCGATCTTGTCGGCAACTCCGAGCTGTTGGAAAAGCTGACGGGTACTGCCCGGCTGCTGGGGTGTTCCGATGCCGTTGAATTCATGCAGTGAGGCTTCAAACTCAAAGCGTCCGCGGACAAAGCTGGTCGCAAAGCCGCCGGGAATGTTGTGCTTTTCGCACACCAGACAGCTCTTTCCGGCCTGCAGCACTCTAACCGCTGCTGCCAGACCGCCATTGCCGGCTCCGATGACGATCACATCATACTTATTCATTTCAGACACCGGTTTCGACCGTATAGGTCAGTACGTTTTCCACTACGTCCCCATCGATCTGCAGAGCGCAGGGCTCATCAAAGCTGACCGTGACCTTATGTCCGGTTCTGACCCGGCACCAGTCAAATTTCCTGACATGCTCGCCCTTATTAAGTGAGGGGAAGCGGATCAGGGTTCCGAGCCTGCTCTTCTTATGAATGGTGACGGAAGAGACCAGATTATCTTCATTAAAGCGATCCTGGTCAGGCGCGACCATCAGTCCGCCGCCATAGAAGCGGCCCTTCATGGTGGAGGCCAGCCAGACGTTTTCAAACTCCTCCGTCTTGCCGTCGACCGTTACCTTCGCTCTTTTCTGCTTGTAGCCGCCTAAAAGAAGCTTGATGGCAATGCTGGAATAGTTTACCGGCTTATCGGATTTTTCTCTCTGAAGATCTCCAACCCGGCAGGTTTCGCCATCCAGTCCATAGCCAATGCCGTTAAGAAAGCGCCTCTTAATGCCGTTAACCGTGATCAGCGGCAGATTCTTCAGATACGGGCGCAGATCAAGCCGTCCGTTAACTTCCCGGTGCTTATTGTCATTATAGAAGTCATTGCCGCTGCCGCACTTGACATAGTACAGCGGGTTTTTGAATTCATAGCCATAGGTATCATTGGCGAAACAATTCAGCGTCCCGTCACCGCCGGTCAGAATTACTTCATCTTCCGGTTTCAGCTGATCAAAGAACTCCTTAAGATCCTTGATCTCCAAAAGACTGACAAACTCGCATTTCACCGCGTTGTCTTCCGCCCATTTGCGCGCTTCCGTCTCACCCCGGGAATTATTGGCCAGAGGGTTCAGTAATAAGTAGATCATCTGTTCTCCTTCCGTGGCACCCAAAAATGCCTGATCATTATTTTTCCGACCTAAAAGGTCTTTTTTACTGTCTATATTCTATCATATTTACAAGAACGAAATATCGAACAGAAATAATCCAGCATAAAAAAGACAGCTGATTCAGTTTCAGCTGTCTTAATTAATTGATCAGAATCCTCTGCGTCCGCCGCCGCCGTGGGTAGCTCCAGATGATGAGGTGTGCGTTGAGGATCCTCCGGAGAATGATCCTCCATGACCTCCGCCACCGCCGGAACTGCGCTCGGTCTCCTTGGGACGGGCTGAGCGGCTGGTACGCGAATACAGGAAGTAATCGCGGTGGTCGCGCAGATTGAAACTGCCACGCTCTACATAGCGGTCAGCGTCATATTTACTGCGGACGGACTTATTCTTGCTCTTCATGATGCCGGTACCGATCAGGGCCGCAATTAGGCCGGCTCCGCCGGATACGGCACCTCCGGTCATGACATCATAAGGCGCCCTTGCGGCTGTCATGGTAATGTCATATTCAGCCGAACCGCGCACCGTGATGTCCTCGGGCTTGGCATACTTGCTGGAAACATCGTCGCAGCTGATGGTGTAAACGGCGTTGGTATCTTCAGTCAGAATGTCGGTATAGCCTTCACCATGATCAACATAGATGTTGCCGATGTGAACGCCATTAACATCATAGACTGAGAAATGGCCGTTGATCCTTTTACCGTCTTCACCGCTCAGATGAATGTAGAGGCGGTTGTAATAGATGTCGATCGGCTTGTCGGTGATGGCAGCATTCATGTAGTAATCGCATAACTGCGCGTATCTGCTCACCGCACCTTCAAAGTCGCCGGCCAGGTATGGATAGATCTCATCGGCAATGGATTCAATGCCGTAATCGGTAAAGTAGTCGATGCATAAGCCTCTGGTGGAGATGTACATCTCACGGCCATACATGTCGATTACCAGAATGATGCCGGAACGGTCTGTTCCCCGGCCATAGCCGTTGTAATCGAAGTAATCATCGGCAAAGTCCACTATGTCCTTGCCATCGGTATCACTGGCGATCAGGGCTACGACATCAACGCCATACTTATCGCTTACCTGCTGCAACTGCGTCTCGCATTGAGCAATCTGAGTATCAGTAAGCGCTCCGTACTCGTCGATCATCAGGGCATTCTGTGCCAGAGCGCGCCAGGGAACGCATACCATCAGCGCTACTGCCAGGATCGTGAATAACTTGGTAATTCTCTTCATCATTCTTACCTCCTAGAACAGCTTAAGCAGGAAACTGGCCACAAATACCAGTGCCGAAACGACGGCAAATATCAGCGCAAAGCTGCGGGCAAACAGTCCGGTGTCAGTAGGCAGATCACCGACTAATTTTCCGGTCTGACCGTTCATGGCAAAGTAGTACTTCTTGCCTTGATAAGTGGTAACCAGCAGCCATACCGGCAGCAGGCAGTAGCTGGCGCTCTCATTGACCAGAGCCATGTTCATGCCCGCCTGGGTAACAGTTGAATAGCCGCTGACTGTCGACTGGATGGCACTGGCGGTAGAATTGCGGATGCGCTGATTGGCCTTGCGTCCGCTCTCTTCCGCGGAGATGTCAAACTTGTCGGCAAAATAACCGGCCAGATAGTCCATGTTGAAATCGACAGCCTGCTTCATGTCAAACGGTTCAATTGATTCCATTAAGACGGTGTCCATCTTGCTGGAACCGTTGGCGGGAACATTGTCAAAGCTGATGTCGCCGCCCCTAAAGACATTGTAATAGCGGGTCTCAGTATAGTTGTAATCACGGTCTGACCAGCTTCTGACCCGGGTAGCCGTAAAGCGGGCTCGGGCAGTTACATCAGCGTCATACATCCAGAAAGGAACGTAAACGCCCTTGATCTCCTGCATGTGCTTTTCCGCCTTGAAGGCTTTGGGAGCCAGAGGCTTGTCAGTGAGATGCTTGCGGTATCTTTCGATGGCCTGCTGCTTGCTGAACTTAAAGGGAATGACCTTGTCAGGTCTTAATGAGCCCTTAAACTGATTGACCATGACGACCGGGTTGCCGCAATAGGGGCAGCTGGAGGCCGCGGTGGTTTCATCGGTAATGATGTCACCACCGCAGCTCTTGCATACATATTCGCGGATGTTGGCCGCTTCAGACTGGCTCCACTGGCCCTGAGGCTTGCTGGTCCAGCTGAGTTCATTATCAGTTGTTTCGGCAACGTCCTTGTCATAGGATTGCATCATTTCAACATCAAATTCAGAATGGCAGTACGGGCACTTCAGATTCTGTGTGGATGAGTCAAATACAAGTATCCCACCGCAGTTAGGACATTTGTACTGCTTTAATTCATCACTCATAAATAACCTCCCGTAACAGCTGAATTTCTCCAACTGTTATTTCTCTTAAAGCTTGTGTCCGCAGGAAGGACAGAACTTGGTGTCAGCGTCAGTGATCTTGGTTCCGCATTCCGGGCAGAAGCGGCTGACTTCGGTGATTGGCTTCTGAGCTCCGCAGCTACGGCAGAACTTGCCGCCTTCATTCTTGGTCCCGCACTTCATGCAGTACCAGACTTCCACTTCTTCCTTCTTTTCTTCCGGCTTATTGACGTCGCTTTCCGGATCATTCTTGTAGTAAGCGAACTCCTTGCGGCGGTCCTCAAATCCCTTTCCGGTCAGCCGGGTGCAGATCTCATTGGCCATGGCAACATATTCGTTGTACAGTTCGCTTTCCGGTGAAGTCGGTCTGTTGGAGGTCAGTTCAAAGTTAATGTCATCGAAGAATTCATTTCTTACCTGAATGTTCACATTGAACTTGTACTCGTATTCGTACTTCGGCGGGTCAAAGCTGACCTTCTTGCCTTCAGCGTTTTCATCCATGACTTCATCGACATCCTCATCAACGGTAATGTTGACGCTGAGAACATCGCTGTAGCTGATCAGATCCGGGTTGGCAGCACGGTAATTGCTGGAAGCGGAAACCAGAAACTTCTTATCATTGTTGTCGAAGTAGACCTTATAGCGGTTACCGACGATCTGGGTGGCTGTAAAGGACTTCAGAGCCTGCTCATTGGCCTCCCGGTACTTCAGCTGTTCCTTGATGGCAGCAACGGAAGTATGCCTTCTGCCGCTGAACCAGGGGGACAGCTTGGAAGCGCAGTCCTTGCACATGTTGCCGTCATCCAGCTTGCGGTTGCCGAGGAATTTGATCTCCTTACCGCAGATATCGCAGTATTTCTTATCAAATAATCCCATGGAAGCCCTCCTTATTCAGGCTTCTTGGTACCGCAGACGGAGCAGAAGTTGCCGTTGCAGCCGGCACCGCAGTTCGGGCAGTACCAGGCATACTGCTGAGTCTGAGCCGGAGCGACACCGGCAGCCATGCCGGCATTCTGAGCCATGTTGACTCCATAGTAAGCCATGGCCGGACCATTGGGATTCTTGGCGGCATCCTTCATGGCGGTGATGGTGGCATCAGTCAGACCGGCGTCCTTGATGTACGGATTGGTGTACATGGCAGCCTTCTGAGCGTCGGTGATGAGCTTCTGATCTTCTTCGGTCAGGGATACGGTTGCCAGGGCAACATTGACGACCTGAATGCCGCGCAGCTCGTTCCACTTGGCATCGAGCGCGTCGTTGAGGGCGTTCTCCAGTTCGGTATTATGAGCAATGATCTCGGAAGGTCTCAGTTCCAGCGTTGACAGCTTGGCTAAGGCCGGCTGTAAGGCGGAAACGAATTCGATTCTCAGGGTGTCCTTCAGCTGGTCTACATAATAGGCTTCGGCAACGTTGCCGCAGACATTGGCGTAGAACAGGATCGGGTCAGTGATTCTGAATGAATAGGTACCGGCACATCTGATCTGAATGTCAACATCCAGGTTGATGCGGGAATCAACGACTCTGAACGGTACCGGTGTGCTGGTTCCGAACTTGTTGTCGAGGATCTCCTTGGTATTGAAGTAATAAACTCTCTGATCCTTGCCGGGCTCGCCGCCATAGGTGAAACGCTTCTTGAAGACCTCAAAGCTCTTCTTCAGTCCTTCGCCCAGACCACCGACAAAGATTGACGGTTCTGATGATGAATCGAAGGTGTACAGGCCGGGTTCGGCGCAGACTTCAACGATCTTGCCATCCTCGACGATGATCATGCACTGGCCGTCAGCAACGGCGATTCCGGAACCGGTGGTGATGATGTTGTCATTGCCGCGGTTGCCGGCAAACAGACCGGAAACTCTCTTATGCCCTCTTTCAACCAGGACACCGTTTTCCATGGCCTCACAATAGAAGTATTCCTTCCACTGATCGGCAATCGTGCTGTTAAGCGCTTGTAATCCACTACTAATTAAACCCATAAATTACTCCTTTCGTTAATTAATAATCTCTTTTATTCTTAAAGCCTTTCCGGCTTTAACAGCTTACTGATATATTTTTTCAAAGTATTCTCTGATCTCCCGGCGGCTGATCAGCTCATCGGGTTTCTTGTTGCTGCAGGGAGGCTCGCTCTTGCAGATGGATACCAGCAGCAGCAGTTCCAGCTGCCCATACGATTCAATGACGATGTCGGCCAGCTTATGCAGGGCATTGCTGAGATATACTTCACCATTTTCCTCAATTTTCTCCCGCTTTCCGTATTCTCTGGCTACTTCTTCAACATAGGGCCCCAGTTTTCCCATTCTGATGTCATCGCCGAAGGCGCTGCG
The DNA here is from genome assembly GCA_016280635.1 of Erysipelotrichaceae bacterium. GTDB lineage: Bacteria > Bacillota_I > Bacilli_A > Erysipelotrichales > Erysipelotrichaceae > UBA1783. The sequence goes on from JAEEHC010000087.1 coordinate 15,422, forward strand.
CTGATAGACGCACTGAGCCAGAGCTTCCACAAAGTACAATAACAGCTGCAGCTTGGCCGGGGTGATCATGACAGTCTCCACTTCCAGCCAGTCATACTGGTGGTTATATTTCTTGATCATGTAACGGGCAACATCGATGGCACTGGTGGTGGTCAGGGTAAGGTTGGTCAGTTCGCTCTTTTCAAAGTGAGCGATGCGGTTTCGCTGAAGCCTCTGCAGTTCCCGGACCGTATCCATCAACCGGACGAAATTCTCTTCACTGAAGCAGTCCCGGTTGTTGTTGAGCAGCTTATACATGTCGTTGGCATCAGCGCTCAAGCGCATGATCTCGTCATCGGCATAAGTCTGTACGCTGCCTTTTTCAAAGCGATGAACCGTTATCTCGCCAAAACCCAATGCCAGGGCGTATTCCTTCTGGGTCATCTGATAGCGGCTGCGGATCTGTTTGATGTCCTGAGATGTAAGCAGTCCCTTCAGACGCTTGTAACTCTCAACCATGCTTGCCTTGTTTTCCGCCACGAATTCCCGCAGGTAGACTTCCTCCCGGCTTTCCGGATCAAAGGCATACTTTTCATCATATTCAACCATGACATTTTTAAAGAGCTTGCTGGTCTTTCTGGATTTGATCTGGTAGTCAGGCATGAAATCACCTCACTTTTCTATCATCATTATAGTACCATGCAAAAAATTATCAACTGATAATTCGATAAATAATTATCAATTGATAATTTAATGAGAATTTGCACAATCTTAACAAATTAAGTTGAAGAATGTCAGATCAATTTCTTGCCAATGATGAAGGCATCCGCTACGAACTCACCAAGAAGCAGATACCGGTTATTAACTGGATCAAAGGATATCGGTTTCAGTTTAACAGCATCTACCTTTCCATCGCTCAGGATTTCCTCATCAACGGAAATGCCGACTATCTCGCCAACCAGCCGCGGCTCATCCTCATAATAAGCTACCAGTTCACATTCCAGAGTAAAAGGCAGTTCTCTGAAAAGCGGTGCATTCACCTTCCCGCTTCTGAATGGAGTAAATCCGGCTTTTTCCACCTTATCCTTCACGACATTTCCTGAAGCAATACCCACGTAATCACATCTGGCAACCGTATCTGCCGTTCCCACAGATACGGTAAAGGCCTTGCTGGCCAGGATGTTTTTTGTCGTCTTGTGATAATCGGATATGCAGATGGAGATCTGGGTATCATTGCTGATGCCTCCCCAGGCCGCATTCATCAGATTGGCGTTTCCTTCCTCATCGTAGGAGCCGATCATCAGCACCGGCATCGGATACAGCCAGGCATCCGGTTTGAATTCTTTTCTCATTATTTTTCCTCCTTCATCAATTATTTATCAGAATGATCTCAGGCGGACAGTTGTCCTGGTTGAGAAGTGAGATATAGGTTACATGATATTGCCTGCTGTCAAGCGTACGACAGAATTTCAGCACTTCTTCTCTTTCTGTCTTGCCCTGAGGATGGCCCCAATACATGGTGATACTGATGAGTCCATGATCGTTAAGAATCCTGAGGGCTGCCTTGATACCTTCAACGGTTTCCTCAGCTACCGTGGTAACGCTCTTGTCGCCTCCGGGCAGATAACCAAGATTAAAGGTAACGACATCAGCCCTTACATTAATCAGTTTGTCCATCATAGAGAAGCTTTCGTTAAAAAGCTGCCAGTTATCAATTCCGTTTTCCTTCAAGAGCGTTTCCGTATTTATCAGTGCCTGTTTCTGAATGTCGAAGCCATAGACAAATCTGCAGCGGCGAGCCAGATAGAGGGTATCATTTCCATTGCCGCAGGTGGCGTCAACCGCAATTGATTCCGGCATACAGTGGCAGTCCAGCACCAGTTTATTGAATTCCGTAATTCTCTTCAGATTGTACTTCATCATCTCACCCTTTTCTTTATTATAATGCATCCGACTTTTTTAGAAAAATCATTATGCCGCTGAAAACGTCTCTGTCATTTGTCTTTTCATTTCTTTATAATATAAGCGAAACAAGGAGTAATCTTCATGAAAAGCGTAAGATTCTATTATGTCAGACACGGCCAGACGATCTTCAATCTGACCCAGAAAGCCCAGGGTTGGTGCGACTCACCTCTGACGCCATTAGGCATCAGTCAGGCTGAGCAGACCGCGGAAAAGCTGAAGGACATTCACTTCGACAGCTGTTACTGTTCCGACTTTACCAGAGCCCGGGAGACCTGTGAGCCGATCATGTCATACCATGACTGCCCGGTCATTTACCATAAGGGCTTAAGAGAGATGAACTTCGGCATGATGGAGGGCGAATTCTATGACAGCACGACTCCAAACGGCATGAAAGTCAGCTGGCGCAAGCGCGACTTTACTGACATGCTGGGGGAAAACCGCGAGATCTTTGATCAGCGGATCGTCAAGACCATCAACGAGATCTACGAAAAAGCCAATGACGGCGACCAGATCCTGCTGGTCGGTCATCGTGGCTATTGCATGGAGATCATGGAATACATGTTTGATCTTGACCCCAAAAAGCATGATGAGATATGCATTGAAAGAGGCATAGAGCGGGTGCCCAATGGCGCCGTCATGATCTTTGAATGCACGGATGGTCATTACTCACTTCAGCAGATTCCCGGACTGGAAGATCTCAGCATCGATGACCTGCGGCGCAGCTGACAGGTAAGTCCATACCTCACATAAACGTAAAACCCGGATAACTCCGGGTTTTACTGTTTTCGATTTACCTGTTTACTTCAATTACTTGATTTCGTTGAAGCCCTCTCTGCCGGCATAGGTGGTATGCAGCAGTTCGTGAGCCTTATGAGAATTGGGTTCACCCAGGAATTTCTCATAGAGTTCCTTGATCTGAGGATTGTTATGAGACTGACGGACGGTTTGACGCTCATCTTCAGAATACAGAGCCTGTGCTCTCTTCTGCTTGTAAGTGTCGATGATGTCGTCGTCTTCATCATGCATCAGACTGGGCCTGATGTACGGCTGTCCGCCGCCATTGATGCAGCCGCCCGGGCAGCCCATGATCTCAATGAACTGATACTTGCTCTTGCCGGCACGGATGTCGTCCAGTAAGATCTTGGCGCTCTTCATGCCGGAAGCAATGGCGACATTCACAACGGTCCCGTTGATGTCGATGGATGCTTCTCTGATACCGGCATCATGACCCTTGACTTCGTCGAAGGTGATCTTTTCATGTTCCTTGCCGGTCAGCTTGTAGTAAACGGTTCTCAGGGCAGCTTCCATGACGCCGCCGGTAACGCCGAAGATGACGCCAGCACCGGTGTAATCGCCCATGATGTCCTGATCCCACTGCTCATCCGGCAGACGGTTGAAGATGATGCCGGCACGCCTGATCATGCGGGCCAGTTCTCTGGTGGTGATGACAGCGTCGACATCGTCAATGCCATTGACCTTTTCCTGTTCTCTCTGTCTTTCAAACTTCTTGGCAACACAGGGCATGACGGATACCACGAAGACATCCTTGGGATCATAGCCATGCTGCTGAGCCCAGTAGGACTTGATGATGGCGCCCTGCATCTGGTGCGGAGACTTGCAGCTGGACAGATGCGGCAGCAGATCAGCGTAGTTGTATTCGGCATAGTTGACCCAGCCCGGTGAGCAGGAAGTGATCATCGGCAGCACGCCGCCTTCCGTCAGACGGTGCAGCAGTTCTGTGCCCTCTTCCATGATGGTCAGGTCAGCGCCGAAGTTGACGTCATAGACTCTTTCGAAGCCCAGTCTTCTCAAGGCCGCGGTCATCTTGCCGGTGACCGGAGTACCGACCTTGTAGCCGAACTCTTCACCAAGAGCGGCTCTGACAGCCGGAGCAGCCTGAACGATGACATGCTTGCCATCTCTGAAGGCCTTGTCAACCTTGTCGATCTCGGAATGCTCCATCAGAGCGCCGGTCGGACAGACATTGACACACTGACCGCACTGGATGCACGGTGAATCGGCAAAGCTTCTGTTCTGAGCCGGAGCAACAAAGGTCTTGAAGCCTCTGTTTTCAAAGCCCAGAATGCCTAAGCCATGAGCATTGGAACATCTGGCGATGCAGCGTCCGCACAGAATACACTTCGAAGTGTCTCTGATCAGAGCCGGAGCCAGCTGATCGTAATGAGTCTCGCTCTTGACGCCGGCAAAGGCGTTTTCACGGGCGCCGGTCAGCTGAGCGACATGCAGCAGTTCGCAATGACCGTTCTTATCGCACTGCTGGCAGTTCAGCGAATGGTTGGATAATAACAGTTCAACGCTTCTTCTTCTGGCTTCGGTAGCCTTCGGAGTGGAGATTCTGATCTCCATGCCTTCGGAAACCGGATAGACACAGCTGGCGACCAGACCTCTGGCGCCGGTTGCTTCAACCAAGCAGACGCGGCAGGAACCCTGGTTGCATTCGCCGTGGTTGTATGAGCATAAGGAAGGAATTTCATAGCCACATTTCTTGGCGGCTTCCAGAACGGTCAGCGAGCTGTCAACCTGATATGGAATGCCTTCAATTTTGATATTTACTAATGACATCTTGACATCCTCCTACTTCTTTGAAATGGCGCCGAACTTACAGAATGAAATACAAGTTCCGCACTTAACGCACTTTTCCGGATCAATGTGCATGGAAGCCAGCTTGTGACCCGGAGCGGTGTAATCCGTTCTGGTGATGCAGGAAGCCGGGCAGTTGCGGGCACACATGCCGCAGCCGATGCACTTTTCGGGGTCGATGACATACTGCATCAGTTTCTTGCAGACATGAGCAGGACACTTCTTGTCAACGATATGGGCAATGTACTCATCCTTGAAGTGAGTCATTGTGGAGGTAATCGGGTTGGAGGAAGTCTGACCTAAGGCACACAGTGAGTTGGTCTTGACGGTCTGACTCAGTTCTTCCAGTTCATCAAAGTCCTTCATTGTACCCTTACCCTCGGTAATGCGGGTCAGGATCTCCAGCATTCTCTTGGTGCCGATGCGGCATGGTGTACACTTGCCACAGGATTCATCGCAGATGAATTCCATGTAGAACTTGGCAACGTCGACCATGCAGTTGTCTTCGTCCATGACGATGGCACCGCCGGAACCCATCATCGATCCCTTGGCTACCAGGTTATCGAAGTCGATCGGTTCATCGAGATATTCTTCCGTCAAACAGCCGCCGGAGGGACCGCCGGTCTGAATGGCCTTGAACTTCTTACCGTTGGGAATGCCGCCGCCGATGTCATAGATCAGTTCTCTTAAGGTAGTGCCCATCGGTACTTCAACCAGACCGACGTTATTGACCTTGCCACCTAAGGCGAAGACCTTGGTTCCCTTGGACTTTTCGGTACCTACGGAAGCGAATGCTTCAGCACCGTTTCTCAGAATGTAGGGAACACAGGCCAGAGTCTCAACGTTGTTTACGCAGGTCGGCTTGCCCCATAAGCCCTTGACGGCCGGGAAAGGAGGTCTCGGTCTGGGCATGCCGCGTTTTCCTTCAATGGAGTTCAGCAGAGCTGTTTCCTCACCGCATACGAAGGCACCAGCGCCTAAGCGGATGTGGCATCTGAAGGAGAAATCCGTTCCGAGAATGTGGTCGCCCAGTAAGCCTTCCTTGGTCGCCTGTTCAATGGCGATCTTCAGACGGTGAACAGCGATCGGATATTCAGCACGTACATAGAAATAACCTTCGGAAGCGCCAAAGGCATAACCGGCAATGACCATGCCTTCAATGACTGCCAGGGGGTTACCTTCGAGGATGGAACGGTCCATGAATGCACCCGGGTCACCCTCGTCACCGTTACAGACAACGTATTTCTGATCAGCATCAACGTTTAAGGCAAACTGCCACTTACGGCCGGTCGGGAATCCGCCGCCGCCACGGCCTCTTAAGCCGGACTTAGTAACTTCATCGACGACTTCCTGTCTGGTCATCGTCAGGGCCTTTCTCAGACCTTCATAAGCTCCCATGCCCAGGGCTTCATTGATGTCCTCAGGATTGATGACACCGCAGCCGTGCAGGGCGATACGTTTCTGCTTCTTATAGAAGTTGATCTCATCCTGCTTGGAAACTCTTGCCTTGGTAACGGGATCAACATATAAAAGGCGTTCAACTACAGTATTGTTCAGGATGTCGGATTCAACGATCTCCTCAACATCCTCGATCTTGACACCGCGGTATAAGGTGTCTTCCGGATAGATCTTGACGAAGGGTCCCTGTGAGCAGAAACCGAAACAGCCGACCTGGTTGACAGTGGCCTTGTCTTCAGCGCCCTTTTCTTTCAGGACTTCCTCAAATCTCTTCAGGATCTCATCGGAATGGCTGGAAAGACAGCCGGTACCGCCGCAAAGAACGATATGGCGTCTGCCGTCAGAACCGTTGATCTTGGTTTCCAGAGCGGCAGTGCACTGAGCCTTTCTGGCGTTTAATTCTTCTACAGTCTTAATCATGCTGCTGCACCTTCCTTTGCCCGGAGATCCTCAACGATCTTCATAACCTGGTCGACGCTCATCTTGGGATGAACCTGGCCGTTAATGCTTACTGCCGGAGCGATGCCGCAGGCACCGATGCAGCGTAAGGCATCGAGAGTGAACAGGCCGTCAGCTGAAGTCTCACCCGGTTTGATCTTGAGAACATCGGAGAACTTGTCAATGATCTGCTGAGCGCCCTTGACATAGCAGGCGGTTCCCAGACAGCAACCAATGATGTACTTTCCCTTTGGTGTCAGGGAGAAGAATGAATAGAAGGTAACTACACCGTAGATCTCGGCAACGGAAATGCCGGTACGGGCAGAAACCAGTTCCTGCACTTCCAGAGGAATGTAGCCGTATTCATTCTGGATATCACTTAAAATCATCATTAACGGAGTTTTTTCATCCGTATAACGGTCGCAGATTTCAAGGATCTTAGCAACTGCATTTGTACTGAGTTTTGCCATAAATATTCCTTTCCTTTAAACGCAATTATACAAATACATTATAAGTAAAACCAAATACAAATTAAAGCACTTTCGCTAAAGTGTGATAACTTCTGCGGAAAGTGCTTTTACTTCATCAAGTGAATGGGTTGATATTATTGCCGGTTTGTTCTGACGGCGTATCAGCTGAGCGACTGTTTCGACCAGCTTGCTGTCCATGCCCTTGAACGGCTCATCCATTATCAGCAGGTCACTGTCAAACAGCAGACACCTTATCAGCGCTACTCTTCTGGCCATGCCGCCGGAGAGCTCGCTGATTTTGAGGGTGCCGTCGATCTCCAGCTGACTCAG
>JAEEHC010000088.1 GCA_016280635.1 Erysipelotrichaceae bacterium
AATTCCGGCACCATAAATGCCCTTGCCAATGGCAGCGGTGCCGGCATCGGCAGTTCCAATAACCCGGCCGGCGGAACCTCCAGCGGCTCCTATAAGCAGACCGAAAACAATGAATGGGGCATCATTACCATCAATGGCGGAACCATCAATGCCAAGTCAACCGGATCCGGCGCCGGCATCGGCGGCGGAAACCATGTCGACAGTGGAACCATCATCATCAACGGCGGAACCATCATCGCTGACGGTGCCAGCGGCATCGGCTGCGGCATCGGCTCCAGCAAGAACAGCGGCAATCAGGGCGACAAGGGCCCCGGCTACTACTATGCCAACATTGAAATCAACGGCGGTGACATCACCGCTACCAGCAATGACATTGGCGCCGCCATCGGCGGCGGCATGTATGGCGATGCCATCATCACCATCACCGGCGGCACCATTAACGCTACCGGCGGCAGCCGTTCCGGCAATACCCATCACGGTGGAGCCGGCATCGGCGGCGGTTACCTGGGCCACAGCGAGGTCACCATCTCCGGCGGCACCATCGTCGCTCAGGGCGGAGATGGCGCGGCAGGCATTGGCTCCGGCGGCTCTCCCAACAGCAATGAAGCCCGTGGCCTCAATGGTCGCGGTCAGGATGTCACCACGGTAAAGCATACCAAGATCACCATAACCGGCGGTACGGTTGAAGCTTACGGCGGCCCTCAGGGCGGGGCCGGCATCGGTCTGGGAACCGGCGCGGACAAGGGTGAGATCACCATTACCGGCGGTACCGTCAAGGCCGTCGGCGCTCCCAGCAGCCGGCAGGCCATGCAGGGCGGTGCCGGCATCGGTTCCGGTTTCTATGGATTGGGCACCGGCAGCGACAAGTATTTCGTCATGGCTGATGTTGACATCACCGTCACCGGCGGGGATGTAACCGCCATTGGCGGCTGGGGAGCTTCAGGCATCGGCTCCGGCGCTGATAACCGCCGGGCTGCCACCATTACCCTGTCTTCCCTGGGCACCAGACGGATGGCTGGAGAAAACGATGACATGAATCTGGAAGCCTATTCCGACGGCACCAAGTTCGCCATTGATACCCGCAAGGTTGAAGAAGGAGCCGGACGGGCCAATGACGGCGGTCTGGCTGAATCAGATCTTACCGGACGCGACATTGAAGGAAACTTCCTGCAGGCCACTTATGTCTTCCCCTATGAATACGATGACATTGAGCAGGGAACGGAAGGCCTCCATTCCATAAAGATCATTTACGACAGTTCCGACGAGCTGGAAAAGACCCTTACCGGCATGCCGGAAGGCTACCGCTCCTTCGCGACCAGCGTCAGCCAGTCCGGCAATTATGATGTCTTCACTGATGATCAGCAGATTTCAGACGGCAACGGCCGCTTCTTCAGTTTCTACAAAAACGAGAATTGGGAAAAGCCGGAAATCGATGAAGGCAATACCATTAAGTACCAGGTTGAGACCGGCACCCTTTCCGACAACATGTTCCTGTATCCCGTCAAGACCATCGTCGTCTTCAAGAAGGTCATCCTGGAAGGCAACACGGCGATCGAGGACGTACAGCTTCCAGCCTTCCATTTCGCCATTCAGAGCAAGACAACCGACGAGTTCATCACCAATGTTGACGGCGGCATCTGGATCGAAACCATTCCGGTGGAAAACGGCTATCAGGTCAACCCGGAAAATGAAAAGGAGTACTTCCTCTACAAGGCCGTGTTCGTCAATGTTCAGGACGATTCCTACAACATCTGGGAAGTTGACGAAAACGGTCAGAAGTTGCCCAAGACCGGAGCCATTCAGGGCAAGGTCGTCCTCAAGGACATTTCCACTGAGCATGCCGGAGGCAGCGACAATAACGGCCAGATCGACCAGAACCAGTGGAATGATGTCGTCGGCGTCTACAACACTTATGAAAAGCCGCAGATCGAAGTCAGTGTCACCAAGCTCTGGGATGACGATGACAACGAAAACGGCACCAGACCGCTCTCACTGACCATCTACCTGCTGGCAGACGGACAGACCATTGACTCCCGGACCATTACGGCTGATGATAACTGGCAGTGTGTCTTCACCGAACTTGACCAATATAACGATCAGGGCGAAGAGATCGTCTATGATGTTGAGGAAGAAACCATCAAGGGCTATGAGCTGAAAGAAAAGATCCAGGAAAACCAGTACAGCTTCGTATTCATCAATGGCTGTGATAAGGTTCCTGAGACCAGCGACTTGTTCCGCAACGAACTGGAATACGGTGCGGTAATGATGCTGATGAGCCTGCTGGCCAGCTGCTGCAGCCTGATGCTGATCAGACGGCGTCAGAGCTGATCATAATTCCGTTTAAGCCACAATAAAAGGAAGGATCTTGCTGATTCTTCCTTTTCGTATGACTGCCGGCTGTCTTTACTTTGAGGTTGAGGACAGGGGATACTTCGGGGTTCCGTCGCTGTTGAAGACATACTTATAGTAATCGTGGTCGAGAACGGCCGGGGAATACTTCTTCATGCCTTCGACCTTGCTGTTGATCTGCTTGACATAAGAGGCGATCTCGTCTTCTTTCAGCGTGCAGTGTTCGGACGGCACGAACTTCTTTCCCACCGTATAGTAGGTTCCCTGCCTGGTCTTCCAGTTCCAGGAGCCACCTTCCGAGGTCCGGGTATTGATGATGCAGATGTTTTCCTTGCTGGAAAGGATGTCAGTACCGGTGAAGAAGCGGGAATCGTATTTCAGACCAAACAGGTTAGCCAGGGTCGGGGCAATGTCATAGCTGGTGCAGGGCTCATCACAGACCACCGGCTTCTCCATGGAAGCAGACCAGCACAGGAAGTAGTTGCGGTAAATCTCAAAGTTGCCGCGAATGTCCTTGACCGGCTGATTGTACAGTTCTGCCAGCGGTTCATCAGGCAGACCGTAGGGATAATGGTCACAGCACATGGCAATTACCGTATCATTCAGTTTTCCCGCCGCTTCCAGCTGCTCAATGATATAGCCTATCATCTTATCGACTTCGATCTGCGTAGCGATGTAGCCCTTTACCAGATCGCTGTTAGGCAGTGAATCAACCAGTCCCTTATTCTTACGGGCAATGTAGTTGCCCTTGAAGGTGTAATTGGTATGTCCGGAAATGGTCATGTAATAAGCATGGAAGGGCTTAGTAGAGTTAATGTAGTCCTTCATTGTTGCCACGGCCAT
>JAEEHC010000089.1 GCA_016280635.1 Erysipelotrichaceae bacterium
AAACGGGTTGAGGTTGTGTTATCAACCTCACCCGTTTTGTTTAATCTGAGGCTTCCTGATGCCTCAGAGATACTAAGAGGGTTCATATGGAAAATAAGAAAGACTTAGAATATCTGAAATTGAATAAGTTTCAAAAATTACTGTATGGATTGAAGAGCTTTTTCGCCGCTATCCCCGGCTGGTTTGCCTCCCTGTTCAAGGGAATTGGCGCTTTCTTCGTCAATCTGGCCGGCCGTATCAAGAATGAAGCGCTGGATATTATCACTACCTTTACAAACGGTGATTTCAAGACCAAGCTTTCTTACCTGGTAATGGGCTTTGGCAACATTGCCAGAGGTCAGGTATTAAGAGGCATCCTGTTCCTGCTGTTTGAGGTGGTATTCATCTTCTACATGATAACTACCGGTGTACACTGGCTCTCCAAACTGTCAACACTGGGAACTCAGGGGCCCTTTGAGGAGTATGATCCGATTCTGGACCAGTATGTCATGAAGTATCATGATAACTCCTTTAGGATCCTGTTATACGGCATCCTGACGATAATCTTCATTTTCGCCTTCATCTATACCTGGAGGCTGAATGTCAAACAGAACAAGATTGCCGAAGAGATCCTGGCCAAGGGCAAGCCGTTAAAGAGCGGCAAGCAGGACCTGCAGTCACTGCTGGACGATCAGTTCCACAAGACACTGCTGGCTTTACCGCTGACCGGAATCATCGTATTTACGGCATTACCGATCCTGTTCATGATCCTGATTGCCTTTACCAACTACGATGCCAACCACAACGGTTTCTCCAATGCGCTGTTTACCTGGGTAGGCTTGGATAACTTCAACCAGCTGATCAGCTGGTCATCCGGTTCATCCAGTTTCTCCGCTACCTTTGGTGAGATTCTGACCTGGACGCTGATCTGGGCATTCTTCGCCACCTTTACCAACTACTTCCTGGGCATCATGGTCGCCTTACTGATCAATAAGAAGGGCATCAAGTTCAAGAAGGTCTGGCGTACCATCCTGGTCATGACCATTGCCATACCGCAGTTCATTTCCCTGCTGTATGTTTCCAAGATGTTCTCAACATCCGGTCTGGTCAACCTGTGGCTGCGCGATATTGGCTGGATCGATAAGGCCATCCCCTTCTGGGAAGACCCGATCATGGCCAGAGTAATGGTAATTCTGATCAACGTCTGGATCGGTATTCCCTACCTGATGCTGATCGCTACCGGTATCTTAATGAACATTCCGGCTGACCTCTACGAATCTGCCATGATCGACGGTGCTTCACCGGTTCAGCAGTTCATCAAGATCACCATGCCTTACATGCTGTTTGTCACCGGACCTTATCTATTGACCAGCTTCATAGGCAACATCAATAACTTTAACGTCATCTACCTGCTGACCGGCGGCGGCCCGACCAATCAGGCCTTCACTACTTCCGGCGGCTCGGCAGGCTACACCGACCTGTTGATCACCTGGCTGTTCAAGATCACGACCGTTGACTCCAACTACAAGCTAGCAGCCGTCATCGGTATCGGCGTCTTCGCCGTAACCGCCATCATCTCCCTGGTGGTCTACAATGTCATGCCATCTGTCAAGAATGAGGAGGAATTCCAGTAATGAGTGAAAATATCGTAAAAGCCCCTCAGGAAAAGAGACACATGTCTCAGAGCAAGAAGAACAGGATCAGTAACACCATCGTCTACATCATCCTGATTCTGATGTCCATCATCTGGCTTACCCCGTTTGTCTTCATCGTTCTGCAGTCCTTCCGGGTGGAGAATTCCATGCAGGTAGGTTATGTCGTACCGAAACAGTGGGGCCTGGATAACTACCGGAATCTGTTTACCCAGACTTCCTTTGTCCGCTGGTACCTCAACACCCTGTTCATCTCCATCATCGTGGCAGCCGTACAGACCATCATTCAGCTGTGCATGTCCTACACGCTGTCCCGTCTGAGATTCAAGGGACGCAAGCTGTTAATGAACTTCATGCTGGTACTGGGCATGTTCCCCGGCTTCCTTACCATGATCGTTCTCTATACCGTCTTAAAGGACATGAACATGATCATGGAGCACGCCGTACCCGGTCTGATCCTTGTCTATGTCGCTTCCAGCGGAATGGGATACTATGTTTCCAAGGGATTCTTTGACACCATCCCCAAGGCCCTCGATGAGGCCGCCCGCATCGATGGTGCCACCAGATTCCAGGTATTCTATAAGGTCATCATGCCGCTGAGCAAGCCGATCGTCATCTATACGCTTCTGACTGCCTTCCTGGGTCCCTGGGGTGACTTCGCCTTCGCGAGATACATCTCCAACTTCAACTCAGCAGGCATGAACGTCGCAGTCGGTCTATGGAGCTGGCTGCAGAAAGATACGATTTCACAGAGATATACCCTGTTCTGTGCCGGCGGCGTCATCGTCGCCATCCCGGTCACCTTACTGTTCATCTTCTTACAGAAGTACTATGTTGAGGGTGTTACCGGCGGAGCCGTAAAGGGCTAAAAAAGGAGAAGATATGGCAACTTTAAAATTAACAAATGTCAAGAAAATCTATGATAAGAATGTCGTTGCAGTACATGACTTCAACCTTGACGTCGCCGATAAGGAATTCATCGTCTTTGTAGGCCCTTCAGGCTGCGGCAAGTCAACGACACTGCGCATGATCGCCGGTCTGGAAGAGATCAGCGACGGTACCATTGAGATCGATGGCGAGGTTGTTAACGACCTGCAGCCGAAAGACCGCAACATCGCCATGGTATTCCAGAACTATGCGCTTTACCCCCATCTGACCGTCTATGAGAACATGGCTTTCTCATTAAGACTGAAGAAGCCGAAGATGAGTGAAGATGAGATCTACCAGCGGGTAACCAACGCTGCCCAGATCTTAGGCATTACCGAATACCTGACCCGTAAGCCGAAACAGCTTTCCGGCGGTCAGAGACAGCGTGTTGCCATCGGACGCGCCATGGTAAGAGATTCCAAGGTCTTCTTAATGGACGAGCCGTTAAGCAACCTGGACGCCAAATTGCGTAACCAGATGCGTGCTGAGATCATCCTGTTAAGGGAAAAGATCGATTCCACCTTCATTTACGTTACTCACGACCAGACTGAGGCAATGACCCTTGGTGACCGCATTGTCATCATGAAGGACGGCTACATTCAGCAGGTCGATACCCCGCAGGGCGTCTTCGACATGCCGGCCAATCTGTTCGTCGCCGGCTTCATCGGCGCTCCGCAGATGAACTTCTTTGATGCCCAGCTGGTAAAGGACGGCGACAAGTACTTCGTTGAGACCGAAGGCCACCGTTTCGAGGTTACCGGTGAGAAGGGTAAGGCCCTGAAGGAAAAGGGCATTGAATCCCGTAAGATCACTCTCGGCGTCAGACCTGAACACATGTCTCTGGCCGCGGGTAAGAGTGAGAACGCCCTTGAGTGCGCTCTGGAAGTAAACGAAATGATGGGCTCTGAGCTGCATCTGCACGTTACTACCGAAAACGGCAAGCGGATCATCGTTAGAGTACCGACCATCTCCATGGATGAGAAGTTCAGACATTCTCTGCATCACGGAACTCCGATCTACGTTACCTTCGAAGGCAAGGCAATGCATTTCTTTGATCCGGAAACCACCAATAACATTCTGTTATAATCACAATTCATTAAAGAAGAGCTGAACGCAGGCGGTAATCCGTTTTGCGTTCAGCTTTCCAAGGAGGAAGAACCATGAAAAGGATACTCGCATTGATATTAGCTGTGCTGCTTCTGTTATTCTCATTCGGATGTTCCGGAGAAAACAAAAGCGTTGAAATAATTGATGACAATTACCGTAATGTTTACGAAATTTTCGTAGCATCCTTCTGCGATTCGAACGGAGACGGGACAGGTGATATCAACGGTGTGACATCCAAGCTTGATTATCTTAAGGAAATGGGTTACACGGCTATCT
>JAEEHC010000007.1 GCA_016280635.1 Erysipelotrichaceae bacterium
CTGATTCTTTTAATACTACAGCATAGGTCTCCGGCGCTGAAAGAACCCTCCGGATTATTTCACGGCTATTCTCTACACTTGTATGAACCGCCCATCCTGCGATTGGTCCCACATCAGGATGACTTGCATATTTAAATAAACTCTCCGCATCGCTTTCTTCCCACGGTCGGAGGATCAATCTTTTCGTTTCAAGTATCATGGCATACCTCTCTTACCAACGGCATCTCTGCAAACTGGAAACTATCTCTCAGTGATTTCTTAAGCGATATTACTTTATCCACACTGCTATATTTGGCTTCTCGGGAAGAAATCTGATCCTGATCTCTGCTCCAACTTCAAGGCCTCTCCCAAATCCGGGGTTGGATAGTTTGGCTTCGATTTTCTGTCCTCTCTCCGTATAGCAGACATAATAATTATAAGATGTGTCGGTTCCGATGCCCTCATCTTCGATACGGGTTATAACTGCATCTGTCTCGATTCCGTTTTTCTTAATGTGATGAATATTGTAAAAAACAAAACCAGCTCCGGCTATGATGAAAAGGATGGCAATGATTGCAAAAGGATTCATATTAGTTCTCCAAACAAATACTCACGGATTATCATCTCGGAAAACACGAAGTTGTCTTATTCTCTCCGATTGTCCAGAGTATAGATGATGCATCCAATTCCAGAAATCATGGAAAATAAGATTGCTCCCCCAAAGCTGTTATCCAAGGTTGAGCCGATGAAGAAGCCAATACTCCCGAAGAGAATCATAATTATGACAGAAACGATGGTTCTTTCCTTTTTCATTTTAATACCTCCACAAATTCCGATTTATCGAGATGATTATAACATGTGAAACAACAAAAAAGAGGTCTTTCGACCTCTGTATTTGCAATGGTGGAGCATACGGGGCTCGAACCCGTGACCTCATCGCTGCCAGCGATACGCGCTCCCAGCTGCGCTAATGCCCCATCGGCTTTGATATTATAGCACAGCTTATTTTTTTTGTTCAATACCTATTATTCAATAAATTAAGCTTTACCTGGCTTGCCGGAAAAGAAGAGGACAGCCATCAGGCTATCCTCTGTTGTCAGTTAACGGTTACGGTCAGCTTCTGGCCGCCCTTGGTAGTCAGGGTGAATTCTCCGGTCGCACTGCCCGGTTCCTTGCGAAGCACCAGCTCCGTGGAATCGGAATGCGTCGTCGCGCTTTTTTTCGTCAGGTTCTTATAACCGCCGGCAGAAACCTTCTGGTTGATCTTGACCGTGAATTCAACGGCCTCTTCACTCTCCGGCAGGGTGATCACACTGCCGCTTAAGCTGCCCGGGTTCACACTAACTACCTTCAGCTCCGGTTCAACATTTATGGTGAACTTCTTTGAGGTAATGGTGTGGCTGTCATACTTGCACTGGAAGGCGATCTCCTTGGTTGACGCCTTGGTGACATTGGCTGCCGCCAGTACACCGTTATTCAGCGTGATGGCCTTATCGGCGCCGGTCAGGGAAAGTACACCGAGATCGACATTTACCGTCTTGGTAGTTCCGGCTTCGTTTACTACCAGTTCCGC
Source organism: Erysipelotrichaceae bacterium (assembly GCA_016280635.1). GTDB lineage: Bacteria > Bacillota_I > Bacilli_A > Erysipelotrichales > Erysipelotrichaceae > UBA1783. The sequence goes on from JAEEHC010000007.1 coordinate 1,553, forward strand.
CTTGCTGATGCGGATAACCGGAGCGTTGGTGGCGCTGTAGAACAGGTAGTTTTCAACGACGGTACCACTCTGATCCAGGGTAATGTTCAGAGTGTATTCGTTGACTTTGATGTCAGCCTTGGCGGTCAGGCCGTTGTCAGTCTTGACGGTGATGGTCGTCTTACCGCCCTTGACGCCGGTGACATTGCCTTCGGCGTCGACCTTGGCGATCGACTCATCGTTGCTGACATAGGAGAGTGTTGACGTGCTGTCCAAAGGAGTCAGGGTTACCTTCAAGGCAACGCTTTCCCCGGCCACGACGGTGACCGGTGAGGCAACGGAAATCTTGGTCGCCGGATTATTGACCGTGACCTTGAGAGTGGCCTTAGCCTTGCCGGCGGTTGCGGTAATGGTTGCCGTGCCATAGCCGACACCCTCGATCTCGCCGGTTTCCTCATTGACCGTGACGATCTTCTTGTCACTGGAAGTATATTTGACCTGTTCAGTGGTGTCTTCCGGATTGATCTCAATCTCGGGAGTCATCTTGGTACCCTTCTGAATGATTACTTCGGGGAGCTTGTACTTCAGCGTCTTGCAGGAGACCTTGACATCGATCTCGCAGGATGCTGACTTGCCGCTTTCGCTGGTGACGGTAATGACTGCCGTACCGCCGCCATTGGCGGTAATGACGCCATCCCCATCAACGGTTGCCACCGCGGCATTGGAAGTGGTAAAGCCAAGAGTTTCTACCCAGTTGGAAGGCTGAATGATCAGCTTGGGCTTCAGCGTACTGTCTCTCTCCATGACATATTGGGCTTTTTCAAACTTGATGGAGGTTATCGGGATGAAGACCTTGTAGCGGGCCGTCAGGGTCATGTTGTCGGAAAAGACCTTGTCTTCCGTTATCTCGGCTCCGCTTTCATCCTGCCAGCAGACGAAGGCATAACCGTCCTTCTGCGGTGCCTGGGGGAAAGTGACCCGGCCGTTGACGACATGTTCTCTGGCGATCTCGCTGCCGTCGACTACGAAGGTTATGAATTTCGACTCGCTCCAGTGAGCGGTCAGCGTGAAGGATTTCTTGACCGGCTGGTTGAAGTTGTATTCCTTGTCTTCCAGATACCAGCCCAGGAAATCGAAACCGTCCATGACCGGATCATCCGGGCGCTTGGCCGGGTTGCCGCGGCCGATCTTCTGCTCTACGACGGCCGAACCGCCGGCAGAGTCAAAACTGACCGTGAACTTCCAGGTCAGAAACAGGATCAGGCCGGCAATCAGGGCAACTAAGACAAAGCCGAGAATGCCAAAGAGAATGATCTTGTTGTTCTTCTTTTTCTTCTTAACCGCAGCTGGGGCGGCAGCGGCCGGAGCAGCGGCAGCGGCGGCCTTGGGAGCCGGAGCTGGAGCCGGCGTGCCAGCCGGTTTCGGAGTCGGAGCTGGGGTTGGAGCCCCAGCCGGAGCCGGCGACGGTGTCGGCCGGGGTACCGATGGCTGAGCGATCATCTTAAAGCCGCATTCTTCACAGAACTGAGCTCCCGGTTTCACTTCAGCGCCGCAATTGGGACAGCGTAATTCCATTTCAATATCCTCCTGAGTGTTCAGATTTCTTTTCTCTTGCATATTCTGTCACCGTATCAAAAACCCGGCGGCAGGAGTATCGGTATTGTCATTATAGCACTTATTGCCGGCAAATACCCTGATTTGTCGATAATACCCCTGATTGTGTCGACTTTTGCCGCAAAAAACCGCCCCGTAAGGAGCGGTTGATCGTCTTTTCCCTCTTGAGGGTTAGAACTGGGCATCGTCAAAGCTGTTGATGTACTTCTCAGCTTCTTCGGCGATTTCCTTGATGCAGCCATCCTCAAAGGGTACCTTGAGGTTGGCGGCTCTGACCAGCTTGGTGAAGGTCTTGGTGCCGCCCAGGCTTACCAGGTGCAGATAGTCTTCGAAGTAGCCCGGTACATTCTTGTGAGCCTTGACCCAGAACTGCAGGGCACAGACCTGTGCCAGGCAGTAATCGATGTAATAGAACGGAGACTCAAAGATGTGGCCCTGCTGATACCACCAGCAGCCCTTGTCCAGAATCTCGCAGCCTTCGAAGTTGCGGTCCGGGCAATACATCTTTTCCAGTCTTCTCCAGGTTGCCTTTCTTTCCTCAATGCTCATTTCCGGATGATTGTAGACCTCATGCTGGAAATGGTCGACCAGCACGCCGTAAGGCAGGAAGGTCAGCGTCCCGCAGAAGTGGGAATAGTAGTACTTCTGGGTGTCATCACCGAAGAAGTCCTTCATCCAGGGGTAAGCGAAGAATTCCATGCTCATGGAATCGATCTCCGCCGACTCCATGGTCGGCCACTGGCAGGAGAGCACCGGAATGTGCCGGCTGCTGTAGTACTGGAAGGCGTGACCGGCTTCATGGGTCAGTACGTCTACGTCGCCGCTGGTGCCGTTGAAATTGGAGAAGATGAACGGTACGCCGTATTCAGGAACGGAGGTGCAGTAGCCGCCCATCTGCTTGCCGTCACGGCTCAGCAGATCCCACAGCTGGTTTTCATACATCGTGTCGATGAACTCGCCGGTTTGCGGGCTCATCTGATGATACATGTTGACCGCGGCCTTGACCAGATCATCAGCACTGCCCTTGGGAGTCGGGTTGCCGGATTCAAACTCATAACCCATGTCGTAGTATCTCAGCTTGTCCAGACCCAGACGTCTGGCCTGACGGCCATAGATCTCTCTGGTCAGCGGGACGACATCTTCCAAAATCTGGCGGCGGTAATTGGCTACCATTTCCTGATTGTAGTCAAAGCGGTCCATGCGGTAATAAGCCAGTTCGGTAAAGGTGTTGAAGCCCAGTTCATGAGCGATCCGGGTTCTGACCTTAACCAGTTCATCATAGATGCGGTCAAACTCGGCTTCGTTTTTCTGATAGAAGGCCATCTTGGCGTCATAAGCCCGCTTGCGGACATCACGGTCCCGGTTCTGGGTCAGCGGGGTGATGGAGGACAGGTTATAGGTCTTGCCGTCAAATTCAATTTCCGCATTAGCCTTCAGCTTACCGTATTCACTGGCCAGCTTATTTTCCTGCTGCAGCAGCGGGATGATCTTCTCATCAAAGGTCTTCAGAGCAAACTCGGCGGACAGGAAGTACGGTTCAGGGATGTATTTCATCAGTTCCTCGCGCTGCGGGAAGTCCAGAACGGCCTGCGCCAGACGGACGGAATAAGCCTGCAGCTGAGGGATGGTTTCATCCCAGAAGTCATTTTCCTTCTCATAGAATTCATCTCTGGTATCGATGCTGTGACGGACGGAAGCCAGAGTAGCCATCGTCTCGATCTTCTTTTCCATTTCCTGCTGTTTCAGAAAGACCCTGTAGAAGTCTTCAGCAGTAGTCTGCTGCTTCAGTTCTGCCAGCAGTTCTTCAGACTGTCTGGCAACTTCTTCCAGGTTGATCCTTTCATACTTGAATTCACTAAATTTCATATCTATTCTCCTTCTTTTATTAACTCTTTCATGAACCGGCATTCCTCGTCATTGCAGGCAATGGCCAGAGGATGGCGGATGTTTTCATGGAAAACATGCACGGCTGCCTCATCATCAGGAAGGCCGTATACCTTATAGACCGCTTCTACTCCGGCGGCCTGAAGAACCTTGGCAAACGGCAGAGCCTCCGCAAAGGCCTGGTCCCGGGCGGCGGTCATGATGAAGCTGGGCGGGAAAGCGGATGTAATGTGACCAAAGACATCCAGCCGGGCACTCTTATTGCGGTAATCGCGGCCGAAATAGTAGCTCAGCATCCTGCTGATTTCACCACTAAGGACATCGTAGACGCCGCAGTTGCCCACAAAGCCCCTTATCTCAATTCCCTGAGGAAGGACAAAGTCAAACAGTTTCGCATATTCCTCATTGGTCCAGATGGCCAGATACTGACTGGCGATCTGGGCACCGGCGGAATCACCGACCAGGAAGACATTGTTCAGATCCAGAGAATACTTTTCGCTATTCTCCTTCAGCCACTGCATCACCTTATTGGTATCTTCCAAAGCGGCAGGGAACAGATGGTCGGGCATCAGCCGGTAATTGAAGTTGATTACCGCAAAGCCATGCTGAGCCAGCATTGAACAGTAGTGGCGATAAAGGTCCTTTGATCCGTAGAACCAACCTCCGCCGTGAACATCGACGATGCAGGGCAGCTTGCGATTGGTACCCGCAGGCAGATGAACGGCCAGCAGGTTCTCATAAGTTCCGTTACCGTAGTTGAGGTCATCAAGGATGACCACATCGTCGGGATCCTTAAGTCCGGCATCTCTCAACGCGTCGTTTTTCGCCCACTTTTTGCCTTCATGAGCGGTTATCAGCTTGACAATGGCTTTCAGCATATCCGTGCCTCCGCAATCTATTCTATCACAAACCTTATCGGCATTATCTACAGTCCCATCAGGGTGAGGATGACGGTGATCACAATGGCCGGTATGTAGTTCATCGACTTGAATTCACCGATCTTCAGCATCCCCAGACCGACTGACAGCAGAATGATGCCGCCCACTACGCTGATCTGGTTAAGGCAGGCTTCAGTAATGATCGGTCTGATCAGGGAAGAAAGCAAAGTCATGCCGCCCTGATAGAGCAGCAAGACCAGCGAGGAAAAGGCCACGCCGATGCCGTTTTCAGCAGCAAAGAAGATGGCGGTGATGGCGTCGATGATGCCCTTGGTGATCAGGGTGGTGTGGATGTTCTGCAGACCGCTTTCCAGGGCGCCGATGATGGCCATCGAGCCAACGCAGAACAGGATCGTGCTGTTGGCAAAGCCGCGGGCAAAGTGTTCATCCTGGCCGGCAAAGCGCTTCTGCAGCCTTTCGGCAAAGCGGCGGATGCGGCCGTCCAGGTCCAGATACCCGCCGATCAGACCGCCCAGGGCCAGGGAAAGCAGGACATTGATGGCTGAGGCTTCCTTCAGCATTGAACTGAAGGCAATGTAGATCACCGTCAGAGCCAGACAGGTGAAGACGGTCTGTTCAACATCCCTGCGGATGTGCCGGCCCAAAAGGATGCCCAAAAGGCTTCCGGCTATTACCAGCAATGAATTTACGATTGCTCCCAGAAGCATCCCATCACCTCCGCTTTCCTCCTCATTATATACCATCATCCCTGTTCTGCAGTCTGTTTTACCCATAAGAAAGACGGGCGGTCCCGTCTGACTTGGTTGTTTTGATGTCTTTACTTCAGGGTTGCGTACATGACTGCCTTGATGGTGTGCATGCGGTTCTCGGCTTCATCAAACACCTTGGACTGCCGGGACTCGAAGACCTCATCGGCAACTTCCATTTCCCGGACTCCAAACTTTTCAGCGATCTGAGCGCCAATGGTGGTGTTGGTGTCATGGAAAGAGGGCAGGCAGTGCATGAAGATGGCGTCCTTTCCGGCATTGGCCATGACTTCCTTCGTAACCCGGTAGGGTTCCAGTAAGGCGATGCGCTTTTCCCAGATGTCATCGGGCTCACCCATGGAGACCCAGATGTCGGTATAGATGACATCGGCATTCCTGGTGCCTTCCTTAACATCTTCAGTCAGCGTGATGCTGCAGCCGTTTTCAGCCGCGATCTTCCGGCAGGTTTCGACCAGCTCGGCGGTCGGCATCTGCTCCTTCGGTCCGCAGGCGACAAAATCCATGCCCATCTTGGCGCAGACGACCATCAGGGAGTTGCCGACATTGTTGCCGGCATCACCCATGAAGACGACCTTCAGGCCCTTGAGATGGCCGAAGTTCTCTTCCATGGTCATGATGTCCGCCAGCATCTGCGTCGGGTGGAATTCGGTGGTAAGACCGTTCCAGACCGGTACGCCGGCCTTGGCAGCCAGTTCCTCAACGATGGACTGGGCATAGCCGCGGTATTCAATACCGTCATACATCCGTCCCAGTACCCGGGCGGTATCCTCGATGGATTCCTTCTTGCCCATCTGGCTTGAGCCGGGGTCAAGGTAGGTGACGCCCATGCCCAGATCCCTTCCGGCTACCTCAAATGAGCAACGGGTGCGGGTCGAGGTCTTCTCGAAAAGCAGAACGATCTGCTTGCCTTCCAGATAACGGTGCGGCGTTCTGGTCAGTTTGAGCTGCTTGAACTGCTTGGACAGTTCCAGCAGATAGCGGATCTCCTCAGAAGTGAAATCCAATAGTTTCAGAAAATTCTTTCCCTGTAAGTTTACCGGCATTCTTGTTTCCTCTCTTTTCTAATCTTCTCTTATTAACGGCATGGACATGCAGCGCGGGCCGCCCCTGCCTCTTGATAACTCGCAGCTGGGCATCTCCAGCACCTGCAGGCCGTGTTCTCTTAAGACCCTGTTGGTTACGCTGTTGCGCTCGTAGACGATGATCTTTCCCGGAGCGATGGCCAGGGTGTTGGAGCCGTCATTCCACTGTTCCCGGGCTGCTGCGATCACATCGCCGCCGCCGCAGGGGATCAGTTCAACGCTGTCCAGGGACAGCGCCTTTTCCAGGATGTTGGCCAGGGTGTCGTTTATTTCGGTTATTTCGACATGCTCTTCATCGCTTCCCGGCCTCAGCCGGAAGACCTGCAGGGTCCCCAGGATGGCCGGGTGATAGGTGAATTTGTTGACATCGATCTGGGTAAAGACGGTATCCAGATGCATGAAGGCCCGGGTATTGGGAATCACGAAGGCATAGACCGTTCTGATCCGGCTGTTGGGATCGCGGAAGATGTTGCGGGCCGCCTTTTCCACAGCGTCCGGATTGGTACGCTGGGAGATGCCGATGGCCAGGGTATCCTCGCTGAGATTGAGCACGTCGCCGCCTTCCATGTAGTCTTCCTCGTAGCGGTCGAGGTATTTCCTGACGCCCTGGAAGTCAGGGTGAGAACTGAAGATGTATTCGGCAAAGATCGTCTCCCGCTGTCTGGTCTTGGAGAACATCTTGTTGAGCAGGATGCCGTTGCCGGCGCTGGCAAAGGGGTCGCGCTGGAAGTAAAGGTTCGGCATCGGCTCCAGCAGCATCACTTCCTCATACTTTTCAATGCGGTCGATCAGGGAATTGGCGTCCTTCTTGGGTAGTTCGGAAAGCCGCATGCCTTCGATGAGCTTGCTGACGAGAGCGCCGTTATCCCGGTAGTTTTCGTTCAGATAGTCGCTGACCAGCCGGGTATAATACTGGCCGGTTATGCCGCCTTCCCGCAGAAACTGGCTGATGAACTTTTCCCGCAGATAGGGATAGAGGTTCAGCACCTCCGTCATCAGATCTTCCAGATAGACGACCTCCACCCCGTTGTCCCTGAGCATTTCGGCAAAGAAGTCGTGTTCCCTCTGGGCAATGGTCAGATAGGGGATGTCATCAAAAAGAAGATCCTGCAGGTTGCCCGGGGTCAGGTTCAGCAGTTCCCGGCCCGGCCGGTGCAGCAGCACCTTCCTTAGCGGCTTGATCTCGCTGGTTACGTGAATACCTTTCATTCTTATCCTGACGGTCCTGAAGACCGTCTCTCCTTATTTCCTACAATACTATTATACCCGAGTAAGGGGCTTCTTAACCCCCGTTTTCAAAAAGAAAAGGGAAGCGTACTTCCCTTACACTGTTAAGTGGCGCGCCCTGCAGAAATCGAATCCGCAACCTTCTGATCCGTAGTCAGACACTCTATCCAGTTGAGCTAAGGGCGCAAGTGCACATATATAATAGCACAAATAATTCAACTTTCAAGAAAGAATCTCGTCAGATGTCGGTTAATCGCTGTAGCGGCTGGTAATGCCGAAGTACTCTTCAACCGTCAGCCAGCTGCCGTTGTTGTAGAACACCTCAGCCCACTGTTCGCCGACATAGCGGTAATGCCAGGGTTCATAGATGTAGCCGGTGACCGCGGTGCTGTCCTTGGGGTAGCGCATGATGAATCCGTATTTCCAGGCGTTGGCCTGCAGCCAGGCGAACTCCGGCGTCTGGTCAAAAGATTGGGAAAGCGAGTTGATGTCCATGGCCAGGCCGGCCTGATGCTCGGAATGACCCGGGCGGGCTGAATGGCTGTCCGCCTGCGCCTTGCCCTCGCTCTTGACATAGCGGTTATAGAGGTCGACCTGATAGCTGTAGGAACGGAATCCGCTGACGATGGAAAGCTTGATGCCCTCCTTGGCAGCGGCCTGCTTCATCCGGTTGTAGGCAGCCTGCGTCTGGCTGGTCAGTGCCTTGCCATAACTGGATGGCAGAGAATAGGTCTTGTTGACCACCAGCAGCCCTTCAATGTAGGTTACGCCGTTGAGCACATAGCCCTGATAACCCTTGGAGGTAGTAAAGTAGGTCTTCTCTCCGGTTGGTTCTTCCGGGTCATCCTGCGGCTTTTCCGTAACGGTGATGGCGCAGTCGATCTGCCTGAGCAGAACTTCCACCTTGTCGCGATCGCTGGCTGGTGTATTGCCCTTGGCCTGCTGATAGGCGCAATAGGCGGCATACTGTTCTTCACTCAGACTCTTGTAGCAGCTGATGAAGAAACTGACCTTCGTCTGCCCGGCGGCCAGAGCATTGAAGCGGCTGCCTGAAGGCAGGTTTTCGACCCGGACCAGCGAGGGATCGCCGATGTTAATGCCGGAGATGAAACTGTTTTCCGGCATCTCAAAGCTTACTTCCGTACTCTCGCCGACCTGCAGCGCAGAAACCGTCTGGCTTACCACGGCCGTGGGTGAAAGTCCGCTTATCTCAAAGTCATATTCATAGATGTGCAGCATGCGCAGTTCCGTCCTTTCCGGCTGATGCTCCTCAATATGCAGAAAGTCGCGTATCCAGTCATGGTAGCTGTTCAGCGCGTCGGTCAGATCGATGCCGAAGATGACCACATCTTCATAGCGGGGCTGTTTCTTAACGACCTCGCTTTCCGCGGTAAAGACCTGTACACTGCTGTGGAAGAACTGGCCCAGGGCCGTTACCGTTCGCTCTTCCAGTTTCAGGATGTCGGGGTCGCTGACTTCCAGATGGTCGATCCTTTCATTATCGGCTAAAAGGATGTCGGGGATCTGATAGCTCTCACCGACTTTCAGTTCAACGCTTTCCACCAGCTCAGGAAGCGGATATTGATAGTGATCGTTTTCTCCCGGTTTCCAGACTTCCGCAATGACCGCGGTCGCGGCCAGGGCAGCCAGGATGAGGATCAGGAAAAACGTAAACAGGAATTTCTTCATGGGCTTTCTCCTATGCCATTATTGTAAACTCCCCGCTGTCAAATGGCAAAAAAAGAAAAAACCGCTTACGCGGTTCTTCAGTCAAATGGTGAAAGGTAAGGGACTCGAACCCATGACCCCCTGCACGTCAAGCAGGTGCTCTCCCAGCTGAGCTAACCCTTCAGCTCCAGAAACATCATAACACATTAATGTTTCCGTGAACAGCCGTTTTTACTGCTGCTTTAGTATTGTATAACATGCCGGCCGGTTAAGTCAATTATTTTCTTCACCGGTTTCGGCAATGACCCGGCAGGGCAGCCCGGTCAGCCCGGTGATGTTCAGGGGATATGTGTGGATAAGCAACCGACCATTATGAGCAGCAAGCAGACCCAAGGCGCAAAGGTTTTCCACCACGAAGCAGCCTCTTTCGGCGCAATAGCGATCAGCCGGAGTGTGTTCCCTGCCCCGGCGGATGCCGGCGCAGTCCACCCCGATAATCGCCACACCCCTTTCCGTCAGTTTTTCAATCAGCTGATGTGAGAGCTGAGGATGCTCATGGCGGTAAATCTCACTGCCGTAGCCGAAGCGGTCAATAAAGCCGGTGTGAAAGGCCACGAACATGCCCGCTTTGATGCGCTCAAGGTCAATGTCGCTGACCTCAATGTCCCGGCCGGTAATGGCGGCAACATCGAAGACGATGCCCGGCAGTTCGGTATACTCCAATGGAAAGCTGCGGTCCATGACGTCAAAGTGAGTGCCCAGATGACCGTAGAAGCGGTTGACATCCATATTCTGGCCGCTCAGCTCTCTGGGGTTTACTTTCAGGGTCAGATCGATCTTCATGCGGACACCCCGCCTTTCTGATCCAGGGCGAAGAAGGTCATCTCACCTTCCGCCGTTCCGGTATCATATCCCAGATTGCCGATGTGCTCAAGCAGCTGCTGCTCTGTCTGCCCTTCTTTGATCAGCCTTTCCAGCAGTTCAAAACGCTGCCGGCTTTCCACAACCGCGGCTTCAAACATCTGCATGACCGAAGTGTTGTATTTCTCCCTGGTGACCGGGTGGTACCAGTCATCCCGGCGCAGATTCAAAGCGTCCAAAGCGTCATCGTATCTGACCGGGGTCATCAGGGCTGTTGCCTGGTCAGGGCGTTTCACCAGTCTTTCCAGCGGCGCAACCGCCTTCTGTCGCCGCCCCGAGGGGTCGTAAAACAGGGTAAACAGCCGACGGAAGTCCTTCATTGCGGTGGCGCACTGCTGAGGGGTGAGCTGACGTCCATATACTTCAGTAACCAAATCGCTCATCAGTCTGGCGATTTCCGTTTCCCGGCCTCGGCGGTGCTTCATCATCCGGGCCGGCACATAATCACCGGTCTTCAATTTGAAGTAATCCAGGACCCCCCGTTCCATCTGCGCTTCCAGCTGCTGATGGAGAAAGCCGACCTTGCCGGCCAGGGAATGGGTACGCCAGTAAACGTAGGGGTGAGCTTGGCTGTCCATGGCGTGGTGGCTCAGAAAACCGGCCAGGTAGCTGATGAGGGTCTCATCATGACTTTCCTGCGCCCGTTTGATCATGAAGCGGAAGGCTTCATTGATCTTCTGATGGTGAAGAAGAGAGCCCAGAGTCTGCACCTTTCTGGCTTTGGCTTGCGAATAAATGGGCATCGCGCGGTAAAAGAACAGAAAGTCCGGCCCCTGGCAGCCATAGATAAAGGCCCAGCGGTTGCGGTTGATCATCTTCCGCAGCTCATTGGCGTCGCTGATTGCCAGTGCTTTTTCAGCGCACAGGCTGTGGACTATCGTACTTGGCATTTTCCTTCCCCCTTCACTTCAAGGAAAAAACCGGCAAAGTCAAAAGCCGGTTCAGTCTTCTTCAATGTGTTCCATGCCCATGGCCATGATCGTCTTGACATGATCGTCAGCCAGACTGTAGTAGATCTGCTTGCCGTCCCGGCGCGATCTGATGAGCTTATTCTGCTTGAGCAGGCGCAGCTGATGGGATACCGCGGAAGCGGTCATGGAAAGCTGGTCAGCAATGTCGTTGACATTGACCTCATGTTCAAAGAGCGCGTAAAGGATCCTGATCCTGGTGGAATCACCAAAGACCTTGAACAGTTCAGCCAGATCGTAAAGTTCGTTTTCTCTCATTTCAGACCTCCCTGACAAACAGCGCCCGGATGGCATTGAGTACGGCAATCACCATGACGCCAACGTCAGCGAAGATGGCCGCCCACATGTTGGTGATGCCCAGGGCTCCCAACAGCAGGCAGATAAGCTTGACGCCGATGGCGAAGATGATGTTTTCATAGACGATGCGCAGGCATTTCCTGCTTATTTTAACCGATTTGGCGATTTTTAACAAATCGTCATCCATCAGCACGACATCCGCCGCCTCAATGGCGGCATCGGAGCCCATGGCTCCCATGGCAATGCCGATGTCGCAGCGGGTCAGAACCGGAGCGTCATTGATGCCATCGCCGACAAAGGCGACCTTGCCGCTTTCATCCTTAAGGATCTTTTCCACTTCCTCAACTTTCTGCTGGGGCAGCAGGGAAGCGCGGTAGTTGCGGATGCTGACCTGTTCAGCCACGCTGGCGGCTACTCTCTCATCGTCGCCGGTCAGCATGATGGTGCTGGAAACCCCGATCTCATGGAGTTTCTCAATGGCCTGACGGGCATTTTCCTTGATGACGTCGGCGATCAGCAGATGACCGCAGTACTGTCCGTCCACGGCAACGTGAATGACCGTACCCACATCATCCTGGCATTCGCGGTAATCGACATTGAGCTGCTGCATCAGCTTGTGGTTGCCGACCACTACCTGATGGCCATCAACCAGCGCCACGACACCGTGACCGCTGTATTCCTTGACATCTTCTACGCGGCTTTCATCCGGATCGCTGCCGGAGGCGGCAATGATGCTGCGGGCGATTGGATGGCTGGAATGGCATTCCGCCAGGGCCGCGTACTGCAGCATCTGTTGGCGGTCGATGGGGCAGTTGTGAACGCCGGTGACCTCAAAGACACCCTTGGTGATGGTGCCGGTCTTGTCAAAGACCACGCACTTTACCTGAGAGAGGGTCTCCAGATAGTTGGAGCCCTTGATCAGGATGCCCTGACGGCTGGCACCGCCCAGTCCGGCAAAGAAACTCAGGGGAATCGAGATGACCAGAGCGCAGGGGCAGGAGATGACCAGAAAGCTCAAAGCCCGGTAAAGCCAGACAGCCACGTCGGCCGGCTTGCCGGTAATCAGATTGAATAACGGCGGCAGAGCGGCCAAAGCCAGAGCGCTGAAGCAGACCGCCGGGGTATAGTAATGAGCGAATCTGCTGATGAAGTTTTCCGACCTGGACTTCAGGGAACTGGCGTTTTCCACCAGGTCGAGGATCTTGGAGACCGTGGAGCCTTCGAAATCCCTGGTAGTCTGAACATGGAGAATGCCTTCATTATTGATGCACCCGGAGATGATCTCATCACCCTCGGCTACATCGCGGGGCTTGCTTTCACCGGTCAGGGCAGCGGTATTGAGGGATGAGGAACCCTTGATGATGATGCCGTCCAGCGGTACCCGTTCCCCGGGCTGAATGACGATCGTCTGGCCAATGGCCACATCGTAGGGGTCGACCTGTTCCAACTGGCCGTCCACTTCGATGTTGGCGTAGTCCGGCCGGATGTCCATCAGAGCGCTGATGCTCTTGCGGCTCTTGCCGACGGCATAACTCTGAAACAGTTCACCGATCTGATAGAACAGCATGACCGCGGTCGCTTCCAGATAATCCCTGAGCCCGTAGGCACCGACGGTCGCTACCGCCATCAGGAAGTTCTCGTCAAAGACCTGCTTCCTGCTGATACCCTTGACGGCCTTGATGAGGATGTCATAGCCGATCAGCAGATAGGGGACCAGATATAAAAGAGCGCCAGGCAGGCTTTCTTCATCGACCGGAATGAGTTTATAAATGGCAACGATGATTACCGTTGCCAGGATGCGGTACAGGACCTTTTTCTGTTTCTTATTCATAAGAAGATCTCGCAATCGTCTTCTACGGCCTTGCAGTTAGCCAGCACGTTCTGCATGACTTCCTTAACGTCAGCGCCTTCCTCAAATTCCACGATCATCTTCAGGGTCATGAAATTGACAACGGCACTTTTGACGCCTTCCGTCCTGTTGGCGGCTTCTTCCATCTTATTGGCGCAGTTGGCGCAGTCGACATCGATCTTATAGGTTCTCTTCATGTTATTGTCCTCCAACATTTGAACAATTGTTCAAATGTCAATTACATAATAGCACTCTCTGCGACATTGTCAATAAAAATATTGCATTACGGAAAATATTCCTATAGAATAATAGTGCGCGCCGGTTTAGCTCAGTGGTAGAGCACTTCCTTGGTAGGGAAGGGGTCGACAGTCCGATTCTGTCATCCGGCACCATTTTTTTATTTTCAGAAGAAAAGCGGACACATCTGTCCGCCTTTTTTTCAGTCATTGACAATCAGATTGAAGCTGGCCGGTTCGGCAGCCGCGTCCCGGAAGGTCGCCAGCAGCTTTTCACCATAGTCATCCAGATACATCAGTAATATTGTCTTATTCATAATGATCACGGTGCTCTCATCGCCCAGTTCACCCAGGCAGTCATATAGGGCATCCAGATTGCCTCCGTAATAATCGGGAAAGCGCATGACGCTGGCAATGTAGTGATGACAGGTTTCCCGGTCGGTCATCCTGGTGCCGTCAAGTATGAAGATATTCATCTCACGGCTCCCCGTAGAGCAGTTCAAAGTGCTCGTAGTGGTCATGGGTGTAGTAGATCAGCCCGTCATTGGAATAGATGATCCTTCTTGACCCGCGGTCCTTATAGCCGACGGTGTCAATGTCACATTCGTAATACTTCCGGCCCTGAGCCTTTGGCAGCAGGCCTTCACGGTTACTGTAGGTGTCCCCGCCGATGGCATAGCCGTTGCCCAGGATCTTTTCCACATTGCCGCCTTCCCAGCCTTTCCGGCGGGCTTCGCCCTTGGTCACGTAATTAGGCGGCAGATGGCCGTAAGTATGCAGATAAAGGGCCACATCTTCCTTGCTGCTGTAGAAGCCGTTTTCATCGATCACATCCTGCTGCTGCGGTGGATCGGGGTTGACAGGGGCAGGATCGTTCTGTTCTGCCTTTCTGAGGCCGAAATACAGGCCGACCAGCAGAGCAAAGACCAGAATGCCCAGAATCGTACGCTTGGTGTTGTTGTTCATCTTACAGTCTCTCCATTCTCTTCAGCTTGCTATAAAGCTTGTTGATCGGCAAGCCGACAATGTTATAATAGTCGCCCTCGATCCGGCTGATGAACCGGCCGGCCCAGCCCTGAATGGCGTAGCCACCGGCCTTGTCATAGGGTTCGGCTGTTTTGACATAACGGGCAATCTCTTCGTTGGTGATGTTGTCAAAGAAGACCTTTGACTCCTCACAGAAATGGTGCTCCTTTCGATCGCACAGTACGGCCACACCGGTGATGACCAGATGCTCGCGGCCGCGCAGAAGTTTCATCATCTCTTCGGCTTCCTTTTCACTGTGGGGCTTGCCCAGGATCTGATCATCGACCAGCACGATGGTGTCAGCCCCAATGACAATGGCCTCCGGGTGCTGATCGAAAACCGCCCTGGCCTTGCGGTAAGCCAGATCCTTGACCTGGCCGGCTGGGGTAAGACCCGGACGCATGGTCTCGTCAACTTCGGAAACGATGACCTCAAAGTCATACCCGAGCATTTCCAGCAGTTCCTTTCTCCGCGGGGACGCGGAGGCTAAGATAATCTTCTTCATCTCTTACCTCTGATCTATTCGTCGGACTTGATCTCCAGGATCATGTCCCGCAGTTCGGCCGCTCGCTCAAAGTCAAGAATGCGGGCGGCTTCGCGCATTTCCTTTTCCAGCCTGGCCAGCAGTTCCTGCTGCTGATTGCCGGCTTTCTTCATCTTGCGGCTCATGTACTTAAGCGCCATCTCGTGAGTCTCCCGGGAATGAATGGCTTCCCTGATCTCCTTCTTAATTGTCTTAGGCACGATGCCGTGGGCTTCGTTGTAGGCCTGCTGTACGGAGCGGCGGCGGTTGGTCTCATCGATGGCGGCACGCATGCTGTCAGTGATGGAATCGCCATACATGATGACCATGCCGTTTTCATTACGGGCCGCCCGGCCAATGGTCTGAATCAGCGAGCGCTCGGAACGCAAAAAGCCTTCCTTGTCGGCATCCAGAATGACGACCAGGGAAACTTCGGGAATGTCCAGACCTTCCCTTAACAGGTTGATGCCGACCAGCACGTCATACTTGCCCTTGCGCAGATCGCGGATGATCTCCGTTCGCTCCAGCGTCTTGGTCTCATGGTGCAGATAGGCGACCTTGTACATCTGGTTTTCCAGATACTTGCTCAGTTCCTCGGCCATCCGGACGGTCAGGGTGGTGATCAGCACGCGCTCATTGCGGGCAATCCGGGCATCGATCTCCATGGTGATGTCATCGATCTGGCCCTTGCTGGGACGCACTTCGATCCGGGGATCCAGCAGTCCGGTCGGACGGATGATCTGTTCAACCACTTCATTATTGACCTTATCCAGTTCATAATCACCGGGGGTAGCGGATACGCAGATGATCTGGTTGATCTCCTTTTCAAATTCCTCAAACTTCAGCGGCCGGTTGTCCAGCGCGCTGGGCAGCCGGAAACCATATTCTACCAGAGTACTCTTACGGCTGTGGTCGCCATTATACATGCCCCTGACCTGCGGCAGGGAAACATGCGATTCATCGACGAACATCAGGTAGTCATCCGGGAAATAGTCAAACAGGGTAAAAGGCTTGGAGCCGGGAGCGCGGAATTCCAGCTGCCGGGAATAGTTTTCGATTCCCGAGCACGTACCGAATTCCCTCAGGGCGTCCAGGTCATAACGGCAGCGCTGTTCCAGCCGTTCCCTTTCCAGCGGCTTGCCCTGGTCCTCAAAGTACTTCAGCCGTTCTTCCAGTTCGGCCTCAATGTTATCGCAGGCTCTCAGGATGTCATCCTTGTTCTTGGCATAGCCGGTAGCCGGAAAGATGTTGTAGAGGGTATAGGCGTTAAGGGTCTTGCCGGTGATGGTGTCGATCTCCGTGATCCGGTCGATCTCATCGTCAAACATCTCAATGCGCAGGATGTAGGCATCGGTATAGCCCAGGCAGACATCAATGACATCGCCTCTGACCCGGAAGGTGCCGCGCTTGAGTTCCAGATCGTTGCGGACATACTGGCGGTCGACAAACAGCTGCAGCAGTGAGCGGCGGTCGATTTTCTGCCCGGCCTTCAGGGTAAAGAACATGTCCCTGTACTGTCTGGGATCAGAAGCCGCGTAGATGCAGGCAACGGAAGCCACGATGATGGTGTCGCGGTCCTGCAGTACGGCGTTATAGGCCGCTAAGCGCAGCATGTCGAGCTCGTCATTGATCATCGAGTTCTTCTCAATGTAGGTGTCGGTCTTGGGTACATAGGCCTCCGGCTGGTAATAATCGAAGTTGGAAACGAAGTATTCCACGTGGTTTTCCGGGAAGAACTCCTTCAGTTCGCTGTAAAGCTGACCGGCCAGCGTCTTGTTGTGTACAAAGACCAGCGTCGGCCGGTTTACCCGGGCAATGACGTTGGCCATGGTAAAGGTCTTGCCGGTGCCGGTCGCCCCGAGCAATACCTGATACTGTTTTCCCTCCTGCAGACCCTGAACGAGTTTTTCGATGGCCTGCGGCTGATCGCCTAACGGCTGAAACTGTGAATGAAGCTTGAACATATTCTAATTATAAACTATATGCGTTTTCTAAGGCACTTCATTTTACCATTTGCGGCTTTAAGGCACTATAATGGAAGCATGGCACGAGTAAGCAAGAGAGACCTTCTACATGGAAATATCCGCAAATCACTGATCCAGATGGCCCTGCCGTTAATGGCCTTTAATCTGGTCAATGTGCTCTACGGCTTTGTCGACACCCACTACATCTCCCGGCTCGGTGAGCTGCAGGTCGGTGCCGTTTCCATCATGAGCAACATCAACCTGTGCGGCAGCGCCTTCGCTACCGGTCTTTCCGCTGCCGGCATGGCCCTGATCAGCTCCGCTCTGGGAGCCGGACAGCGCAAGAGGGCCGGCCAGATCGCCACTACCCTGTTTGCGATCGCCATGCTGATCGCCCTGCTCATTTCCGGCAGCTGCCTGCTTTTCCCCCGTCAGCTGCTAACCCTGCTTAACACTCCGCAGGACATCTTTGAATATGCCCGCCAGTACCTGATCGGTCTGGCCCCCAACTTCATCTGCGTCTACATTCTGACCATCTTCCAGGCCTTCCGGCAATCCGGCGGTGATACCCGCTCGGCCGTCATCCTCAACATCGCGGCCAGCATCCTCAACGCCCTGCTCGACCCGCTTTTCATCTTCAACTTCAACTGGGGAATGATGGGCGCCTCTCTGGCCACCACCGTCAGCAAGCTCTTGGTCTGTCCCATCGCTCTGATCGGCATGTTTGCCCCGCAGCAGGATGTCCGCGTTGACTTCCGCAAGCATCGCTTTGACCGTTCCATCCTGAAGGAGATCGTCAAAACGGCCTTGCCGGCTTCCACCGGTACCTTCGCCATGGAATTCGGCTTCATCATCATGAACAGTTTCATCCTTTCCTACGGATCGATCATCATGTCAGCCTATGCCCTGGGCAACAAGGTGTCCTCACTCTTCTACATCCCCATCAATGCCCTGGCCTCCGCCCCGGTCCCCCTGGTCGGTCAGGCGGTCGGTGCCGGCAATAATCAGCGGGCCCGTCAATGCTTCCGGGAGACCATGCTGCTGGGTCTGGGCCTTTCCGTCGGCCTTTTGGCCATCGGCTTGCCGCTGACCCGGCCGCTGGCGCATCTGTTGGTCGGTAACGCCTCGTCAGAACTGCTGGAAAACGGCATCATCTACGGCTGCTTCTCCATCGGTACCATCTTCTTCATGGTCTGGATCAATACCATCCTGGCCATGTTCAACGGTTCCGGGCACACCCGCTCCTCGCTGTTTGTCAATCTGCTCAGGCTGTGGATGTTAAGGCTGCCACTATTGCTGTTCTTCCGCACCTTCACGGATCTGGGCCCTCTGGGCATCTGGATGGCCATGATCCTGTCAAACCTGCTGTGCGGCATCATTTCCCAGATCTGGTACAGTTTCCATTTCCGCCGGCTCTACCCGGTCAATTGATCCAGCAAAAAACTCAGCGGCCGCTGAGTTTTCTATTGCTTATTTGCTGCGGGCGATCTCCAGTGCCTTATGCATCTGGACATCATATTTATCCTTCTGCAGCGCCCAGGCCGTTACCACGGCGCTGTTTAGCCGCATGGCCGTTGTCTGGTCCAGCGTACCGTTGGCTTCCATGCCATTGGCCTTCTGGAAAGCCGTCAGTGCTGTGGCGCACTTCTGGGAGAAGTAGCCGTCAAAGCGGTCGATGTCATAGCCCAGAAAGTCCAGCATCTGCTGCATGTTGATCAGCTTTTCGCTGACACTATCGTACTGATAAGTCTCCCCGTCTTCCAGGGTGAGATAGCTCATGTAGAGGGCTTCATGCAGCCGAACTTCGTAATCAGGCTTGATGCCGCTGCCGGAAACGGAAACGCCATTGGGACTGATCCAGGCCAGGTCGGTGTATTTCAGGGCCCCGCCGTTTTTCAGCATCCTGGTCACCTGAGCCACGCCCTTGCCATAACTGACATCGCCGACCGTGATGGCACCGCAGTTTTCGATCATCGCCATGGTGAAGACCTCCGAGCAGCTGGCAGAACCGCCGTTGATCAGGATGACGATCTTGTCATAGCTGTAGGCCGGTCCGCTCTTGCAGCGGTCGATGGTCTCATAACCGTAGCGGTCCGTCTCCCGCATGATGATGTCGCCCTTGTTCATGAAGAAGGCGCTGACGCCATCGAGGGTGGAGACATAGCCGCCGCCGTTGTCGCGCAGATCGATGATCAGAGAGGTTGCCCCGGCAGCCTGCAGTTTTTCCAGGTGCAGCTTCATCTCCGCGACGCTGCCGTCGGAGAAGGAGTTGAAGGTCAGAATGCCGACCTTGCCATCCATCCGGCTGGAACAGGTAGTGGAGATCCTGCCGCGGGTGATCTTAATGTCCTTCTTTTCACTGCCGCGCTGAACGGTGATGACGACATCGGTTCCCTCCAGACCGCGGATGCTGTCAAGCAGTTCCTGCGACTCAAAGGTCTCGACCCCGCGGCCGTCGACCGCGATGATGATGTCGCCGGCCTGAACACCGGCGGCTTCAGCCGGCGAGTTCTCCAGAACCTCACTTACCAGAATGCCGCTGTCCTCAAGTTCGCTGTAGCGCACACCGATGCCGACGATGCTGGCATCCAGTGAAGAGGTAAAGGCATCGAGCTCTTCCTTGGACATGTATTGGGTATAGGGATCATTCTGAGCGTTGACCATGCCTCTGATGGCGTCATCGATCAGTTTTTCATTGTATTTATCGGTATCTTCGCCATACAGGAAATCGGTACGGAGAAGCGACTTGACGCTGTCAAGGGTATTGAGATCGGCCGGTGTGCCACTGCCCTTGCCGCTGCCGGAAAACAGCGTTCCGGAGATGTAGCCCAGGCCGAAGATGAAGACTGTTATGAGCAATATGAAGGTTGCTGCCAAAATTTTCTTTCCTATGTTCTTCTTATTCATACGAAAACCTCACCTCGTTTATTTTAGCATAAATGACCCTCTGCGGGTATAATTGAAGTACAGGAGAGTCATCCATGAGACAGAACTTCAACTACCATACCCATACTTACCGCTGCGGCCATGCCGTTCTCTGTGAAGACGGGGAATATGCAAGGGCGGCCATTGAGGCCGGTTTTGCCACTCTGGGCTTTTCCGACCACGCCCCCTATCCCGACCGCTCCAAGCCATCTGACCGCATGGATTACGGCCAGATGGATGATTACCTCCGCTCCATTGCTTCCCTGAGAGAAAAGCATGCTGACCAGCTGGAGATCAGAGTGGGTTTTGAAATGGAATACTTCCCGGAATATCAGGATTACATCGAAAAGGTGCTGCTGAAGAAGGGTGAATACCTGATCTGCGGCCAGCATTATGACCATCCTGACGCCCTCTTCGACTACGCTGGCGGTCAGTCCGACCGGGAAAGACTGCTTACCTACGGCCGTCTCATTGAGGAAGGACTGCACCGCGTTCCCTTTCTTTACCTCGCCCATCCCGATTACTTCTGCGCCGGCATCAGGGAGTTTGACGATACCTGCCGGCAGATCAGCCATCAGATCTGTCAGGCCGCCGCCGAGACCGGTACGCCTCTGGAGGTCAACCTCAACCACCTGCTGAAGCCTAAACGCCATTACGCTGACGGCGACCACTGCATCTACCCCTTCCGGCAGTTCTGGCAGATTGCCCAGCTCTATCCGGTCAGATGCCTGTATGGCTATGATGCCCACGACCACGCTCAGCTGAAAAACAGCGCGGCGCTGCTGGCGGCCTGCGATACGATCCTGGAAGGGCTGAAGCTGGACTTCATCACGCAGCCGCTGCTCTAGCCCTCACATATCCATATGAAAAGCGGACAACTCAGTCCGCTTTCTTCTTGTCAGCTGTTAATCGCCGATCCAGTAATACTGGTGGTACGCGAATCCGTAAATGTCCATCGGATTCATGTAGCAGGGCGCCTTGTTCTTACGGTAGGCGCAGGAACCGGTGATGTCGTATTTCAGGCCGAACCTGATGCCGTACTTCTTGTACAGATTGACGATCTGCGGGATCGTCGTCTCACCGACCTTGCCCTGATAATAGATGGCAAAGTGCAGGTGCGGGCCGGTAGAGTTGCCGGAATTTCCGGAAGTACCAAGCACCGTCTTTTCCTTGTAAACCAGTTCACCGACCTTGACATTGACCGCTGTCAGGTGCTCGTAGTAAACCGTGTAGTACTTGCCGTCGATCTCCACGATGATGAAGACATGGTTGCCGCGGCCGCCGTTACAGGTGTTGCCGGCATAGCCGCCGTTATAGGCGCAGCCGGCCTTGGCCGCAAAGACATAGCCGTTGGCGATCGGATACAGCGGCGTGCCGTAGCCCAGTCCGCCGACGTCGATGGCCGCGTGGAAGCCGCCGGAAGTCACATGGTAATAGTAACAGCCGGAATTGATCCTGATGCGCTTGTTCTTGACGAACTTACCGAAGCCCTTGGATCCGGTGAAGGATTCCAGAGCCTTGTTGATGTTCTTGATGGCCTCTTCAAGCTCCTTGTTGTCGCTGTCAAGCTTGTCGTATTTTTCCATCAGTTCCGCCTGCTGCTCATGGAAGGCGTCGATCAGTTCTTCGGTCATGTCACGCAGCTTGGTATAGGTATCCTGCTTGCGCTTCAGTTCTGCCTTCTGGGCGATCAGGTTGTCCTTCTGGATTTGCTGTTCCTGTCGGTCAGCCTGCAGCAATGCCTTTTCGTGTTCCATTTCCTCGATCTTGCTGTGGTTATAGTTGGTGATGTTGTTGATGGCGCTGATCCTTCTCAGCAGATCGACGAAGGAATTGGCACCCATGACGAACTTGACATAACTGTTGGTCCTGTTCTGGGCCTGGGCAACGACCATGCCTTCCCGGATCTGAATGTCGAGCTGTTTGATCTTCTCTTCTCTCTCGGTTATCTGCTTGCCGAGCACTTCGATGTTCTCCTCGATCATCGTGACTGTCTTGTTGATCGAAGTGATCTGCCTTTCCAGCGCTTCGATGTTATCGGTATATTCCCTGATCTTCTTGCCCTGGTTGGCAATGTCCGCCTTAAGGGCATTGATGTCCCGCTCCAGGTCCTTCAGTTCCTGTTCCAGCTTTTCCTGCTTCTCTTCCAGATAATCGCGGAAGAGCTTGCAGACCTTCTTGTCCTCATCGGAAAGATCGGTGCCGGAGCACAGTTCGTAGTAATAGTCTTCCCGCTCGGAGAAGTCATTGTTTCCCTCCGTTGCCAGAGTCACCCGCTTCTGCGTCCAGGAGAAGACAGCGATGATGAAGGCAGCGAAGATGAGCATGCGGATCAGACGTCTCAGTTTCTTCATCGTTTCCACCTCAGATACTTGTTTGCCGACAGCATTGACCCGACCAGGCCGACGATAACGCCGATGCCCAGGGCAAAGGCCGACACGTAATAGACAAACGGATAAACCGGGATGAGCTTCAGAATGCCGGAAACCAATTGTCCATTCATCCGCTCATAGATATAGCGATAGCCGAAAATGGTCAGCAGGATTGGTATGACCGCACCCATCATGCCGATGAAGATGCCTTCCAGTACCAGCGGGGCGGTAATGTAGCTGTTGTTGGCACCGCACAGCCTCATGATGCCCAGTTCCTGCTTACGGGTATTGATGGTGATCTGAATGGTATTGTAGATCAGAAAGACAGCCAAAGCGGTCAGAGCCAGGGCGAAGCCGTAGCCGACCGTCCGGATGCCGGAAAGCAGGGAGACGAAATCCTCAATGGTCGCCCCGCCATAGGTGGCTGACTCCATTCCCTCGATCAGTTCGACCTGAGAAGAGATCTGGGCCAGCGAATAGCCGGTGCCCACGCTGATCAGAAAAGCCCTGGGCAACGGATTGTTTTCTCCGGTGTAGATCTCAAAGATCTTGCCGTCATCGCCGAAGCTGTCGATCAGACTCTGCAGCTCCGCCTCCTTGCTGGAATATTCGACCCGGATGACACCGGGAATCTTTTCAATGCGGTTCTTCAGGGAGCCGAGGTCATCATCGGCAACGCTGTCGGAGATCGGCGCGTAGATCTGGATGTCGCCTTCCACATCGATGGTTATCCGGGAAATGTTGGCGACCAGCACGGTAAAGACGACGACCAGAACCAGGGTCAGAGTCACGGCGTTGGCCGTGGAAAAAGCCATGGCAAAGTGATGGGTAATGCCCCAGAAGGCTTCCTTGAATGCCCTGCCGATTCTTCTAAACATGGTAATAGCCTCCTTCCGGATTGTCATTGATGACAAAGCCATTATCCAGCGTGATGGTCCGCTTGCGGTAGGTGTTGACGAGGATGTCGTTATGGGTGACCACGATGATGGTGGTACCCTGGCGGTTGATCTTTTCCAGCAGTTCGATGATCTCCTTGGAGCGGCGCGGGTCGAGGTTGCCGGTCGGCTCATCGGCGATGATCAGCCTGGGATTGTTGGCGATGGCCCGGCCGATGACGACACGCTGCTGCTGGCCGCCGGAAAGCTGGTCGGGATAGTTATT
Source organism: Erysipelotrichaceae bacterium (assembly GCA_016280635.1). Taxonomy (GTDB): domain Bacteria; phylum Bacillota_I; class Bacilli_A; order Erysipelotrichales; family Erysipelotrichaceae; genus UBA1783. Next base: position 24,915 of record JAEEHC010000007.1, read on the forward strand.
GAATTCCGCTGAAAGTTCAATGATGTCCAGGACCTCCCGGACTCTTTCATTGATCTCCTTACGGGATTTATTGATGACTTCCATGGCAAAGGCAATGTTGTCAAAGACGGTCTTGGTGGTGATCAGCTGGTAGTCCTGAAAGACCACGCCGATGCGGCGGCGGTAATAGGGGACCTTGGCAAAGCGCAGACGGCCGACGTTGATGCCGTTGACCATTACCTTTCCGGAAGTCGGCTTTTCTTCGCCGTCCAGAAGCTTGATCAGCGTGCTCTTGCCGCTACCGGTTTCACCGATTATGTATACGAACTCACCGTCATTGATGGTCAGATTGACATTGTTGAGGGCATGGGTTCCGCTTTTTCTATACTGTTTTGATACATTCTCAAGTGTTATCATGGCTTCCCTCCATTTAGTTAATATTAACGCAAATGATCCGGATTAACAAGTTAGACGCGGTAATCGTAGGAGAAACCCTCCCCCTTGACGTCCTTGGCTTCCGAGACGATGATGAAGGCCTGTGGGTCGATTTCCTCGATCCTTTCGGCCAGCAGATTGTACTGGTTCTTGGAAAGGACGGTCATGATGACCTCCCGGTCGCTGTCGGTATAGCCGCCTCTGGCCGGCACGATGGTCGTGCCTCTTTCCAGAGTGGTATGAATGTAATCGCAGATCTCCGGTTTGTAGTCGGAGATGATGAACAGGGCCACGCTGCTGCTTCTGGGCATGATGACCTCGTTAATGATGGCATTTGAGATGTAGATGTAGATCAGGCCGATCATGACGTCCTGAATGGAATAAGCCAATAAGCCGGCAATCACCAGCAGGCCGTCAAAGATGCCCATCAGAACGGCGATCGGCAAGCCGGTATACTTGTGGATGACCATCGGCGGCACGTCCGTTCCTCCCGTGGAGGCATTCTCGCGGATGACGATGCCGATCCCGGCTCCGGCGACGACGGCACCGAAAATGCTCATTAACAGCTGGTCGGCTTCGATTCTGATGTCGATCCAGGACAGAACGGTGATGAAGATCGGGTAGACGATGGAACTTAAGGCCGTCTTCAGCGTAAACTCCCGGCCCAGAAAGAAGTAGCCGATGATGAAGAAGATGATGACCAGGGCATCAATGGTGATGGTGGTATCCCAGCCAAACAGTTCCTTGGTGATCAGGGCAATGCCGGCACAGCCGCCGGAAAGCACATCATAGGGAAGAACAAAGTAGTTGACGGAAACGGCCAGCAGAAAGTTACCCAATATAATCAGTAATATCGTCTTCAGTCTTTTCATACCTTATAATTTTATCACAATTATTCCGGGAAAGAAAAATCACGGCGCGAAAGCCGTGATTTATTTTCTTTTTTACCAGCTGCCTCCCGAGGAGCCGCCGAAACCGCCGCCACCGGAGAAACCGCCGCCGCCCGATGAGCCACCGCCCGATGAGCCGCCGCTGAATGAGGTTTCCGGCATCGAGGCGAAGGACCGCTGGCAGTTATGCATCTGGTATTCCAGAGAGTGCATCATCGCGTAGTGGTCGTTATAGGGACGGTAGGAATCATACCAGTCGCAGTCTCTGACTCCCAGATCCTTGAAATGCTCAGTCCAGATCTCGGTCAGACCGAGAGCGTAGGCATAAGGCAGGATGTCATAGAAGTAATAGGGATTCTCCTCGACCAGTTCCTTCAACCTGTCACCGTCAGCAACCCGGATGAAGTCCCTTAAGCCCAGGATCCGACCCAGCTCGGTATTGCCGTAGTCGGTGCGCTGGCGCATGAACATGATGAACATCATCAGGGAGATCTGAATGCCCATGATGGCCAGACCCTGAGTGATGCGCACCTTGGCGGACAGCAGAACACCGAACATCATGCCGGCGGGAATCAGCAGCAGCAGCAATAAACCGGCACCGGCCAAAAGCTTCTGCCACCACTTCCAGGTATCAATGATGTATCTGGTCTTGTGAATGCGGATCAGCAGATACATCAGTGAATCAAGCATGATGATCTGGAAGACGGTCATGAACAGGACAAACAGATCGCGGTAATAGAAGTAATAGGTCAACAAGGTCTGCAGCGTGATCGGTAAAAACGCGAAGGCGGCCAGGATCAGCTGCAGGACAATGGAGATGTTAGTTGACAGCGAGCGCAGCTTGGTCGAATAGTACTTTTCAATCTTTTCCTTGACCAGACCGATGGTATTCCAGATCTTGTTTTTCAAAACGGAGACAGCGACTCTCTTGCGGTTATTGAAGATGCGGTTGAACAGAATGCGCTCATAATCGCGGGCGCTGTCCTCCAATTCGCTGCGCTTTTCCAGAATCAGGTCCTTTTCTGTCTCATGAATGGTTATGATGCCGCGCCGGCCCCAGTCCAATAGCAGGGATATGACGTCGCGGTCGTTTACTTCCTCGTCAATAACCGTGCCGACTTCCGCTGAGGTCATGCCGGCCGGGACATGGAATTCCACAGTACGGATGACTTCCTTGTCTCTTCCGTAAATCAGAAAGACAATGCCTACCGCCAGAGTGAAGAAGGCGGAAATGATGATGGCGGTCTTGCCGTAGCGGTTGATGTCCGGGAAGTTGAAATAGCCCTGATCCAGAATCACCTGAATGGTGATGCTCTCATTGGACTCGATCCTTTCTTCGCAGACGCCGGTAATGACGTTGCCATCGACGGAGATCCGGACACCGTCCAGTTCGCCAACCCCCTGCAGCATCTCGCCGCCGGGTGTTGAGGTATAGATCTTGCCGGCATCAAAGCTCTTGGGCAGCCTCAGGGTGAAATGGGTAGCATCGGTTGAGGTGTTCCAGCCATTAGTGATGATGTTCAAAAAGACCATTTCCACGCCATCCAGATCCAGATCGCGGGTGTTGATGGTATAACTCCACTTATAGGTTTCCTGCTTATCGGCATAGCGGTCTTCCGAACCGAAGCGGATGCGGGTATAGGAATCATGGTGGTCGATTTCCCGGTCATGTGAGGATAAGATCTTGACATTGGTGATCGGAAAGCGATAGTACTTGGAGATCTCTTCGCCGTCCTTCTGCCAGGTCATGTGATATTCGGAGGGGATGTTTACATAGATGCCATGTCTTCTGGCGGAGAAGGTGACGCTCATTTCTTCAATCACGTCAAAGGTTCCGTCTTCATTGACGGTGATATCAACATCATGAGTGATGATGTCAAAGGCTTCCTTGGCTTCGGTAGCTACCGGAGCCAGCAGGCCTAAGCCAAGCAGAACGATCAACAGTAACTGAAATAACTTTTTCATACTAGAACTCGACCTTAACATTTTCTCTCTGCTTCTCATCGGCGACTTCAAACATCGGCTCTCTCTGTAAGCCCATCGATGAAGCGACGAACCTGCTGGGGATGGTCTGCAACATGGTGTTGTACCTTCTGACCACGCCGTTGTAATACCTTCTGGCTGAGGCGATGTCGCTTTCCATTTCCTTCAGGTCCGACTGCAGGGAAAGGAAGTTGGCATTGGCTTTCAGATCCGGATAGCTCTCGGCCAGGGCGAACAGCCGGCTGATGGCACCGGTCAGTTCGTTTTCCGCTGCCAGCTTATCGGCGTTGCTCGTTGCGCCCAGCACCTTGCCGCGGGCTTCGATGACCTTTTCCAGCGTGTCGGACTCGTACTTGGCATAACCCTTGACGGTCGCGACCAGGTTGGGAATCAGATCAGACCGCTTGACCAGGTAGACATCCATGGTCGAAAAGGCCTCTGAAATCCGGTTCTGCAGCTCTACCAGCGTGTTGTGAGTGGTGATATAATAGATAACCGCCAGCACAATTACCGCCGCTAATGCGAAGAAGAAATATTTCATGTTAAATTCCCTCCAAAATTATTATACAATTTTTTAATAAGTCTGCTATAATGTTTTAGACGGAATGTAGCTCAGCTTGGTAGAGCGCTGCGTTCGGGACGCAGAGGTCGTGGGTTCGAATCCCGTCATTCCGACCATTCAGAAGAAAAAAGCGGTTGATTCCGCTTTTTTTCTATTCTATCGTTCCGTTATCCTTCAGATACTGAGCCAGATCCTTAATGCGGCCCAGATAGATTTCCTTGATGCCCTTTATCTTCAGGAAGTCCATCGGGTGAAACAGAGCCGGGTCCTTGAGTATGTCGATCTCGCCGCTGGCCTTCAGGACATTGGCCACAAACTGGGAACAGAACATCTTGTTTTCATATTCCTTCCTGATGTTCCTTCCGCAGTAATACAGGCCCATGATGGCGAACTTGAGTTTCTTTTCAAACTGCTCGTCAACGAATTCCTGCATCCTCCTATGTCCCTCATCGGATACTTCCAGGCTGTAGATGCCCACTTTTGCCCAGCGGTGCCACCAGTAGAAACCGGAATCGAACGGCTCGACCTTGACGTGGGCCGGCCAGTTCAGAAAGGTAAAGTGACGGCCAACCGAATATACCGGATCCAGCGCGCTGTTAAGCGAGCAGGAAGAATGGGTATATCTGGCCTTGGTCAGCAAGTTAATGAATGTCGAGATCCCGGTCGAGGATTTCGTCAGCATCAGATAGACTTTTTTCATCCTACCACTCAAAGGCGTAGACGGTCTGGTAACAGATGGGCTCGCCGGCTTTCAGCAGGGCCTGGGGGAAATTCGGATGGTTGACGCTGTCCGGGAAGAACTGGGTCTCCAGACAGACACCGTCATTGGGCTGGTACTGAATTCCCTCCTTGCCGTCCTTTCTCTCCAGATAGTTGGCCGTATAGACCTGGACGCCCGGCTGGGTGGTGTAGCAGCGCATCTGCCGACCGCTAACCGTATCTTTCAGCAAGCCGAAATACCTGAGCGTACCGTCATAGTCATTGATCACGAAGTTGTGGTCATAGCCCTTGCCAAAGCCCAGCTGCTGATCGCTTAAGTCCATGTCCCGGCCAATCGGCTTGATCTGCCGGAAGTCAAAGGGCGTGCCTTCGACGGCCCTGAGTTCACCGCTGGGGATCAGGGTCTCATCAACCGGTGTGAAGTAATCAGCGTTCAGCTGCAGCTGTTGGTTGAGGATGCTGCCGCTGTCATGGCCGGCCATGTTGAAGTAGGAATGCTGGGTGGGGTTGAAGATGGTGTCCTTATCGGAAGTCATTTCATAGGTAATGATCAGCCGGTTATCGTCATCCAGCCGGTAGCTGACCGAAAACAGACGGTTGCCGGGAAGTCCGGCCTCCATGTCGGCGAAGCAGCAGCGGAAGACGATCTCATCTTCCTTCATCTCCACGTCCATGATCTTCTTGGCGGCTCCAAGCTCAAAGTGGGTATGCAGATTATTGACGCCGTTATTGATGTCCAGATGGTAGCGGATGCCGTTGAGTTCAAAGGAACCCCTGGCGATGCGGTTGCCGTTAGGGGCGACGACGCAGCCAATGAACTCACCGTTCTCGACGCTGTAGCCTTCCAGCCGGTCATAGCCCAATACGACATCAGCCAGCTTGCCGCTGTGATCGGGCACCAGCAGTTTCAGGATCGTGGCCCCGAAATCGCTGACCGAAAGGCTGACGCCGTTGCGGTTGGTCAAAGTGTAGACAGAAATCTCATTGTTGTTTACTTTCCCATAATGTTCTTTTTTCATTGTTTAATCTCCCCTTCAATTATACCAAACCGCCCGATTATTTTTCAGATATTTGCGGTCATTCCCCTTGAAATAGTCCAATAGCCCTTGTAGAATAATGTAGAAGAAAGTTGGAAACGCAACTAATTCAATACTCAACGGAGCAATAGATATGACAGAAGATAAGAACAATTTGTTGCTTAATATTTCTGCGCTCTACCGGAACGTCAACAAGTACTTTGACCGGCATCTGACCGACTATGACATCGGATCCGGTCAAATGCTTTCCCTGATCATCATCAATGAGCATGAGGGACTGACGGCCCAGCAGCTGGCCACCTATGCCGAGCTGGACAAGGGCACCACCACCAAGACCATTCAGAAACTCTTGGAGTGCGGATACATTGAGGTAGTCAACGATCAGCAGGATAAGCGCATCAAGCACCTCTATACAACTTCCACTTCCCGGGAGATCATCAACAATCTCTACAAGATCCGCAACGAGTGCACCAACCAGCTGCTTAAGGATGTCCGGGAAGAGAGTGAGGATCTGCTTGATCAGCTGACGGCCAATTCCCGCAGTTTCGCGGTCGATGATTCCTACCAGCATCTGAAGATCGCCGGACTGCAGAAACTGACCCTGCTGGATTATCCGGGCAAGGTCGGCTGTACGGTCTTTACCGCCAGCTGCAACCTCAAATGCCCCTTCTGTCATAACAAAGACCTGGTCTTCATCCCCGAAGGATACCCTTTCTACGATCCGGATGAAGTTCTGGAATTCCTGCAGAAAAGAACCAGCCTGCTCGATGGCGTCTGCATCACCGGCGGGGAACCGCTTTTGCAGCCGGGAATCTTCGACTTCATTGACAAGATCAAGTCAATGGGCTATCTGGTCAAGCTGGACACCAACGGTTCGCTGCCCCAGCAGCTCAAGAAGGCCGTTGAGAGCGGCAACGTCGACTACGTTGCCATGGACATCAAGAATACCTGGGATAAGTATTCACTCACTGCCGGCGTCGCCATCAGCGACAGCCAGCTGAAGAACTACCGCAAGTCGATCGACTTTCTGAAGAAGTCAGGCATCGACTACGAGTTCCGCACCACCGTAGTAAAAGACTTCCATACCGCTGACGATCTCAAGCAGATCGCCAAGATGATCAGGGGCAGCAAGTACTTCCTGCAGACATTCCGCAACAGCGGCAACCTGATCAACCCCAATGTCACCGGCTACAGCCAGCAGGAGATGGAAGAGATCGTAAGAGAAGTTCAGACCGTTAACGCGACAACATACTTGAGATAAGGGAGGACAAAGTCATGTATCAGGTAATAAAGAGAGACGGCACGATTGTCGATTTTGATATCAAGAAGATTTCCGCAGCCTTAAGCAAGGCCTTTGACGCCACCGGAAGGCAGTATCACCCCAGCGTGATCGACATGCTGGCCTTAATGGTGACCAGCGATTTTGAACCAAAGATCAAGGATGACAAGATTGAGGTCGAAGACATCCAGGACAGCGCCGAGCGCGTTCTGTCCCAGGCCGGCTACAACGACGTAGCCAAGAACTACATCCTCTACCGCAAGCAGAGAGAAAAGATCAGAAACATGAAGTCCACGATCCTGGACTACAAGGAGATCGTTGACCAGTATGTCAAGGCGATCGACTGGCGCGTCAAGGAAAACTCCACCGTTACCTATTCGGTCGGCGGTCTGATCCTCAACAACTCCGGTTCCATCACCGCCAACTACTGGCTGAGCGAGGTCTATGATCAGGAGATCGCCAACGCTCACCGCAACTGCGACTTCCACATCCATGACCTGAGCATGCTGACCGGCTACTGCGCCGGATGGTCCCTGAAGCAGCTGATTCAGGAAGGGCTCGGCGGTGTTCCCGGAAAAATCTCCTCCAGCCCGGCCAGCCACCTGAGCACCCTGTGCAACCAGATGGTCAACTTCCTGGGCATCATGCAGAACGAGTGGGCCGGCGCCCAGGCCTTCTCCTCCTTCGACACCTACCTGGCCCCCTTCGTCAAGGCGGACAACCTGCCCTACGACCAGGTGAAGAAGTGCGTGGAGTCCTTCATCTACGGCGTCAACACCCCCTCCCGCTGGGGCACCCAGGCGCCCTTCTCCAACGTGACCCTGGACTGGACCGTTCCCAACGACCTGGCCGAGCTGCCCGCCATTGTGGGCGGCAAAGAGATGTCCTTCAAGTACAAGGACTGCCAGAAGGAAATGGACATGATCAACAAGGCCTTCATCGAGGTCATGATCGAGGGCGACGCCA